>NZ_JAMFSB010000355.1 GCF_026225065.1 Paraburkholderia sp. | reverse complement strand
GCACGGTTCAGTCGGTTGCCATGGTCGAGGAGGCCAAGGCGCGCTATCGGACCTTGCTGCGTGCGACGCCGGACGACTGGGATGCGCGTTACAACCTCGAACGGGCGTTGTGGCTCGAGCCTGAAGCGCGTGCCACGGCCGACACGCCTGAGGTCAAGGAACAGCACAACGTCCACCTGCGCGATGCGCAGAGCCAGGATCTACCGTGAGCTTTCGCACACTCACGCGTGGACTTTCTGGCGGGCGCCACTGGATGACAGCCGTGGCGCTTCTGTTGCTGCTCGCGGCGGTCGCCATGCCCCGCGTGATACTGCCGCGCGATACGTTCAGCTACATCGTTACCTTCGACATTACGCAAAGCATGAACGTCGAGGACGTCGCGTTGAATGGCGTGCCGGTGAGCCGCCTCGTGTTCGCACGGGCGGCGATGCGCGACGCGCTGGGACAACTGCCTTGCGGTTCGAAGGTGGGCTGGAGTGTGTTCACGGGGCAACGGACGTTGCTGTTGCTGCCGCCCGTCGAAGTTTGCAGCAACTTTGACGCGCTGCTGTCGTCGCTCGAGGGAATCGATGGGCGCATGCGCTGGACCAACTGGAGCCGTATTGCCGAAGGTGGTATCTATTCCGCCACGCGCGTGGCGCAGGACGTCGGGCAAGGCGCGGCCGTCGTGTTCGTCACCGATGGCCAGGAGGCGCCGCCGGTCCTCCCGTCCGATGCGCTGAAGCGGGACATCAACCCCGCTCAGGTCAAGGGCTGGCTGATCGGCGTGGGCGGCGATCAAGCCGCGCCCATTCCACACACCGACGCCGAGGGTAACCGTGACGGCTACTGGCAGGCAGAGGATGTGATCCAGGTTCCGCCCGTTCCAGGTTCTGCCACGCAGGCCGAAAGTCACGAGGAGCTGTCCGAATTGCGCGGACATTACCTCGCTGCGGTGGCCGGAGGGATCGGCTTCGGATATCGCCGGCTGTCGGGTGCGGGGTCCTTGCGGGAGGCCATGATCGATGCGCGATTTGCTCACCGCGAGCCAGTGCCGACCGACTTGCGCTGGTGTCCCGCGCTGCTTGCGTTGCTGCTGCTCACGTGGCGCTTCGCGCCGGAGTTCGGCTGGGCCAGGCGTCGCTTGACTGGCAGACATTCGAACTCGTCATATGTAGGAGGCCGTGCTTCCTAAAACCTGTTGAGAGTCTGGAAAATCACGTGCGCATAGCCTACGCTTAAGCGAGCCGGCCTTTTCGGGGACGAGGACATTTTCTCCCTCCATCTATGCGCAGCCGACCCATCCTGACAAAGCAAATTAACGGTTCTAAATCGTACGCTTTTGCTGTTTGAGAGGGTTGTGCCATCCTGCTTTTCTACGCCGACGGTTGCGTGGATGAATGCCGCACTCCAGTGCTGAAATTCTTGAACAACAAATAGCCAAGGAGACGCTCATGCCATTTATTCGCATTCCCAATGCTATTGGTCTTGCCCTGTTCGCCATCGCATTCGGCTCGTCTGCCGCTTACGCCGCGGACGAGGTTCAAAACAGTTCGACCACGACGACCTCGCCGGTGCCGTCGACGCTGGAGCCCGTGAGCCAGGAACAGCTCGACCGGGCAGCCACCACGTCGAACGACTGGCTGCATTCGAACGGCTCGTACGCGCAGACGCGCTACTACCGTGGTGCACAAATCAACAAGACGAACGTGTCGAAACTCCGGCCAGCTTTCATATTCCAGACAGCGGTCAACGAGTCGATGGAAACGGCGCCGATCGTATCGAACGGCGTCATGTTCATTACCACTTCGTTTAACCATGTGTATGCGGTCGACGCGGTAACGGGCAAGGAATTCTGGCATTACAAGCACAAGATGGGTTCGGTCACGACGTTTTGTTGCGGGCCCAACAATCGCGGCGTAGCCATCGCAGGCGAGCGGCTCTACATGGGCACACTCGATGCGAAACTCGTCGCGCTCGACACCAAAACCGGCAACGTGCTTTGGCAAACGCAGATCGCCGATCCCGATGAGGGCTACTCGGAAACGATGGCGCCGGTGGTCGTCGACGGCAAGGTGCTGATTGGCACGAACGGTGGCGAATATGGCATTCGCGGGTTCCTCAAAGCGTTCGATGCCAACTCCGGTCAATTGCTGTGGACCTTCTATACGATTCCGGAGACCGGCCAGGAAGGCGTGTGGGCCACGAAAGATGCAACCGGCCGCGACGAGAAACGCAACATCGATGCGGAGAAGAAGCAGTTGACCGAGAAAGGCGGCGACTTCTACAGGACGCTCGGCGGCGGGGTGTGGATGGCGCCTGCAGTCGATCGGCAAACGCATACGGTGTTCTTCGTGGTCGGCAATCCGTCGCCGGACCTGTATGGCGCAATCCGGCCGGGAGACAACCTCTATACGGATTCGCTGGTCGCGATCGATCTGGATACCGGCAAATACAAATGGCACTACCAGTATGTGCCGCATGACGTGTGGGACCTGGACGCTGTGAGCCCGCCAATGCTGATCGACGTGCGCGACGAAAACGGCAAGATGATTCCGGGCGTGGTGCATGCGGGCAAGACCGGCCACGTGTACATTCACGATCGTGCCACCGGACGCCTGATCCGCTTTTCGCAGGCGATGATTCCGCAGGAGAACATGTGGACGCTGCCGACCGCTGACGGCGCGCGGATGCTGCCTGGTGCGAACGGCGGGGTCGAGTGGTCGCCGATGGCGTTCGATCCGCATACGCGTCTCGTCTATGCGGCCAATCTGAATCAGCCGATGACGTATCAGGTCGAGGACGCCGCTTATCCGGGCGGCAGCAAGCTATGGCTGGGTGGTGCGTTCAAGACTATCGCGACCGAGCAGCAATGGGGCAAGCTGTCTGCCGTGAACGTCGACACGGGTAAGGTGGTGTGGGACTACAAGACCGAACAACCGTTGATTGGCGGCGTGTTGGCAACGGCGGGCGGTCTTGTATTCAACGGCGAAGGAAACGGCTTGTTCCGGGCATTCGATTCCACCACCGGCAAGAAGCTCTGGGAGTTCCAGTGCGGCGCCGGCGTCAATGCGCCCGCGGTGTCATACATGGTGCATGGTAAGCAGTACATCGCAGTCGCGGCGGGCGGCAATACGCAGCTCGATTTCAAGCGCGGCAATACCGTTCTCGTCTTCGCGTTGCCATGACGATACGGATGCTGCGATTAGCAGCGGGTCCGACACGCCGCTTATGGACGGCACTGCTGTGCGGCTGGTTCGCCGCCGCATGGCTGCCGTCGGGCGCGCACGCCGACGCCGGAGCGGGCCAGGCCAAGGCGCAAGCATGCGTGGCCTGTCATGGGCCGATGGGTAATTCGACCAACCCGGACTACCCCATTCTTGCGGGTCAAAACGCGCGCTATATCTATCTGGAACTGAAAGACTTCAAGGAAGGACGGCGCAGCGACCCGCGCATGTCGCCGATGGCGGCCAACCTGTCGAAAGAGGACATGCAGGATCTCGCCGATTACTTCGCCGCGCAAAAGCTGGTGCCGGTTCCGTTCAAGTCGGACAGCGCCAGCATTGAAGCAGGAAGGAAGAAATCTGCCGAGGTGCTCTGCACGATGTGCCATCTGGGCGGTTTCTCGGGGCAGAACGAGATTCCGCGTGTGTCGGGGCAACAGTATCAATACATCGTCAAGCAATTGCAGGATTTCCGCTCGCACACGCGGACCAACGATGCGGGCAACATGACCAGCGTGACGCGCAACCTGACCGACGACGACATTCGCAATCTGGCTGCGTACATCAACAATCTCCAGTAGCGGGGAGGGGTACCATGAAAGAGACCGTCATCCGATATATCGCGACTGTGGTTCTGCTCCTGGCTGGTGCATTCGGCGTGTACTTGCCCGCGTATGCGCAAGGCGAAGGCATTGGAGAGACCAACCGGCAATTGCTGGTTGCCGCGAAAGACGGTAACCAGGCGTCGGTTCTCGCGGCGCTTCAGAGCGGGGCGGCCGTGGATGCCATGAATCGCATCGGCGATACCGCGTTGATCACTGCGTGCAAAAAAGGCGATGTGGCTATGGTGCGCATGCTGATCGAACACGGCGCGAACGTCCAGCACATGGACGCGCCGGGCGTCACGCCATTGATGGCCGCAGCGTACGGTGGTTTTGATGAGATCGTTGCGCTGCTACTCGCGCACGGTGCGGATCCTGCCACTACCGATCGCATCGGCAAGACTGCCATGGAGTACGCGGCGGGACAGGGACAAACGAAGGTGGTGAGCCGGTTGCTCGATGCTGGGGTCGACGTGAATCGCGCCTACAAGAACGATCTCACCGCGCTGATGTGGGCCGCGGGATACGATCGCGCGGACACCGCCCGATTGCTGATTGCTCGCGGTGCGGACCGGGCGTTAAAGGACAACCGCGGAATGACGGCGGAAGATATCGCAGTGCAGACTAAATCGGATCAGGTTGCCCGTTTGCTTTCCGCGGGCTAGGCGCTCTGCGTCAATGGCTCCCATACAGCCCCCGAAGACCGCCGGGTCCACTCCGTGCCCGGTAACTGCGGTTAGCTGAATACCTGCAGGTGTTCAGCAAGTATCGCGCTGCCTATTCCGATCAGTACTACGCCTCCGGCCATCTCCGCGCGCCTGCCCGCTACATGGCCGAGGAAACGGCCAAGCATCACCCCGATGGTGACCATCGTCATGGTGGCGAGACCGATCGCCGCCGCCGTCGAATAGATGTTGACGTCGACAAAGGCGAGGCCCGCGCCGACCGCCATAGCATCGATACTTGTGGCAAAGCCTGTTAGCGCAAGCAACCAGAACGAGTGAGTCGCGGGTTTCGTCTCTTCGACCTTTCTGGCTCTAACGCTGTTGAAGACCATGCGCGCGCCAAGCATGAACAGCAGCGTGAAGGCGATCCAGTGATCCCATGATGAGACGTATTGAGCGGCGGCTTGGCCGAGGAACCATCCGATCAATGGCGTCAGCGCTTCAATGACGCCGAAGATCAGCCCCGTTCTGAGGGCCTCGCACCAGCGCGGACGATGGAGCGTCGCGCCTTTGCCGATGGCGGCCGCGAAGGCGTCGGTGGACATGGCGAAAGCGAGAAACAGTATTGCGACAGGATTCATAAGAGTAGGCGCTCAAGGTCGGGCTGAACACCACGACACACCGTCGCGCCCGACCAGTTGCGCGGTGCGTCGATGGTCTTGCCAACCAAACGGCTACCTGCACCACGGTCTGTTCGACCGAGAATGTTGACGCAGGCGCTTCTGGGTAGAAGCCGGCTACTCCCCAAAGACAGGAGTCAGCATATCACGGGCGAAAGGTTTGTGTAATATTTGGCGCTGCATCTGACCGCCGTGTGCGGCTGCGAAGGGAAGATATCCGAGCAATACAGTACTGCAAAATATGGAAGGAATAGCGCCGGTGGCCGCGTCGTTTACCACGATGTCCGGAAAGGAATCTGGACCAAGGTGGGCAACGCTGGGTCGTCCAGGCAAGGAAGGCTAACACCTCATCATCGCGAGGCGGTTCGGCACTTGCGTGTCCGTTGGGAATTTTCCGTGGTCGAGCGCAGGAGAGGGTGAGTGAACGTCGAAAACGAAAGCGGGTCTGGCGCGGTATCTGCTCAGGAGGACACGGCGAAGCCGAACGTCGCCATGATGACCAGAAATATTGGCCACCTGCTACGACTCGCGCGACTTAGGTTAGCGAATCTGATGGACAAGCAGTTGCTCAAACAGTTGGGCATTACGAATGTCCAGGCGACTCTTTTATTTCTCATTTCGACGGGCGAATCGGCATCGTTGAAAACGCTAGCGCAGAGCAGTGGCATCGAGATGGCGAGAACATCACGACTTCTCACCTTGCTGGAGGAGCGGGGCATGGTTACGCGCATTCGCTCTGGCTCGGACCGCAGGGTGACGGAGTTGCAGTTGACGGATGCTGGGTCCTCTCTGGCTCGCCGACTGCCGATGATTCTCCGGGAGGTCGCTGACCTGGCGTTATCGACATTCGATGCGGCTAACAGAGAGCTACTGGTGGAGATGCTCTCCGATCTGATTGGGAACTGCGAGGTGATCGAGCATCAATCGGCGGGGCGGCCGAGCGAGGGTGACCGGATGAATGCGGAAGAGTGCTGGAAGGACTCGCTGGAATTCGTCGAGCTCCCCTGCTCGCGATAGTATTGCCGGTAGCTGCGCTTGCGTGGTGCAGCTTCCTTGCTGCGCTTCGGTGAATTCTGCCTGGACGGTCATCAATAATTCAAAAAAAAGGCCGCTCCGATGACAAGGGAGGGGAATCCGAAAACCGGAACGGCCTTGAAAAGGCTACTCAAACATCCGATGCTCCTTAAAACTTGTAGGTCGCGCCGATCTGCAGGAAACGACCCTCATACGTATATAGCGATTGGTCGTAGCCGGTCTGGTCAATCTGGCTCAGCCACTCCGGATCGAACGGGGGCGCGCGGTTGAAAATGTTGTTCATGCCGCCGTAGACCGTCCAGTGTTTGAAGCCCGTGTACGCAACGTTAAGGTTGAACACGCTATACGACGCGGTCGAGAAGTTCAGACCCAGCGCGTTAGAGTACGGACCGGTGTACTGCCATGCCAGGTCGGCATTCCACTGGTGGAAATTCCACGAAAGATCCGTGTTGCCCTTCCAGCGCGGGAACGAACCGCCGAACGGTTGCGCAAGCGTCAAGTCGTTACCCGCGCCATCGACCGTCGAGGCGAGGCCGCCGATACCGCTCATGTCGAAGTGCCACACATAGCCCCAATCGCCCGACAGCTTGAAGGTACCAATCTTGGTCGGTAGCGATTGCGCGAACGTCATTTCAAAGCCGTCCGTATCGAATGAACCGAGGTTCTCGTATTGGTTGGTCTCGAACGCAATCGAACCGTCCGCGTTCAGTACCGTGCCGCTCGGATCAAGCTGCGTGCCGATCGCCTTGTCGACGTGAATCTTGTACCAGTCGAAGCCGATGTCGGTCGTACGGGTGGGCGACAGTTCGAAGCCGATGTTGTAGTTTTTCGTACGTTCCGGCTGCAGGTTCGGATTGCCCTTGGTGATGACATTTTCGTCCTGCCCATTCGGCCCGATCGGCTGGATGCCGATGTTCGACGAATTCGTGTTTTCGAGGAACTCCGGCGCGCGGAAGCCGCGATTGTACGAGGCGTACGTGGTGAACTGCTGGATCGGCTGGAAGCGCAGTGCGAAACGCGGCGAGAACGCGCCGCCGAAGTCGCTGTAGTGGTCATAGCGGCCCGACTGGCTGAACGTCAGCATCTTGTTGATCAGCGGAACGTCGACCTGGTAGTACACCGCAGCCACGTTGCGCTCACCGTCCACCGTCTGGAGGTTCGGTCCCAGCGTCGTGCCGTTCAGGTAGTTGGCGCCTTCCTCGATCAGCTCGCTTTCGTGCAGGAACTGCGCACCCAGACCCAGGCCGACGTCACCGGTCGGCAGATGGAACAGGTTGGGTGTCGCGAGAGTTGTATCGAGCGCATCGAGCTTCGAAATGCCCAGGTTGTTCGCCGTAGTCAGGATGCTGCTCACGGCACCCGGCGTAGCCGACGGATTCACGAAATTAAGCGTGCCGTTGTTCAGCGCGGAGGTCAACGCGATCGGATTGACATAGTTTCCGAGCGTGTTGCTCACCGTGCTCATCGAATGCGTGTACCCGGCATTCCAGTCCCAGTCTTCCTGGCCGGTCGTGAAGCTGCCCTTCACACCAGTTGCTGCACGCCAGTAGTTTGCATCCGTGGTCGAGCCGAACGTACCCGGCAAGGTGCCAAACAGTTCCTGAGCCACGCCCGTCGTGTTGAATGGATTGTTGGCGGGTACAACGGCCGTGAACGGCGACACGGTCTTGGTGGCCGGGTTGAACTGCAGGCTGTTGCCAAGGACGACGGGACCGTCATTGGTCGTCGTCGTGTTGTTGCTTTCCCAGAGATCGGCGTACGCGGTCGTTGTATCGTTGATCTTGAAGTCGCCGTGAACCTTGGCGCTGAAACGCTCCGTCATCGGCTCGATCGACGTGTCTTCAGCCGTATTCCTTAGACACACATTGCCGCTATTGATCGCGCCGGTTTGCGACGCAATGATGCTGGAGGAGGCGGGCGCAATCTTGCCGCCGGCGCAGCCGAACGGCGTCGCGACACCCGTAGTGGGATTCAGGAAGTACGACGGCTGCTGGACTGAGCCGCCAAACATCTGGTTGCTGAAGTCCTGATTCTCTGTCGTGTCGCGATCGGCCAGCGTGTAACCGTTCGACTTGTAGTAGCTCGCGGTTGCCGTGATGTTATAGCCGTCGGACGTCAGATTGCCGAAGCCGCCAAGAATGCCGAACTTGGTCGTGCCCCCGCCGCCTTGTGTCGCGCCGCCATAGCTCCCGTCGAGTTGCAAGCCCTGGAAATCGTGCTTGGTGATGATGTTCACCACGCCGCCGATCGCGTCAGAGCCGTACTGCGAGACGGCGCCCGTCTTCACCACTTCGATGCGGTCGATTGCATCTATAGGAAGGGTGTTCAGGTCGAAAAACTGATCGCTGCCGTTGACCGCGAATGCAAACGGTGCAACACGTTGACCGTCGACCAGCACCAGCGTGTATTTTTCGCTCAGGCCGCGCAGTGCGATGCCGGCACCGCCAGCGGCAAAGCTGTCAGACGTGGATTCCCCCCAGCTGTTGGCCGAGTTCGCGGAAATGGAACGCACGTAGTCCGAAACACTTTTTTCCCCCGAGTTCTGAATGTCCTTCGTGGTGATCACCTGAACCTGCTGGAAGCCCACTTTGTCCGCCTGGCGGATCAGCGAGCCCGTGACCTGAAACGTCTGTAGTTGCTTGACGTTCTTGTTGGCCGCCGATGCTGCTGCGCCCGATGCCGCTGCCGGAGCGGCCGCCGCCGCCGTGCCTGAAGCCGCAGCAGCGGCTGCCGGCGTTGCTATGGCGGCCGGCTGGCTTTGCGCAAACGCTGGAGCAGCGATTGCGGTCGTCAGTGCGAGCTCAGCCCAGACGACTCTTCGAATGGCTAACGCCATTGCTCGTTGTTTCATTTCACCCCTCATAGTTGTCAGTGATGGCCTACATTGTTTTGCGAGGAGAAGTCTTATGAATTCCCCCTCGCGATCGACGGCGTGGATACGCCGAATCCCTTCAAGCGCTGCGCGTGTGCCAACGAGCCGCCTGCGCAGGCGGCGCTTCAGACACAATGAGTTCGAGTTTGAAAGCTATATACGAATCGGACTACTAATCGTAGTCATTGTTGTATCGACAGCTAACCCCGGATTTCGAGGCGATCACAACGACTATCCTGCAGCGCGTGGCGGCGGACTTACGCTTATCGCGCTTCGCTTTGGGGCTTCACGTAAATGAGTTGCGTGACCTTACCAAGTCACAATAATTTTTTGTCAACGTTTGTTTGTCGCGTGCAAGCAATTGGCGCGAGCGCCGGTTGATGTGATTCAACCGGGAACGCCTCGGAACGTCGGCCACTCGGTGCTAAGCCGCGCCGCTGCGCCTTTCCCGTGGACGGCCAGAGAGTTGCGAAGGGCTGCAACGGAATTCGATCCGGATTATTCCATGGCTTAAAAGAAATATATGAGAGGTCACGGAACAACAAGCGTCGAATAATCCATTCCTCAAACAAATAAATTTCTGTAAGCCGATTTCCTCCCCCGCGTTCAGAAGCGGTATTCGGCCTTCAGTGTGCCCGCCTGGGCCGACGCGTGCGTCGTGTTGATGAGCGCGTCATAGCCCAGTGAGACCATGAGGTTCTTCACCGGTTGCAAGCCGATGCTGATGCCCGTCGTGAGATAGCCGCGCGGCAGGCTCACGCCCGGCGCTGTGAAGAGCGTTTGGTCCTGCGATGCCACGCTCACGGCGCGCCCCGTATCGAGCAATTCGCGCGCGTAGCCCACGCGCAACTGCACGTTCACCGGTTTGAGTACATCGCCAAAGGCCTTGTCGAGCGTAAGCTCCGCGTAGGGTTGCAGGCTGTGGGGGTTGTCCGGACCGACGTCGAGATTCTGGGCTGCCGCTCCGCTCTCGCCGAAGCTGTCCGCGTGGAAGTACGCGTAGCGCAGACCCACACGCGGCGTCAGCACAACGCTGCCGAGCGTCAAGGGCAGGGCCGCCTGCGCACCTGTCGTGAACTCCTGACCCATGTGATCGCCCTCGGCCGTCCCGATGCCAGCAAACGGCCGCTTCTGCGACAGGAAGTCGAGTCCGTAGCCCAACGTGCCGGAGACGCTTAGCGGCCCTAGCCAGCGGCTCGCGTAGAGTGCCGCACGCAGCGTGTCGGTTGCGCCCGAGTCGCCGGTGACCTGCTCGTCCAGATCGGTGTGCGTGTAACCACCCGCCACGCCGAGCGTGTAGTCACCCAGCCGTTGTTCCAGGCCCGCGAGGAAGCCGTACTGGTTCGCCTGGAAGCCCGGTTCGCCGTTCGAGCCGCCTACCTTCGTCTGTTCGCCCGTCGCTCTGATCCAGCCATCTTGCGCGCCCGAGGTCGCGGCGCTGGCGCCGCCGGTACGATCGAGTAGCGCCGCTGTGGTGCCCTGTGCGTTCATAACCGCCGCTGTGCCAAGGGCTGTGTAGATGCTCGTGTCGTTCGGGGCGACGACTACCGGTGTCGTGACCGTGGCCAAGGCATTGGCCAGTAAGAGATTGGCACTGTTTGCGTCGTACGTCAGCGACGATTGCAGCGTGCCGAGATTCGCACCGCCAGACAGCGTCGCCGTGGTGCTGGAGAACTTCCCGCTCACCCCGTTCGCCGCAGAGACGATCGTGTACTGCGTCGCCGTGTAGGTGCCTGGATCGTAGACGATGGCCAGCACGCCGTTGAGCGTTGCGCTGCCGCTCACCTTTAGTTGCGAGGCCGATGTCGGGCTTACCTCGATCGACAGCGCCGCCGTGCTGGCCTGCGTGTAGTTGCCGCCGACGGACAAGGCGCCCATCGTGCCGGAGGTTCCGCCCGGAACCACCGTCCCGTTGTTGGTCAGATTGCCGCCTGTGGTGCCGTACCCGAGCAGCGCTGCGGCCGCGTCGACCGTGAGGTTGCCGCCGAGTACCGCGTTGCTGCTGCTGTCGCCGACCACCAGTGTGCCGGCGCTGACTTCGCTGTTACCCCTCAGCGTGTTATCGCTATCCAGAACCAGGGTGCCGCTGCCGATCTTGGTCAGGCCGCCACTGCCGCTCAATCCATCCGTGATCGTGACGTCGAATCCGTTTGTGTCGAGGTACAGTCCGCCTGTATCGACCACGAGGCTGCCCGCACCGAATCCGGAGATAAAATTCGAACTGCTGGCGCCCGCGCGGAGGATGCCTCCGTTGAAGTTGACAGTGCCGCTGCCGAGATCCTTTGCCAGGCTGGTCGTTACCAGAACACCGCGGGCGCTGGAGGTGCCGTCGAGATTCAGCACGCCGGTGGTGCCGGCATCGAACTCACCCAGCGTCACGGTTTGCGCAGACACCAGTCCGCCGTTCGAAATCGTCAGCGTGCCGTTGCCCTCGCCGCCGTTGATAAATTCGCCGACGGCAAGTGCGGTACCCGGCAACAGTAGCTGGGAGCCGGGGCCAGTCACCGTGGCAATGCCGGCAGCGCCCGATCCGATCGACTCGATCGCGACAGTACTTTGCGCGGTCACCGTGGCGCCGTCGGAAATGGTCAGCGTCGCGGCGTTCGGTCCGCCGCCGACACCGAGGAATTCACCTGCATTCCAATACGAGCCCGCACCGGTCACCGTTGCACCGATGTTGGTGCTGACGCTGGACGAGCCCTCGCCGACAAAGGCGTTGCCCGTATAGAGCTGGCCGCCGTTTTCAACCGTGATTGCGTTGGTCCCAGTGCCGCGCCCCAGCAGCAGGTCGTTCGGTGTACTGTAGGTCGACCCTTGGCCGTTGATGGTGATGCTGCCCGTACCGATCACGGTGAACGCCGCGCCGCTGGCCTGGGTCAGCGTACCGCCGTTCTGGATCAGCAGGGATCCTGTTCCGGTCACGCCGACCTGCAGCAGGCCGACTGTCTGCCCGCTGCTTGTCACGACCGCTGTTCCGCCATTTTCTATATCCGCACCGACCGTTGCGCTGGGTACGGTCCCGGTGTCCCAGTTCCCCGGTGTGGTCCAGTTGCCGGAACCCGTATTGGTCCATGTGCTCGTTTGTGCGCATGCTGGCGCCGCGGCGACCAGAAATAGGGCGACAGCGCCGCATGCGCAATGGGTCAGGCGCATTGTCGGCCAGCACGCATGGGAAGCGTGTGGCCGCCTGAGCGTGGGTAAATCGCGTCGAATCGCGTGGACCGGCCGAAGGGCCGCCCGCAAAGACAGCTGGTTACGCATGGCTGCGCCCCCGTTTGGCTTTCTGTATATCTTGCGCACAGATTGGCAGCGTCAACAATCCTGCCAATCTGGCATTGATAATAAGTTAACGGCGAAATTCCTGAATTATTGAGTTTCAGTAAGCGGTTTTTAAGCGACGCCCTTTGGCGCCTCGCCGAGGGCGAACGCGCGCCAGCGGAGCTTGTGTCGGCATGAGATGGGGCCATTGTCAGGAAACGGAACGAGCCCCCTTTCGGTCGCGGATGCGACCGGCGCCCGGTCACGTCCGTCTATACCCAGGCGCTCCGTACGTCAAAAAAGCACTCATCGTCGGGCGTTCAGAATCAGGCAGGAATACATCCCAGGTACCGTCGCTTTGACGGAAGAAATAGAATGACGTCGTCAATGTGAGTACTAAGATCGGTATCGTCTCTGCCGCTTTGGCGGCGCTCGCCAAGGCCAGTTAACGTCGGTGCGGTGACCGCGTGTCCCAACTTGCGCAAGCGAGGAATGACATCGCGCCAAACCCATCCACCGCACCACGCCCCCGCAATCAATACGTACGTATGCTTTACGTCTGAACTCATAATAGAGTCGCCCCTGAGTGATTGATTGCCGGTTCGGGCTCGAACCAGCAACGCGTTAACACTCAGGCAGGTTCAGATATTCCGCTGCAACTGCTCGCTGCTCGGTGGCTCGGAAATCACGGGAAGCATCGACCGTTAAACCAGCACATGGCCACCATCGACAACGATGACCTGTCCCGTGCTAAAGCCCTGTTGCATCAGGTAAAGATACGTTTGGGCAACGTCGCTTGCCTCTCCGACCCTTCGTACCGGCATCTTTTCGGCGATATAGTCATAAAGACCTTCGCGATCGGCTTCGCTCATGTTGTCCCACAACGCCGTACGCAAGACGCCAGGCGCCACGGCATTGACACGCAGAGGCGCAAGCTCGACTGCCAATGTACGAGTCAATGACTCGATCGCACCCAGGATGCTCGACGGGATCGTCCAGGCAGGCAGCGGACGCGACGATGCCACTCCGCTTGTAAGCGTAATGGAGCCACCCGCTCGAATGAGCGGCGCCCCATATTTGACGGCTTTGAGCGCGCCCCAGTAGCGAACCTCGAAAGCTCGCTGCGCGGCTTCAATGCTGAGATCAGCAAGATTTTGCAGGAGAAGCGTTTCGCCAGCGGTGTAGACAAGATGGTCAAATGCGCCTACGCGCGCAAAAAACGCCCTTACTTGCGCCTCATCGGAAAAGTCGAGCGGCTCGCCGCGTGTACCTTGAGGCAGTCGCTCCAGTGCAGCCGCGACGCGTTCCGGCTTGCTCGATGCGATGATGACTTCGGCTCCGGACTTCGCCGCAGCTTCGGCCACGGCAAAACCAATTCCTGATGTACCGCCGGCTACGACGATCCGGCTGCCTTGAAGAGTGATGCTGGAAAGCTGATTGTTTCCCATGCTTGAAATTTTCGTAAGAAAGAGATTCCACACGGTGGCGGCGAAAGTAGGGCAGCACGCGCTGCCCTACCTGGATCGATGCGCTACCGCGGCCGCGAAAGAGTGTACGTGGTTTGCGGAAATCTCGTTGGGGACGCTGCGCTCACATCGGGGGCGTGACGCCCTTGCCGATGGTGACGAGCCGCGCCTGGTCGTCCGGGTTGGTTTTGATAAAGACCGTAGACCCTATGAAGGCCGCCGAGCGGTCGGCCAGCACGTAGCGTACGATCGGCGCGTTGGGCGGCACGGTGATGTGAAGGCTTTTGCTACCGCCGTCATAGGTGACCGTGAGCGTGCGACCAGCCGTGCTGCCGTTCTCGGCGGAGACGATGCCGTTGGTCATATTGGTGTCGGTGAGCTTAGGCGCTGCTGGCGAGACGTTCGACACCCGGCCGTTCGTCACACCGGTCGCGCTAGTGCCGGTCGTTTGCATGGCAGTGGGGTCGGGCAGCGGATCCCATGCGTAATAACCAATGCGTCCGGCACGCATGCTGTCGGGGATGATTGCGAGTTCGACCGCGACCATCGAGCTCGGCGGCCCTTTGACAGCGGAGCCGACGAAGTCGTTGACCTTGATCTCGTCGAGGCTGGCTGGAATGACGTCGGCATACGTCGTGTACTGTCCGGTCTTTAGCGCGAACGTGTGGCCGTCCTTCTCCTTGATTGTCATGCTGCCGTCATTAATAGCGGTGATGGTGCCGCGGATCCGGGAGGGCGCCGCCTCGCCGAAGGCTGGTGCGATGACGAGCAGGGCCGCGGCGGCGGTAACGCAGAAACGGAAAGAAAGCATGTGAGGTCTTCTCGATTCCAGCTATGGTGACTGAAGCGGGCGAACAGGTTCAGGCGATGCTTCGGATAAACGCGGCGTCTTCAGCCGGCAACGTGTCCAGCCATTCCCCGTCTTGTCCAGGTTTGGGCGCGACGTGCCCGTACTCGACCAACCGCGTGTATGGCAACTCGCTGAGATACGCCCAGACGGACCGTTTCGCCACTGACGCGGCTTGTGCGATGGTGTCTACGATGCTCTCGAGCATCCTGGCCTTCTGATCGGGCGTTTTCCCCTCGCGCGTATATCCGTGCACGAAGATGTGATCGGCGTTAAGCAGCTTGCCGCCTACGAAGTGGCTTCCTTTGGGAATCGCATTAAAAATCACTTGCACCAGAAAGGTCGGTCCGCCCGTAATCTCAGCATAATCCTGGGTGAATTTTTCCGCGATGGATTGCCGGGTGCGCTCGGAAAGGAAGTCGCTAGCGGCTGAAACGATGTAAGTCGGCATGTCACACTCCTAAGATAAATAAATTCAGCTGTAAAAGCTCTCGCCCCGGTGCCTATCGGACCGACGCAATCCGAAAGCGATTCAAACGCCAACCTTGGCACGCATCGTGACAAATTCTTCGGCGATGGTGGGGTGGATGCCCACGGTGGCGTCAAGCTGCGCCTTCGTCGCCTTGCACCTGATCGCTACGGCAAACCCCTGAAGGATTTCACCGGCGTCGTCGCCTACCATATGAACACCGAGGACGCGATCGCTTTCACGGTCCACGATCAGCTTAAGCAACACCTTGTCGCCGGATGACGAAACGGTGTGCTTGAGAGGGGTGAAAATGCTACGGTACAGGTCGATCTTGTAGCCACTTTCGATCGCCTGTTCCTCGCTTAGCCCAACAGTGGCGACATTCGGGTGACTAAAAATCGCAGTGGGGACGCCGCTGTAATCCATATGTTCAGTACTGCCGTTGAAAAGACGATCCGCGACCAGCATGCCTTCAGCCAATGCAACCGGTGTCAGTTGCATTCGATGAATGACGTCTCCAACCGCGTATATGGACGGTTGCGAAGTCTGGAAGGCACCGTCCACGACAATCGCTGCATTCGGCGCAAGCGCTACGCCAATCGACTCCAAACCTAAGCGCGCTGTATTCGGCACCCGGCCGGTTGCATGGAGGACGGTGTCACAGGACAACCGTTCGCCGTCGCCGGTCACGCAACTCAATGTCGCACCGTCACGCTCGATCTTGCGAATTTCCGTGTTGAACCGGATGCGGACGCCTTGCGTTGTCATCTGTTCCGCAAGGAAATTGCCGAGGTCCGCGTCGAAACTCTTGAGCAGGCGATCGCCTCGGTACACCAATGTCGTGTCGATACCCAGACCGTTGAATATGGATGCAAATTCAACCGCAATATAGCCACCCCCGACGACGACGACGCGCTCCGGCAGCGTGTCGAGATAGAACGCATCGTCAGAGGTAATGCAATATTGCGCGCCTTCAATGTCCGGCACAGTCGGATGGCTTCCCGTCGCGACCAGAATGTACTTCGACGTGAATGTGCGGCCATCCACTTCAACGGTGTGCGGCCCGGTAATCGTCGCTGTGCCCCAGATCAGTTCGACGCCGGACTGATTGAGCAAATTGCGGTAGACGCCGTTTAAACGTTCAATCTCCCGGTTCTTTGCGTCCAGCAAGGTACGCCAGTCGAACACGGGCTGGTCAAACGACCAGCCGTAGCTGCGTGACTCTTCCAGCTCCTTTCTGAAATGCGCCGCGTACGAAAGTAGTTTCTTTGGAATGCATCCAATGTTCACACAGGTGCCGCCCAGAAAGCGTTGTTCCGCGACCGCAACACGTGCCCCGAAGGCGGCCGCTCGGCGGCTTGCCCGAATTCCTCCAGAACCGGCACCGATGGTAAGGAGATCAAAATCATAGCCGGACACTAAAGGTCTCCGGTCGTTAAGTGGTGGACGGGCGCTTTTCTCGCGAGGCCGTCGAAGAGGTCGAGCAATCGCTCGCGCCACGCGTGGATCGGATCGTCCGGCTCCACGATCGCGATGTCGCTCACGCAGCGACTCCACATGAACATGCCGAATACGCAGTAGTCAGCATAGCTCGGCGCATGGCCGGCAAGGAACAGTTGTCTCTTCAGCGTGCCGCGCAACGGAGTGAGCACGCGCTTTAACTCGGTCAGGTAGTCTTGCCTGTATGTCGGCAGTTGTTCAATCGTCATCCCAAGACGTGCTTCGCGGGACGCCCGGAAATACTGGCGATCCTTCGGGTGCAGTACATGAAAGACGTCGGGAATGAGCACGCGGGCCAGCGCTGGCAGCAGTGTTGCATCAGCCCAGTGGTTGGCGAACGCGCAGGCTGCCAGGCCGCTGTTGTCCCCTGCCAGCGAAGGCGCCTGCGGGAAGTGCGTTTCCAGGTAGTGCGCAATGCGCCAGGAATCGCTGACGGTGATGCCGTCGTCGACCAGCACGGGCACGCAGGTTTGCTCCGAGAATGCAATCTCTGCCTTATCCGTGAATCGCCATGGCACGCCCTGTGCCGTCAGTCCTTTGTGGGCGAGCGCCATTCTGGTCTTCCAGCAGTGCGGGCTAAAACGCACGGACTGATCCGCGCCGGCCAACTCGAACAGCACCAGGCTTCGTTCGCTCATGCGTATCCTCCCGCGCGACGAGGCGTTTTCTCCTGCTGCCCGAACAGGTGCTCGCGAGCGCTCTCCGTCACGGTCGGCGTCGTATTGATGGTCTCGGCGATCCGGTACGCGCTGACGACAGCGGGTCGTCTGGACATCGAGTCCAACCAGCGGTGCACCTGCGGGAAATCCGCGAGGTCCTGTGCCTGACGCGCATGCATCCGGACCCATGGATAGCACGCGATGTCGGCAATCGAGAACGCGTCCGTGATGTATTCCCGATCCCGGAGCCGCTCGTCAAGTACGTGGTACAACCGGCCAGTTTCCTTCTGATAACGCTGCGTCGCGTACGCGATGCGTTCGGGCGCATAGTGCGTGAAGTGATGGTTCTGCCCGGCCATTGGCCCGAGCCCTGCCATCTGCCAGTAGAGCCACTGAAGCGTCTCGAACCGCGCCCGGGTCTCGGAAGGAAGCAGTCGACCTGTCTTGTCGGCCAGATATTCGAGGATGGCGCCAGACTCAAATACCGACAGCGGATCACCGCCCATTTGCGGGTCGTGATCGACGATCGCTGGAATGCGGTTGTTCGGACTGATGCGCAGGAACTCGGGGCTGAACTGCTCTCCAGCCGAGATATTGACGGGCAAGATCCGATATTCCACGCCTAGTTCCTCAAGCGCGATCGTGATCTTGTGCCCGTTCGGCGTCGTCCAGTAATGTAGGTCGATCATGTGTTCCTCGTGGTGCGCAACGGCGCGTAGAGATCTCTCAGCGGGTACGATGTCAGTATTGTCAATGTTGACGTATGTGTCAATTATTTTTTAAGGACGCTGAGAAAAGCACTCTTTCATGGCGATGGTCCGACAGTTCGACGAAGAAACGGTTTTGGATAAGGTTCTGGACGTGTTCTGGCAAAAGGGCTGGCAGGCGACGTCAATGGCCGATCTTGCCGATGCGGCCAACGTGCAGCGTGGTTCGCTGTACCACGCGTTTGCGCGCACAGCTGGACGATCTGGATGAGGTGATAACGAACGCGTTGTCGAACGAAAGGATTCGCACGCAACTCAGGACGTCTGCAACGCAGGCGGCGCAGGTGATCGTCGCATTTACACGTGGGCTCGCGGTGATAGAAAGGGTCTACCACGAATGGGATCGGCTACACGCAGTGGCTGATAGTCTTGTGGCGTTGTTGTTGAGCCCCGCGACTTTCGGACGCGAGGCCGCTCGTGCTCGTGACAGCATTGCTCGCCTGCTTGTCGATGCTGTACTGCACGATGGCGCTGTTATAGTCCTGGTCGGAAATGGCATGCGCCGATGCCAGCGCCTGGCCCAGATAAGTGGCGGCGGCATTGAGCGTTTTGCTCCGAAAAACTTCCCGAAATTTCCAAATCGACATAGCATTCTTAAAGAAGCATCGGCGATGCTGACGACAGGAAACGGCAACCTTCTGGAGGGACCATGAAAATACGCATGCACCACGTTGTAGTTGCGGCAGCGCTCATCGGCGTGACGATCCCAATGTCCGCAGTGCACGCCCAGCTCGGTAACCTGCTAAATCAGGGGAACAGCGGTTCGTCGCCGAGTCTCGGCGGTTTGACCGGCGGCTCGTCGTCTGGGGGCCTCGGCGACCTTGGTAGCGCGTTGTCGGGCGGGTCGGTGACATCCAGTAACAGCAGCAACGTCGCCGGCGTACTGCAGTTTTGCATCAAGAATAACTACCTGGGGGGTAGCAGCGCGTCGTCGGTAAAAGATTCGCTGATGAGCAAGCTGCCGGGTGGCGCGTCGAGTTCCAATGGCGGCTACACCGACGGCGCCAACGGCATTCTGGACTCGGGTAGCGGCCAGAAGCTGAGCCTCGGTGGCGACGGCGTCAAGCAGCAACTCACCAAGCAGATCTGCGACAAGATTCTCGATCAGGGCAAGTCGATGCTATAAGCATGGCGAGCTTGATTTGCTCGCCCTGACCGACGGATCTCGCGCTAGTGACCGCTGGTGCCAGGCAAAGTACTGCTAAGCAGTCTCTTCGTCGCTTCGCGCGGCGTTTGATTTGCGCTTCCTTTGAAGCGAAGGAGACCGTTCGGTCAAGCGAGCCGCCGCATCTTTATCCGGAGAGGCCGCCGCCGCAAACCGCCGTCGATACTC
Source organism: Paraburkholderia sp. (assembly GCF_026225065.1). GTDB lineage: Bacteria > Pseudomonadota > Gammaproteobacteria > Burkholderiales > Burkholderiaceae > Paraburkholderia. The sequence goes on along the minus strand of NZ_JAMFSB010000355.1, from coordinate 18,900 downwards.
GGCCGGCGTCGTTTGCTTTGCAGCCCTGAACTGCCGATTGAAATTGGCGATGTTCGCGAAGCCCGAACGGGCGGCGATGACAGCAACAGGCAGGGAAGTGTCAACCAGCATTCGGCACGCGTGCCCGATACGAACCCGGGCGATATACCGACCGACACTCTCACCGATATGCTGAACGAAATAACGGGTAAGCGTTCGTTCCGACAGGTTAGCGGCCTCACAGAGCTCCGAGAGTCGCAGCGGTTCAGAAAAACGCGCGTCGATCACCGAAAGAACCCGGTTAATCCGTTCGGGCTCGTGACCAGACGGTCCGGCGTTTGATTCATTGAAAGCACTCGGTGAGGCGAGCGGCTGGCCCGGGGCGTCAGCGAGTGTGCACATGATATCGAGGGCGGCGCCAAGGCGCTCGCGCGCCTCGCTCGATAGCAATTGCGCGAGGCGCTCACGCATCGCTTTTCCAGCAGGGGGATCGAAGGCTAGCCCACACGCGGCTCTGCGCAACAGCTTGCGTAACGGTTCATATTCGCGGCAACAATCTGCCATGCGCCGCGCCCAATCGCCGTCGAACCAGATGACGATAGCGACCTGCGGCGAAGATGAGTCGATCGAACGGTTCGATGACCAGGTGTGCGGAAGATCCGGCGGCACGAGGACGAGATCCTCAGCCTCATAGTCGCTAACGGCGTCGCCAATGTAGCGCTTGCCATGACTGTTCATCGTCAGCGTGAGTTCGTACTCCGGATGGTGATGCCACTCGAACGGAATACGCGGCAGGCGCCGATGGTAAACCCGCAGTGAACAGTCCTCGCCGAACTCGACATGCTCGTAGGCTGGTTTCATGGCTGAAAACGCAAATTAATTGCCTGAATAGTATCACCACGGCGCGCATCCACGTCATATGCTCTGGACATACCAAGTCCGTATGGAGACAGTCATGGCGTTGAAAATCGAAGATTTGCCAAGCGCAATTCGACAAGCAAAAAGAGAATTGCGCGCGGCGTTGCCGAACTACCGTGAGGTGTTTGCCGAAGTCGAAGAAGCGATCCGCACCGAGGCAAAACGAATCGCCGGGCGGCGCGATCGGGGAGAGGACGTCATCCCCGAGATTCAGTTCTCCGACATTACCGAACAACGTGTCACCGCCGACCAGATCGCGATCGTCAAGGCGCGCGGCGCATGCGTGATTCGTAACGTCTTTCCCCGTGCGCTGGTGCAAAGCTGGGACCAGGAGATTGCGAACTATGTCGAACGTAATCATCTCGACAAGCGTTTGGAAAACCGAGCGGAGGACAAATACTTCGGTCAGCTCGCTTCCAGCAAGCCGCAGATCTATGGCGTGTACTGGTCGAAGCCGCAGACGCTCGCCCGGCAGTCGGAGTCGTTGACTGCGGCGCGTGTGTTCCTGAACCGGTTGTGGCGCAACGAGAGCGAAGGCCGCGTGCATTTCGATCCAGAGCATGTGCCTGTCTACGCCGACCGTCTGCGTCGCAGGCCGCCGGGCTCCGCGTCGCTTGGTTTATCGGCGCATTGCGATGGCGGGTCCGTCGAACGTTGGATTGAAAGCAATTTTCGCAAGGTTTACCGCCACGTGTTTGAAGGGAACTGGCGCGACTACGATCCGTTCGACGCTGCGTTCCGGCCTGATGTGCAAGAGATCTCATCGCCCGCTGTGTGTTCGATGTTCCGCACTTTTCAAGGCTGGACTGCCTTGACGCCGCAAGGTCCAGGCGACGGGACGCTGCAACTCGTACCCATCGCCAATGCGATGGCGTACATCCTGCTGCGCGCGCTTCAGGACGATATCGCAGAAGATGACCTGTGTGGTGCCATGCCCGGGCGGGCGCTGTCGATCAAGCGGGAATTTCATGCGCCGTTGTTCGAGGCGCTGTCATCGATTCCCAAAATGGAAGCGGGCGACACCGTGTTTTGGCATAGCGATGTCATCCACGCAGTCGAAGACGAGCATAAAGGCGCGGGCTATAGCAATGTGATGTACATCCCCTCGGCGCCCGCATGCGCCAAAAACGACGCATACCTTAAGCGCCAGTTGCCGAGCTTCCTGAAGGGCGAAAGCCCGCCTGATTTCCCTGCTGACCATTTCGAAGTCGATTTCACCGGACGCGCCACGGCCGACGACCTGACACCGGTCGGCCGGGCGCAACTTGGGTTTGAGCTGTAGTCGGGTAAAGGCGTCTTACATGCGCGAAAGCGGGCGTGAAACGGGCACGCAAGCTTACCGTTGCTGCAACACAGTAAGACCTGCGAGAGTTTCGTGACCACCAGGCCTGACCGCGATACCATATCGCGGTCCCCTCCTGGAGAGCCGGTCAATGAAAAACGTCGAAGTGCTTCGCGACTTTTATGCGCGATACGTGACAGCTAAGGTTGAGTGCAAAGATGCGAGAATCTGCGAGGCATTTGCGGCGATTGAAAGGGAGAGATATCTGGGTCCCGGCCCATGGAATGTACTGACATTGTCAGGGTATGTCTCGACCGAGACGTCGGACCCAGCCGTTCTCTATCAGGACATTGTGGTCGGCCTCAAGACCGAGCGCGGCCTTAACAACGGTGAGCCGAGCCTCCACGCACGTTGCCTGGACGCAGCGGCCATCTCGCCGGGCGAAACCATCACCCATATCGGCTCGGGAACTGGCTACTACACAGCGTTGCTCGCGTACCTCACTGGTCGCGCAGGGAGCGTGGCCGCGTATGAGATCGACCCGGGACTCGGCGCGCAAGCGGCGTCGAACCTTGCACACCTGTCGCAGGTTCGGGTCATCGGGGAAAGCGGCACTCAAGTAGTGTTGCCGCAATCGGATCTGATTTACGTCAGCGCGGGCGCGACGCACCCGTTGAACAGTTGGCTCGAAGCGCTCAACGATGGCGGCCGTCTCATCTTCCCATTGACGCCTAACCGGGGCCTTGGCGGCATGTTGCTCGTGACGCGCGTCGCCCCTAACTCCTATACGGCAAAGTTCATTTGCACGGCGACGTTTATCGAATGTATTGGTGCGCGCGATGATGCGACCGGAGAGTCCCTGGTTACCGCGTTCGAATCAGGCAATGCCGCTGCAGTCAGGTCGCTGAGATGGAACACGCCTGCCGACTCGTCCGCGTGGTTCGTTGGAGCCGATTGGTGGCTATCAACGTTAGAGCCGGAAGCGTTCTCCGCTTGATATCGAACATCGTCAGCTCGGCGTATGCGTGCCCGAAGCACAAGCAGGCGGACATGTTTAGACGGCCGCCGGCGACAGGCATTGACGTACGAGCTGCAGGTGCCCGCATACACGCACCTGAAACTCGTTCGCCATCCAAATCAAATCCGCAACACTATGCACTCGCAAAAGCAATATCGGACGGGCTCCCAACCGCAACATAAGTCCCCGCAAACCGCAGCTTGCCACTGGCCTTATCGACCGAAAAGATCGCGATATGGTCACTGCGTTGATTCAGTGAATACATGAAATGCCCCGACGGATCGAATTTGATCACACGCGGATAGTCTCCACCGGTAGGCACTTCCCCAACGCGTTGCAAATGACCGTTTCCGGCGACGCTGAACTGCACGATCGTGTCATGCAACCGGTTCGCCACATAGATGAAGCGGCCGTCATGTGAAAACACGAGTTCCGACGCGAAACTCGTGCCCTGATACGTGTCCGGCAGCGTCGAGACCGACTGCAACTGCGTCAACGTTCCGTGCGTACTGTCGTAGGCATAGCAGACCAGCGTCGACGCCTCCTCGGTGACCTCATACAGATAGCGGCCATTGGGATGAAACGCTAGGTGCCGTGGTCCGGCGCCTGCCGACGCGGCGACGAACGGCGGATCGTTCGGTGACAGTGCGCCGGTCGCTTCGTCGAACTTCCAGATATACGTTCGATCGACGCCGAGATCGGTTGAGATCGCGAATCGACCGTCGGGCGAGGGCACAATCGTATGTGCGTGCGGGCCGTCGTGGTCGCTGATGGCAAAGCTGCCGGGCACGCCTTCCGCTGCGTGTTGTGCACCGGCCGGCGCCTGTGGTTGCTGAACAGAGCAAGCCTCGCCCAGCGTGCCGTCATTCGAAATCGGGAAGACCGCGACACTGCCGCTGTTGTAGTTCGCGACCATCAAAAAGCGTCCATCTGGATGCAGGCTCAGATAGACCGGACCGGCGCCGTGCGAGTTGACCGTGTTGATCAGCTTTAACGTCCCTGTGCCGCTTTCGATCGCATAGGCGCTGACCGAGCCGTTGGTCGTGCCGTTGTAGTTCTTCACCTCGCTAACAGCGAACAGGAAGCGCTGTTGCGGGTCGACGATGAGGCTGCTTGGATTCTCGACGCCGCGCAAGGGCTCGAGTGCCTCGAGCTTGCCGCTACTCCGGTCCACCTGAAAGCGATGGATGCCGAGGCCATTGGGCGTGTAAGTACCGACGTACGCAAACAACGGCTTGCCGCTATCGGCGACGGCTGTGGCGCCTTTGCTCGCGGCCTGCGCAGGACGCGTCGCTGCGAGCGAGCCGATTGCAGAAACGGCAGCCAGCGCGCTTACGCTCCTGAGCCAGACGCGTCGCGCCTGCGAACGAGGTACCTCGAGATTCCCGACATTGCTCATTGTTTGTCTCCTGAGTAATAACCGACATTCGCTCGACGCTTCATCGGTATTTGGTACTGGTAGCCAATACGACTGTCTGATATACCGGACATTAGTCCGACTCGGCAGATGAGCTGAAGTGTTTCACGGAAAATAAATCGTTGCAATGGGGCGGGTGCGGCGCCACCGGAGCGCGTGAACTGAAACCTTTAGGATGACGAACCTCATGCGCGCAGCATCGTTGCCCATCGAAATCTTCAATATGCATTTTGAATAAATCCGGATAACGGGGTCTGTGCGCGAGTACGAAAAAAACGATCAGTTGTCACGAAATGCAAATGTTCGTCTGTAACGTTTCAGGGTGTGAGAAATTATCGTGCGGTAGCAGGGCCTCGGGTCAGCCAGCGGTGGGGGAAAAGCCTGAGAAAAAAAGAAAGGAACGGATATGAGCTTCGCTCCAGACAGTCTTCTTTCAAACGGTTCAGGTGGCAGTCCGTCAGGCTCGATGAGCGCGCTCGGAGGTCTCGCCGGATCGATGACCTCTGGTGTCGCCAATCAGCTCGGGCCGCTTGCCGGCCTGGCCGGTCATGTCGACACCGTGCAGCGGGCGGCGCAGCTTGCGCAGACCGGCTTCTCGCTGATGAACAAGCCGCCTTCGGCGGTCGCGGACACGATCAACAATACCGGCACCGCGGGTGCCGCGCCGCTGACCCAGCAGAATCGGTACGTCACGCTCGACACACCCCTCGGAACCGATGTTCTGCTGGTGAGCGCTGCGATCGTGGACGAACACGTGAACCGGCTGCCGGAAATCCACCTCGATCTGCTGTCCCATACTCAGGACCTGAAGCCTGAGGACCTGATCGGCCAGCAGGTGCATCTCAAGTTCGATCAACAGGCGCGGCAATCGACCGTCGAGCGGATCGTCGCATCCGATAGTGCCGACGAATTTCGCTACTTTGACGGCTACGTTGCCTCGTTTGATCGCGCGGGCAATCCGGGCCGTGTCACGCAATACCACATGACGGTGGTGCCGTGGTTCTGGTTTCTGACGCGCTCGACCGATTGCCGCATCTTCCAGAACGAGACTGTGCAGGAGATCCTCTCCGGGATTTTCCAGGAGCATGGTTTCTCCGACTTCGTTTTCGACATCCAGACGAGCCAGAATCCACTCGAGTACGTGGTGATGTACCAGGAGTCGTACTTCAATTTCTGCGCGCGGCTGATGGAGCAGGAAGGACTGATCTGGACTCATCGTTATCAGAAGGACAAGCATCTGCTCGCGATCGGCGACACGAATCTTGTGTTCCGGCCAATCGATGGGCTGACCACGGTCCAGTACGCCGATAGCACGTCGAGCGAATACAACGGCATCGACCAGTTGCATGAAGGGCGGCGGTTCGGAGTCGGCAAGGTGACGTTCCGGGATTTCAATCACCAGACTCCCTCGTCTCCGCTGATGCTGGTGCAGGCCGAGCCGCAGACGCTCAAACACGCGCGGCTCGATTCCACCGAGCGCTTCGAACACCAGTCACTGTACGACCATAGCGACGACGGTAATCGCTACGCCCGCTATGCCATGCAGGCGGAAGAGGCGAACGCCTATCGCTATACCGGCGGTGGCTATGCGTGGCGAATGACGGCGGCGGGTAACGTGACGGTGATGAATCACCCTGTGCAGGCGAACAATCAGGAGTACGTGATTCTGGGGGTGCGTCACCAGGCGGTTAACGACTACACGCAACATGCCGCGAAAACGCCGTATCGAAACAGCTTCTCTCTGCTGCCGCAGAAGATCGTCTATCGTCCACAACGGATCACGCCAAAGCCGCTGATTCAGGGCACGCAGTCGGCGATCGTCGTGGGTCCGAAGGGCGAGCAGATCTACACCAATGGCAGCTGCGTGAAGCTGCACTTCCTGTGGGACCGGCGCGGCAAGCTCGATGGCACGGATTCGATGTGGATCCGCATCTCGCAGCCGTGGGCGGGCGACGGCTGGGGCGCGGCGGCGATCCCGCGGATCGGCCAGGAAGTCCTCGTTGCCTTCAATCAGGGCGACGCGGATAACCCCGTGATCGTCGGGCGGGTATACAACGGCGATCAGGGCAACCCCTACCACGGCGCCGCTGGCCAGACGATGGGCATCAAAAGCCAGACGCACAAGGGCGCGGGTTCGAACGAACTGTCGATGAGTGACGTGAACGGTTCGCAGATGCTGTACATGCACGCCCAGAAGGACATGAACACCGTCATCGAGGACAGCGAGACGCACCAGGTAGTCGCTGGATCGCGGAGCGTGACCGTTGCTGCGGGCGATGAGACGAAGCAGATCGGCAAAGGCAACCTGACCGAAACGATCGCGCAAAAGCGCAACACGACCGCAGCCGATGTTCAGGTCTTCACGCCCGCAGGCGACGCAGGCGGAGGAACCCAGGTCTATGGCGCGGACAAGAGCATCACGCTTGCTGTCGGTGACAGCACCATCGTTCTCACGCCTGACGGCATTCTCCTGAAGCACGGCAGTTCCACCATTATGCTCAGCGATGCCGGTGTGTCAGTTAACGGTCAGCGTATCGATCTCAACAAATAGACATTGATAGGGTTCCTCATCATGTACTACGCGATCCACGAAGGAACGTTCGTACTGCCCGATGCGGCGCTGGACCGCACGGTCAATATGTTGATGCTGAACCAGGGGCCCGGTGGCTTCAATCTCGTGATCTCGCGCGGCCGCCTGCGCGAGGGCGAGGATCTCGATGCGTTCATCGCCCGGGAGTGGGGGCTTGCGACACGCGAGGCGCCGAAGCTCACCGAGCATTCGCGCGAGGCCGTGACGGTGGGCGGCCGGGCCGGTGTCCAGATCGAGGCGACTCAGGAGCAGGACGGCAAGCTCAGGCATCAGTTGCAGAGTGTGTTTCCGGCCGATGACAACGGCACCGTGCTGGTGATGACGCTGACTTGCGCGTCGCCGTTGACCGAAGAGCAGCGCGCGACTGCCGACCGGATGCTCGACAGTTTCGAGCCGCGCGTGGTGCGGCCAACGCTGGCCGATCCGCCGGAGGATGCGAAGTGAGTGACGAACAGTACGCCGCCGCGCGCTATCTGGATCCGATCCAGCATACGTCGCTGCTGGGCGATCTGCTTGGCATGGGTGGCTCGCTGCTGGGCGGTGCGGCCATCGGGTGGGCGCTGTCCACATTGGCGGAAGGCGCCGTGCTTGGGGGGCTGGCCTTGCTGGAAGTCGGCACGGCCGGACTCGCGACGCCGCTCGTGATTGGGATCGGAATTGGCGTGGCCGCCGTCATGGAAGGGAGCGGCCTGAACGAGAAGATCGACAACGCCGCACATGCGCTAGGTAACGCGATCGCCCCGCCGGAAATCAAAGGCAAGATTACTAGTGGCTCGCGCAATGTCTACGTCAATAATCTGCCGGCTGCGCGCGCAGCCAGACCGGGCGACATGGACACGATCGAATGCCAGAATCACTCCGGGCCGCAGATGATCGCCCAGGGCTCCGGCAACGTCTATATCAACGATCATCCCGCGTCACGGGTGGGGGATAAGACCACGTGCGACGCCAGCATTGCAGAAGGTTCGGACAACGTATTCATTGGTGGTGGAACGCAAACGGTACGTGATATCACGGCGGCGCGCAAATGGGTGGCATGGCTGGGAGCAGCAATCGGGATCGCGCTTGCCTTGTGCGGGCGCGGCAAGATGAACTGGGACGATTTCCTCAAGAGCAAGCTGCCTTGTCTCGCGCTCAATATGGGCGCGGCGCTTGTTGGCACCGCGCTGGGTCATTTGATGCGGACCTCCGCTGGTCACCCGGTCAACGTGATCACGGGCGGCAAGATTCTGGACGGCACGCACGACACGGATTTCGTGCTGCCCGGAGCGCTGCCGATCGTCTGGCGTCGTTTCTATAGCAGTCACGATGACCGGGCCGACAGTCTGTTTGGACCGGGATGGAGCGTGCCGTTCAGTGTCGAACTGAAACTCGGACGTGACGAAACTGGCCACATCGAATCGATCACCTACTGGGACGAACAGGGGCGCGACATTGTGTTCCCGGCGGTGCCTCCCGGCGAGAGCCATTTCAGCGTGCCAGAAGGTATCTACCTGATTTGCACGGCCGGCGGCCATTACGTAGTCGAAGCGGTGGACGGGCTATACCGCGATTTTGGACGAGCTGACACCACCAACGGCGATTCGCTGAAGCTGTGGCGACTCGAGGATCGCAATGGCAACTGGATCGAGGTTCAGCGGGAAACGGTGGAGCACATTAGCCGGCCGGCTCGCGTGCTCGACAGCGCCGGTCGAACCCTGAGGCTGACGTATGCGCAGGCGCACCCTCAGCGTGTCGCGTCGATCGATCTAGGCCACGGCGTCGAGGGGGAACCGCCCGAAACGCTGGTGCGCTACACGTATTCCGATGCGGGCGAACTGGAGACGGTGACGGACCGCAGCGGACAGATCGTGCGGCGCTTCGCCTACGAGAATGGTCTGATGATCCGGCAAATCCTGCCGGGCGGACTGCAATCCTTCTATGCATGGCAAGGAACGGGGCGCGACGCTCGTGTGGTGCGCCACTGGACCGATGATGGTGAGGAATACGTATTTGAAGTGGAGCCCGAACACCGGGAGGTCACGATCACCGATCAGCTCGGACGCGTGACTCGCTGGACCTGGAACGCGGACTGCCAGCCGACCCTTTATATGGACGCTGAAGGCCACGAATGGCAGTTCGACTGGAATGCGCAGCGGCAACTGGTCAGCACGACTGACCCAGCCGGTCACACGACGCGCTTCGAATACGATGAGCGCGGTCGTCAGACGGCCCGAATCGATGTACTTGGACGCGTCGAGCGAACCGAATGGAACGGCTTTTACGACCTGCCAGTCTCGGAGATCGATCCGGCGAATGCGCGATGGATCTACCGCTACGACGAACGCGGCAACCTGACGATGACGCGCGACCCAGCCGGGTTCGCGACGGAATATCATCGCGACGAGAGAGGACTCGTGCACACGATCCGTGATGCACGTGGCGGCTACAAACATCTTGAGTGGAGCGCTCGTGCACAGCTGACTGCTTATACAGACTGCTCCGGCAAGACGACGCGCTTCGTGTACGACGCGCGCGGGATGCTTGCGCGTGTGATCGATGCCGCCGGCCACGAAACGGTCTACGAGGCCGACCCGATGGGGCGCGTCACGTCGATCGTGACAGCCGATGGTGCCCGTCAAACGTTCCGGTACGACTCCGGCGGACGGTTGATTGAAGTCACCGATCCGAACCAACGCGGCACCCGCTACGACGTCAACGCGCGCGGGCTGCTGTTGTCGCGCACGGATGCGGCGGGACGGGTGGTGGGGTTTGGCTACGACGAAGCCTTCCGGCTGGCGTCGCTAACCAACGAGAACCGCGAAAGCTACCGGTTCCGTTATGACCGCCGCGACCAGCTCGTCGAGGAGGTGGGGCTGGACGGTACCACGCGCTCATATGCATACGACGTATGCGGATTCGGTGTCGCTGCGCGGGAGGACATCCTCGAGACGACTTACGAGCGAGACGCGCTCGGGCGGCTGGTCCGCAAGGTGGCCGTGCGCGAGGCCTGCGCATACTTGTACGACAAAGCCGGTCGGATTGCGTCGGCCGAGCTGTATAGCGTTACCGCAAGGGGGACATCGCTGAAGAATCGGGTGAACCTGAAATACGGACCGCGCGGTGAGTTGCTCGAGGAGTACACGCCGACCGGATGGCTTGCGCATAGCTACGACGAACTCGGCAACCGGATCAACACGACGATCTCGGGCGAACGCACGATCGACTGGCTGCACTACGGCTCGGGACATGTCCACCAGGTGCGCGTCGATGATACGACGATCACCGATATCGACCGCGACGATCTGCACCGCGAGGTGCTGCGCACTCAGGGCAGACTGACGAGCGAATTCGGCTATGACAGTGTTGGCCGCCGTGCCCAGCACACGGCGCTGCGTGGCGCGTCGCCCGAAGCGTTACTCGGCAAGCAGTGGCAATACGATGCGGTCGGCGACGTGACGCAGAAGCGGGATATGCGGCACGGCGTCACGAACTATCGCTACGATCCGACTGGGCGTATCGAGCAGGCGGTGGGGCCGGGACTGCCATCGGAAGTGTTCCGCTGGGATGCGGCAGCGAACCTTGTTTCGGGCGATCACCCGGGCGGGTATGTGGAGCACAACCGGCTGCGGATGTTCGAAGACAAGCGCTTCGAATACGACCGCTTCGGGCGTCTGTCGCGCAAGCTGAGTGGGCGCGGTCCGACGAAGGAGCAGACATTCGAGTACGACGACTGGCACCAGTTGAAGACGGCGGTGACGAAGGATCGGATCGGCATCGCGACGACGCACTTCGAATACGATGCGCTTGGGCGACGTGTTCGCAAGCTAAACGGCGGGTACGCGAGTACGGATTTTCTGTGGGACGGGATGCGGCTTATTCAGGAGACGTATCACGACCGGCGCGGTGAAGAGGCGCTGACGTATCTGTATGAAGACGGCAGCTATGTGCCGCTTGCGCGGATGGATCATCATGCGCCGGCTGCGAATGATAGTGGCGTGGCAGATGCGGTTTACTATTTTCATAATGATGTTTCGGGGATGCCTGAGGAGTTGTCTGACTCCGGCGGCGAGCTGGTTTGGCAGGCGCGCTATAAGGTCTGGGGTAATGCGGTGCAGGAGGAGTGGATCCAGCGTACCCCGGTGCGGGCAGCGGTGGCGTGGGGTGAGGTTCAGGAGGCTGGCGTGGCGCCGGGGCATGTTCCAAGGCCGCAGAATTTGCGGTTCCAGGGGCAGTATCTGGATCGCGAGACGGGGCTGCACTACAACACGTTTCGGTTTTATGATCCGGATGTGGGGAGGTTCATCAACCAGGATCCGATTGGGTTGCGGGGTGGTTTCAATCTCTATCGGTATGCGGCGAATCCCTTAGTTTGGATTGATCCTTGGGGATGGGCGGCCGATAGATTGCCAAGATCTAACGGCTACTGGGACGGCGAGCAAGGAAATAGCAACTGGTACTCCGACAACCCAAGTGTAAACGCCGTTACCGGCGGTGATCCAGTTCCATTCCAAGGCGGGCGACCAGATTTTTCGGCATGGTCGAAGGGCGAGTTGACCTTCCCAGAAGGTACGCTCGATGGCACCCGGCAAGACTTCACCAAGGTCTACGAGCAGATTGGGGGCGCCAAGGATATAAGTCCAAGCGCTGCGCAGAAGCTTTTGAGAGAGAATGGTCTGACTCCGCACCATTTGAGCCAGACACAGATACAGCTAATTCCGTCCGATCTACACGGGAATGTTCCCCACACTGGGTCGGCTGCCGATATGAGGAAGACGCGATGCTAGACAAACTTTCTCGGCTTGGGGCTACGCCCGCCGATGTTTCGGGAGAGCTCACCGCCGCGCGACTGAAGTCTTTGGAAGCCGCGACCGGAGTGCTCCCAGAAGACTATACAAACCTATTGCTTCATTTTGGTGGAGACATCGAGTTCAGTGCAATAGTTGCATACCGCCCGGACGTGCCGTCTCCATGGACTTCGGACGATGGAAGGGACACTCTGGAAATGTTGTATGGACTAGAAAGCAAATATGGCTTGTCGGTCCTCGAAATGTACAACAGGTACAGGACGCGTATTCCGACTGGCTGGATTCCAATCGGCGCGGCACCTGGAGGAAATCAGATATGTTTGTATATCCGTGACCGGGCAAGCGCGCATGTCGGTTTTTGGGACCATGGAAGTGAGGTAGCTCCGGGGCTATCTCCAAGAAGCGACGGCTTGACATCGATCGCAGTCTCTCTCCAGAATTTTGTTGATCGGCTTACCCCGGAAAAGCCCTCAACGAACGTACCGGACGATGTCAAAGTAGACTTGCGATTTTAGTGGTAAATGGGTGTGTGGCGCATCACCATCATGAATCAACGCTTCGCCCCTCCCTAGACGAGCGGTCGGGAGGTCAATGTCGATTCGCGGCTTTACCTCTTCGACGACGCCGAGTAGCGTCTTTTGACGGAAGACGACTCGTGGTTGAACGAGCAGGTCAAGGCCGGTCTTCCCTTGCAGGCCGCACTAAAGGATGCGAACGCACACTGCATCACACAGTGTCTCGGCATGCGCGATGCCGAGCCGGTGATCCATACGGGCGCGTGCCGGCTGAGCGCCACGAGTTGGCTGCTGCTGTGTTCCGACGGCTTGTGGAATTACTTCTCCGAGCCGTCGGCGCTATGGACCCGGCTCGCAGAAGGGGCAGGCGACGCACCGCTGTCCAGCCGGTGCGTGCGCCTGGTCGAGCTTGCGAACGCCGCAGGCGGCCAGGATAACATCAGCGTCGCGTTGTACCGTTCGCGCTGACATAGGCTGCGCTGGAGACATCAACTCCAGTCGATGCTGCCCGGTTCCGGGCAGACCCATGACGTCTTCAGGCGCTCGCGCATCTCCGCGAGCGTGGTCCTGACCAGCAGCTTGCCGTCGCGGAACACGGGGGCCAATGCGCCGCCGTTGAACTGCTCCGGCGTTTGCTGTTGATAAAGCACGAAGTCGTCGCCTTCCTTCTCGACGCGCAGCAACCCCTTGGCAGACTTCTTCGTGCCGTCGTCCGTGGCGGGGTCCTTGTAGATGTCGACCACCTCGTTGCCGACTTCGGCGTAGATCGCCTTCATCGCCCAGCCGAAGGTGTCTCGTGAGAGCATGTTGTAGGTGTACGAACCAATCCAAAACACTACGTTGCACGATGCGAAGCCTTTCGCCGCGAGACGCAGCATGATGTCGCGAGCCCGTGCCAGGCTGATGCTATCGCCGTAGATCAGGCCCACGGCCGAATCGAGAATCTTGAAACCCTTGTCCGTCGTCGTGCCGCCGTAGATATTCCAGAGACATTCGACTGCGCCGATTCGTTCGGCCTCGGTGATGGTCACGCCGGGTTCGCCGCGCAACTGGTAGACGCCGCCGGTAAAAGCTTGCGGAGCGCCGCTTTCGTCGCAGCGCAGCTCTTCGTCAAGGTAGCCCGTGAGAATCCTGACCGGGTCGCCCGAGTCGGGACGGAACACGACCTTGCACATACCCAGCGCGTTTGGCTTGCGCGCGCGGATCTCTTCCTTGAGGTCCTTGGCGACCACCGTCATCACGTTCCAGAAGTCGAATGAATCGCTGACGATGGAGACCATGCCGGCCGGATAGTCTTGCGTCACCAGCTCGCGAATCACTTCGCGCTCGGCCAGACGGCGCAGTGCCTTCTCATCAAGGATGGCATTCGCCGGATAGCGGGCGAGCCGTTGCAGCGTGAGCAGGATGCGCAGTGTCATCACGCTGTGCTCGGTGGCGGGGATCGAGCCGCCAACCAGTTCCTTGTCCGCATCTGCGCCGTAGAAGTCTTCGGCATAGTCGATAGCCGGAATCGTGTCGGTCCCCGTGACAGACAGCAGGTGACCGGTGCCGCAGCGCATGGCGTCGTGCACGCCGCTCATGCCGCGCATCGAGAGGTCGTGTCCCTGCCAGTCGATGAACTCTTCCGGGGCGCCGGCAGTCAACGGCCCGCCCGGTTGTTTCGAGTCAACCAGCTTGGGCTCTTCAGGCGCAGCCTGGTAGCCTTGTATCGCATCCGCACTGCCCATGTCTTCCCCAGATTCCTCGCCGGTAGCATAAACGCGGCACAACGGCCTGTGTACGTCAAAGCGGCTGTTCTAACGACATTGTTGCGGCATGCAAAATGCATGATTTGGTTGTCTTAACCAAATCGCATTGGTAGCCGGATACGAAGCGACGCATTGGAGGTATTCTCAACCTTGCGTTGTCGTAGCAAAGTTAATTAGTATTCGGCTGACCAAAATATTTAAACGGGCGATTGCTGGCTTTTGCCACGCCTCACTTTGCCACGCTGATAACAACAGGATAGAAAACGGTTATGACGTGGGTCTTTGCAGTGATCGGCCTCGTGGTGGGCACAATTGTCGGGCTACTTAGCGATTTCTCGGCCAGTGCCGGCGCGCTGGTGGGCGCGGCTGCCGGTTTCGTAGTGGGCCGTGTGCTGCAAAGTGTGACGCGAGCCTTGTCCGGGAAGGAGCCCTCGTCACAGGGATCCGTTAGCCCCGGCAGCGCGCCACCAGCCACATTGTCAGAACGCGTGACGAGCCTCGAGACGGAAGTGGAGGGGCTCCGGCGCGAACTGGTCCAGTTGCGTGGCCAACTCGCGGGGGTATCGGCAGGAGCGTCGGGAGATCGGGGGACTTCACCCGCGCTGTATCCGCAGCGTTCCGTTGATCCGTCGGGCATGTCATCGGCTGATGCTGACGCTCCAACGGGCACACCGCTCGACAACATCCCCCCACAACCGGTTGCGACGCAGCCTGTGCCGGTCGAGCAACCCGCTTCTGCATATGCAATCCGTCCCACGCCTGCGGCCGCGCAGGCAACGGCCAGCGTACCGGCGGACGCCGATGCCGCAGCCTGGGTTGACGACACTGCCATCATCCGCGAACCAGCTATCGCAATCGAGCCGCCGCAACCACCTGCACCGCGCGGGCCCGGTCTGCTGGAGCGCGCCTTCCGCGCCGCGCGCGACTGGCTGTTCGGCGGCAACACGGTGGTGCGGGTCGGCATGATCGTGCTGTTTTTCGGCGTCGCATTCCTGTTGAAGTACGCCGCCGACAACAACATGCTGCCGGTCGAATTCCGTCTCGCCGGCGTGGCGCTGGGCGCGACCGCACTGCTCGCGGCAGGTTGGCGCATTGGCGATCGACGTGGCGCATATGGCCTCGTGCTGCAAGGGGGCGGCGTCGGTGTGCTGTATCTGACGGTGTTCGCCGCCACCAAGCTGTACCACTTGCTGCCGTCAGCCGCGGCCTTACCGTTGATGGTGGTGATCTGCGCACTGAGCGCATTTCTCGCGGTGCGCCAGAACGCATCGCCACTCGCCTTCATGGGCAGCTCAGGCGGCTTTCTCGCTCCTATCCTGCTCGCGAGCGGTGGCGGTAGCCACGTTGCGCTGCTCAGCTACTACGCGCTGTTGAATGCGGGGATCTTCGCGATTGCATGGTTCAAGGCGTGGCGCCCGCTTAACCTGCTCGGTTTCGTGTTCACGTTCTCGATCGGTACGGCATGGGGCGTGACCGCCTATCGGCCGGAACTGCTCTGGAGTACTGAGCCGTTCCTCGTTCTGTTCTTCCTGATGTACGTTGGCATCGCGCTGCTCTATGGCGTGCGGCGCGAGATTACGCTCAAGCACTATGTCGACGGCACGCTGGTCTTCGGCACGCCGATTGTCGCGATCGGGTTGCAGGCCGCGCTGATGAAGCACATGGAGTTCGGTCTCGCATGGAGCGCGGTTGCACTGGCCGCGTTTTACCTCGTGGTCGCGACATGGCTTTCCCGCCGGCGCGATCGTCTCGGCTTGTTGTTCGAGTCGATGCTGGCGCTTGCTGTGATCTTCGCAACCCTCGCCGTGCCGCTCGCGTTTTCGGGGCCCACAACGAGCGCGGCGTGGGCAATCGAAGGCGCCGCCATCGTGTGGGTGAGTGTTCGCGAGCGCCGCCTCGTGCCGTTCGCCTTCGGGCTGCTGATGCAGATCGCAGCGGGCTGCGCGTTCGGTGTCGGTCAGGTCTTTCACCCGGACCTCGACGCACTGCCGGTTCTGAACAGTAACTACATCGCCACGCTGCTGGTTGCGCTTGGCGGTGTGTTCACCGGCTGGTGGCTGCACGGACGCAGCGAGGCGCGTGCGTGGCACGCGTGGATGCCGGGCGTCGGTCTCGCTGCCGCGGCGTGGGGATTGCTCTGGTGGCTGGGCGGCGGCACGGCAGAAATTCTTGCCTACGCCAATCGCTACACCGAGCCGGACACTACGCGTTTCGTACTCCATGCGATTACCCTGTTCGCTGGGGCAACCGCGTGGCTTGCACACATCGCGCGCCGACGGCTGTCGTGGGCGCTTGCCGAATGGCCCGCGCTAGCGTTGGTGCCGGCGCTAGCGCTGCTGGTCCTCGCCGCATTCGAGGGCTACGAGGCGCCGTTCCGCGGAATGGGTGTGATCGTCTGGCTCGTGAGCGTCGCTTCGGCGTACCTGTTGCTGTGGCGTCAGGAACGCGACGTCTCCGACCAAAGGATGGCGCCGCTGCACACGCTGATGTTCTGGAACCTCAGCGGCTTGCTCGCGCTGGAAGGCTATTGGCGCATCGCCGCCTACGTACCGGAAGGCGCGTGGCGCTGGAGCGCGTGGGCGTTCGGCTTCGGTGCGCTGCTTCTGCTGATCGCCGGCGTGGGTGAGCGCTTGCGCTGGCCGGTTGCGCGTTTCCCGCGTGCGTATCAGGTGTGGGGCGCGGCACCGCTCGCCGCGTTGCTATGGGTCTGGAGCATCGCGAGCGTGTCGAGCGACGGCGACGCGTCGCCGCTCTTCTGGCTGCCATTGCTCAATCCGCTCGACGTCGCACAACTGCTGGCCTTCATGGCGATCGTCGTCTGGCTGCGGCGTCTCAGGACGCTCGGCGTGCAATGGCGCCCGCACGTGTTCGACTACGCGGCGCTGGCGACCGTGTTCCTCTGGTTCAACGCGCTCCTGCTGCGTACGCTGCATCATCGTTTCCACACCGCGTACGACGTGGACGCGGTGCTGTCGTCGTTTGGTCGCCAGCAGGTGTTCCTGGTGGGCTGGAGCGCGTTTGCCTTCGTGGGCATGTGGCTGCCGCGCCGCGATGGTCTGGTGCGGCTCTTTGCGATCGCATCGACCCCGCTGATTCTTGTGATGTGGATCTGGACCTTCTACGCCAATCTCACGCA
The DNA here is from genome assembly GCF_026225065.1 of Paraburkholderia sp. Lineage (GTDB taxonomy): Bacteria > Pseudomonadota > Gammaproteobacteria > Burkholderiales > Burkholderiaceae > Paraburkholderia. Next base: position 1,510 of record NZ_JAMFSB010000355.1, on the reverse strand, counting down.
GGATGGCGGCAGTTGGGCGCGCGTGCCGCTGCTCAATCCGCTGGATCTCGTGCAGGTCGCGATCTATGCGATCGCGGTGCTGTGGCTCGTGCGTGTGAGCCGCCTTGGCGTACCCGTGGCTAACTATCGTGTGCCGCTACAGGCCGTCGCCGTCGCGACTGGCTTCCTTTGGCTCAATGCCATGCTGCTGCGCACGCTGAACCACTGGGCGGGCATCCCGTACAGCTTCGACGACATGACCCACTCGATGCTCGTGCAGGCCTCGGTGTCGGTGTTCTGGACGCTGTGCGCGCTGCCGACGATGATCTGGGCGACACACCGTGCGAACCGGGCGCTGTGGTTCGTCGGCGGGGCGCTGCTTGCGCTGACCGTGGTCAAGCTGTTCGTGTTCGATCTTTCGCATGTGCAGGGCATCGAGCGCATCGTGTCGTTTATCGGCATTGGCGTGTTGCTGCTGCTGATCGGCTATTTCTCGCCGCTGCCGCCGAAGGCACGGACCATCACGGAAGCCAGTTCATGAAGTGTCTCTTCGTAGCCGTGGCGCTATGCGCGTTGTCGTCAGTCGCAAGCGCGGAACCCGGTCAGCAGGCCGACCAGTTCGCCCACCGGTTCGCGCTCGATCTCAACGGCAATGGTGCGTACTACACGGTCACCGTGCCGCAGGCGGTCTACGCGGCAAGCTTGCGCGGCGATCTCGGCGATCTGCGGGTGTTCAACGGCGCGGGTGAACCGGTGCCGTATTCGCTCGACGCGCCGCGCGCCGCCGCGCAAACACCGAAGCGATTGCGCACGGTCCAGTGGTTCCCGCTGCCGCAGGCGGAAAGCAGCGCGCAGAATGCGCCGCTCGGTGTGTCGATTGCGGCGGATGGGTCGTTGCACGCAACCGTGGCGACGCCGGCACCCGCAACGCGCGATGGAGACGTCGTCGACACCGGACCGGCCGATGGACAGGTCAGCGCACTGCTGATCCATCTGCGCAACGAGAGCTACCAGGGCCGTGTAAGTGTTGAGTCGAGCGACGATCTGCGCAACTGGCAAGCGCTCACAGATACGCAACTGCTCAAGGTCAGCTACGGCGGCAGCACGCTGTCGCAGGAGCGCATCGAGGTGGAGGGTCTCAAGGCTCGCTATCTGCGTCTGCGTTGGCCGGACGGTGCGCCGGATATCGCGTCCGTCGAAGTCGAGGCGCAGGCGGCCGATGCGAATGCGCAGGACAGCACCGCGACGCAGCGGCAGTGGCGCGCAGGCGTTGACATGCAGGCAGGCAAGGCGCCAGGCGAGTATCTGTTCGAAACCGACGGCGCGTATCCGGTCGACCGTTTGCGGCTGGATCTGCCGCAACCTAATACGGTCGCGCGCGCGACGGTCTATTCGCGGGCGAATGCGCAGACTCCCTGGCGCGACGTGGCAGACGGCGTGCTGTACCGGTTGCGTGGCAAGACCGGCGACCAGGGCAATCCACCGTTCGAAGTGTCGGCCGATACGGATCGCGAGTGGCGCATCGTCGTCG
>NZ_JAMFSB010000046.1 GCF_026225065.1 Paraburkholderia sp. | reverse complement strand
TGCGTGATCAGATCGTCGATGTTGATCTTGCCTTCCATATACCAGTCGACGATCTTCGGCACATCGGTGCGGCCACGTGCGCCGCCGAACGCGGAGCCCTTCCATTGACGGCCCGTCACGAGCTGGAACGGACGCGTGCTGATTTCTTCGCCCGCTGCAGCCACGCCGATGATGAACGACTGTCCCCAGCCCTTGTGCGTGCACTCCAGTGCCTGACGCATCACCTTCGTGTTGCCGATGCATTCGAACGAGTAGTCGGCGCCGCCATCGGTCAATTGCACGATATGGTCGACGACGTTCTCGACTTCAGTCGGATTAATGAAGTGCGTCATGCCGAACTTCTTCGCGAGCTCGACGCGTCCCGGGTTCAGATCGACGCCAATGATCTTGTCCGCGCCCACCATCTTCGCGCCCTGGATCACGTTCAGCCCAATCCCGCCGAGACCGAACACCACTACGTTCGCACCCGCCTCAACCTTGGCCGAATACACCACCGCGCCGACGCCTGTCGTCACGCCGCAGCCGATATAGCAGATCTTGTCGAACGGCGCGTCTTCACGCACCTTCGCCACCGCGATCTCCGGCACGACGATGTAGTTCGAGAACGTCGACGTCCCCATGTAGTGGAACAGCGGCTTGCCGTCCAGAGAAAAACGCGAAGTGGCATCCGGCATGAGCCCTTTGCCTTGCGTCGAACGAATCGCCTGACACAGGTTGGTCTTGCGCGACAGACAGAACTTGCACTGACGGCATTCCGGCGTGTAGAGCGGAATCACGTGATCGCCCTTCTTCAGCGTGCCGACGCCAGGTCCCACATCGACGATCACGCCAGCGCCTTCATGACCGAGGATCGCCGGGAAGATGCCTTCAGGGTCGGCGCCCGAGAGCGTGTAGTAATCGGTGTGGCAGATGCCGGTGGCCTTCACTTCGATCAGCACTTCGCCGGCACGCGGCCCTTCCAGATCGACTTCCTCGATTGTCAGCGGTGCGCCGGCCTTCCATGCGATGGCTGCTTTCGTCTTCATGGTGAATGCTCCTGTAGTCCCTTGAATCAATCTCGTGATGCGCGGCTCGAACCTTCAACGCGACCGGCGCCTATGATCGCCGAAAACTGCGGCGCGCGTATTCCAGCACCCGCCGCGTCATTGCTCATACGCATAGGCGACGCTCGATTCCACCCGCGGGTTAACCCCGCCACCCTGGAAGCCGCGCCAAAACGGCACTATGCGTCGATTCGAATACACCTCATGGATTTTCACACATATCGATTTGGATGGGCCCGCCGGCGCGCCCGCAACTTCGCACCGCAGCGCGGGGCTCACAGCCTGTTTGCCCGGCTCAGGCATTTCGATCGGCTTTCAAATCGCCCCCACCCATATGATCAGCGCGAAGCCCGGAATAGGCCCCAGTGGTCTTGTTGTGCTTTTTCTCTCCGCATACCTTGGAGTCATCCCAAAACGAGATGGTGGAGAGAGACAAAATGCAATCGAACACGGTTCACCCGTGCGACGAACGACTGCCCGCAGGCCAGTTGCTCACGCTCGGCATTCAGCACGTCCTCGTCATGTATGCCGGCGCAGTGGCGGTACCCCTCATCGTCGGCAGCGCACTCAAACTGCCGAAAGATCAGATTGCGTTTCTGATCAGCGCGGACCTCTTCTCCTGCGGCATCGCCACGCTGATCCAGACGCTCGGTCTATGGATCTTCGGCATCCGCCTGCCTGTCATCATGGGCTGCACGTTCGCTGCCGTCGGCCCGATGGTGGCGATCGGCACCAACCCGAGTCTCGGCATTCTCGACATCTTCGGCTCGACGATCGCGGCCGGCGTGGTGGGCATACTACTGGCGCCTGCCGTCGGCAAGCTGTTGCGATTTTTCCCGCCGGTAGTGATCGGCGTGGTGATTTCCGTGATCGGATTGTCGCTGATGGAGGTCGGCATCAACTGGGCGGCCGGCGGTGTCGGCAATCCTGACTACGGCAACCCGGTGTACCTGGGCCTGTCGCTCGTCGTGCTCACACTGATCCTGCTGATCAACAAGTTCGGCAAAGGCTTCATGGCCAACATCTCCGTGTTGCTCGGCATCGTTGCCGGCTTTGTGATCGCCGCGCTGCTCGGCCGCGTCAACATGGAAGGCGTGACGGCCGCACCGTGGGTTGGCATCGTGATGCCGTTCCACTTCGGCCTGCCGCACTTCGATCCGCTCGCCATCGCGACGATGGTCACCGTGATGTTCGTCACCTTCATCGAATCGACCGGCATGTTCCTCGCCGTCGGCGATATGGTGGACCGGCCGGTGGATCGGCAGACGCTCGTGCGCGGCCTGCGTGTGGACGGTCTGGGCACGCTGATCGGCGGCATCTTCAACTCGTTCCCGCATACCTCGTTCTCGCAAAACGTCGGGCTGATCGGCGTGACGGGGGTGAAGAGCCGCTTCGTCTGCGCAATGGGCGGCGTGATTCTCGTGCTGCTTGGCCTGTTTCCGAAGATGGCTCAGGTGGTAGCGTCGGTACCGGCGTTCGTGCTCGGCGGCGCAGGCATCGTGATGTTCGGGATGGTGGCTGCGAACGGCATCAAGGTGCTCTCGAAGGTCGACTTCGTGAAGAACCATCACAACCTGTTCATCGTTGCGGTGAGTATCGGTCTCGGTCTGGTGCCGGTGGTGTCGCCGCAGTTTTTCTCCAGGCTGCCGCCGGCGCTTTCGCCGCTGTTGCATAGCGGGATTCTGCTGGCCTCGGTGTCTGCCGTCGTGCTGAATCTGGTGTTTAACGGCGTCAAAGGGGAACGTGCTGCGAAGCACGAAATCCGCCGCGCTGGACATGATTTCGATGGGCGTGGTGGCAATGAAGAAGCGGCTGCGGGTGATGAGATGCTACGGGCTGCGGATTTGCACTGAATTCGAGTGAGGGGTAATGCTGGCGGGTGCGAGGTGACACTTGTGCGATGCCGGCGAGCCCGAGCGAACACCGCGTGCAGCACAGGTCGTCAGGTAGACATGGGCAACGTCCAGACAGAAACGCCACGGCATGCCGTGGCGTTTCTGTTTGCTGCGCGAGCAAGCGGCAGGTCCATGGAAGGCCCCGCCGCCTACTGCCCCGCGCTCAATTCACCGTAGGCGCAGAAGCCGCCGCCGTCGCGCTGGCCGCCGCGCTGTAGTCCACCGGTGCATCGGCCGGACGCGGTTGATCGCCGCTGTGTTCGATCCACCCGCCACCCAGCGACTGATACAGATCGACCAGGTTCGTCAGCCGCGCCACACGTGCCGAAATCAACGCCTGCTGCGCCGAATACAGATCGGTCTGCGCAGTCAGCACCGACAGATAGCTGTCCACACCATTGCGATAACGCAGATCCGACAGATCCAGGCGCCGCTGTTCCGCGAAGGTATCGCGTTCGAGCGCCGCAATCTGCTCGTCATACGTGCCACGCGCCGCGAGTCCGTCCGCCACTTCGCGGAAGGCCGTCTGGATCGCCTTTTCGTACGTCGCGACCTGGATGTTCTTCTGCACGTGAGCGAGATCGAGGTTGGCCTTGTTCTCACCGCCAGCGAAGATCGGCAAGGTGATCGTCGGGGTGAAACCCCATGCCGCCGAACCCGGCTTGAAGAGCGTACCCAATGTCGGACTCAGCGTGCCGAAGTTGCCAGTCAGCGAGATTTTCGGGAAGAATGCTGCGCGCGCCGCACCGATGTTCGCGTTGGCGGCCAGCAGGTTCTCCTCGGCCTCCATGATGTCCGGACGTCGCGTCAGCAGATCCGACGGCAACCCAGCCGGAACATCCGTGAGGAGATTCTGGTTGTCGAGCGTCAGGCCAGGCGGCAGATCGTCAGGCAGCGGCTCGCCAACCAGCAATACCAGTGCATTGACCGCCTGGGCACGCAAGCGCGCCTCGGCCTGGTAATTCGCGTTGGCCTGCTCGACCACCGTTTGCGCCTGCCGCAAATCAAGCTCGGAACCCGTGCCGTTATCGAACTGCAGCTTGTTGATCCGATACGATTCCTGCGCGGTCTTCAGCGTGCCCTCGGTGACCTTCAACAGATCGTCAAACGACAGCACTGTCAGATACTGATCCGCCACCTGCGACACCAGCGAGATCTCCGCCGCCTTGCGCGCCTGCGCCGTGGCGAGGTATTGATCCAACGCCTGATCCTTCAGGCTGCGAATCCGGCCGAAGAAGTCGAGTTCCCACGAGGCATTCAGCCCGACGGAATATTCGGTGCTGAGCTCCTCGCCCGGCAGCGCGAGATCCGCCGGCGTACGCGTGCGGGTCTCCGAACCTGCAGCGCTGACGGAAGGCAGGAGCCCCGCGCGCACCACCCGATACTGCGCCTGCGATTGCTGGATATTCAGCACCGACACGCGCAGATCGCGGTTGTTCTTGAGCGCAATCTCGATCAGCCGCTGCAGACGCGGATCGACGAAGAAGTTGCGCCAGCCGATGTCGGTCGCGGCCTGGGCGTTCGCGCTGCGCGCGCCGCCGTTCGCCGGACCCGGCTGCGTCGCGTAGACGCCGTCCGCCGGAAACGTCCCCGACACCGGTTCGGCCGGCCGGTCGTACTTCGGCTCCATCGTGCAAGCTGCAGCGAGGAACGCGACCGCCACTGCTATCAAAGAGTGTTTTTGCATCTCAATGTCCTTCCTTGCCCGAGCCGCTTCCATCATGACCCTGGTCCTGCGGATCATGAGGATGGTGCTGGTTATAGTGTTCGAGCGCCGCATCCGGATCTTCCTTCTCGCCGCCGAACTTCGCACGAACCACGACGAAGAACATCGGGATCATGAAAATCGCCAGGAAGGTCGCCGTCAGCATCCCGCCGATCACGCCGGTACCGATTGCGTGCTGGCTCGCAGAGCCGGCGCCGTTACTGATAGCCAGCGGCATCACGCCGAGAATGAACGCGAGCGAGGTCATCAGGATTGGCCGCAACCGCAGACGCGCAGCTTCCAGCGCGGCCTCGACCGGGCCCATGCCTTCGCCCTGCTGCAGTTCGCGAGCGAACTCCACGATCAGAATCGCGTTCTTCGCCGACAGCCCCACCGTGGTCAACAGACCCACCTGGAAGAACACGTCGTTCTCGAGGCCACGCAGCGTAGCGGCCAGAAGTGCGCCCAGCACGCCGAGTGGCACCACCATGATCACCGAGAACGGGATCGACCAGCTTTCATACAGCGCCGCGAGACACAGGAACACCACGAGGATCGAGATGCCGTAGAGGATAGGCGCTTGCGAGCCAGACTGGATTTCCTGGAACGACAGCCCCGTCCATTCGTAACCGATACCCGCCGGGAGCTTGGCGGCAATCGCCTCGATTGCCGCGTTCGCCTGACCCGTACTCTTGCCCGGCGCAGCCGCACCCTGGATTTCCACCGCGGAAATACCGTTGTAGCGCTCGAGCTTCGGCGAACCGTAGGCCCACGTGCCCGTCGTGAACGCCGAGAACGGGACCATCGTGCCGGCGCCGTTGCGCACGTACCAGTCGTTCAGATCTTCCGGGTTCATCCGGAACGGCGCGTCAGCCTGCAGATACACCTTCTTGATCCGGCTGTCGGTATCGAGGAAGTTGTTCACATAGGCCGATGCCCAGGCGATCGAGAACGTCTGGTCGATCGTGGCGAGCGACACGCCTAGCGCGGCAGCCTTCTCATGGTCGATCGTCACGTTGAACTGCGGCGTGTCGTTCAGACCGTTCGGACGCACCTGCGCCAACACCGGATCCTTCGCGGCCATCCCGAGCAGCATGTTGCGCGCTTCCATCAGCTTCTCGTGGCCGAGCCCTGCACGGTCTTCCAGTTCAAAGTCGAAGCCTGATGCCGTACCCAGTTCAGGAATCGATGGCGGGTTGACCGGATACACCAGCGCATTCTTATAGCCCGCGAAGTGCATGAACAGGCGGCCCACCAGTGCCTGAACCTTCTCGTCGGCATGTTGGCGCTGCGAGTAGTCCTTCATCCGCACGAACACGAGACCCGCGTTCTGGCCGCGGCCGGCAAAGCTGAACCCGTTCACCGTGAAGACAGATTCCACGATGCCCTTCTCTTTGTCGAGCAGGTAGTCGGAAATGTCCTTCAGCGCACGCGCCGTGGTTTCCTGGGTCGAGCCCGACGGCGTCTGCACCAGCACGAACATCGTGCCCTGGTCTTCATCCGGCAGGAACGACTTCGGCAGCCGCACGAACAGCATGCCCACCGCCACGATCACCACCAGGTAGATGATGAGCCAGCGGCCCGAGCGCTTGATCACGTGGTGCACGCCGCTGTGGTACTTGTCGCGGCTCTTCTCGAAGGCCCGGTTGAACCAGCCGAAGAAGCCCTTCTTCTCTTCGTGATGGCCTTGCGGAATCGGTTTGAGAATCGTCGCGCAGAGCGCCGGCGTCAACACCAATGCAACCAGCACGGACAGCACCATTGCCGACACGATGGTCAGCGAGAACTGCCGGTAAATCGCGCCCACCGAGCCGCCCGAGAACGCCACCGGCACGAACACAGCCGACAGCACGAGCGCCACGCCGACCAGCGCACCGGTAATCTGGTCCATGGCCTTGCGGGTCGCGTCGCGTGGCGACAGACCCTCTTCGGCCATCACCCGCTCGACGTTCTCCACCACCACGATCGCATCGTCCACCAGCAGGCCAATGGCGAGCACCAGCCCGAACATGGACAGCACGTTGATCGAGAAACCCACCGCGTTCATGATCGCGAACGTACCGAGCAGCACCACCGGCACCGCGATTGTCGGAATCAACGTCGCGCGCAGGTTTTGCAGGAACAGGTACATGACCAGGAACACCAGCACGATCCCTTCGAGCAGCGTCTTGACCACTTCCTCGATCGACAGGCGCACGAACGGCGTCGTGTCATACGGATACTTCACGACAAGACCGTGCGGGAAGTACTTCGACAACTGGTCGACCTTCGCGCGCACCGCCTTGGCCGTAGCCAGCGCGTTGGCACCCGTAGCCAGCTGAATCCCGAAGCCGGCCGTCGGCACACCGTTGTACTTGGTGTCGAAGTTATAGTTTTCGCCGCCCAGATCGATGCGCGCCACGTCCTTCAGCAGCACACGCGAGCCGTCCTGATTCACCTTCAGCAGAATGTTGCCGAACTGCTCCGGCGTCTGCAGCAGCGTTGCTTCGCTGATGGTGGCCTGCAGCGCCTGCCCCGGCACCGCTGGCGTGCCGCCGAGCGAGCCGCCGGCGACCTGCACGTTCTGCGCGGTCAGCGCAGTCTGCACATCAACGGGCGTAAGACCGAAGTTGGTGAGCTTGTTCGCATCGAGCCAGATCCGCATGGCGTACTGCGAGCCGAACAGCGTGACCGTACCCACACCGTCGATCCGGCTAACCGGGTCTTCGATGTTCGACGCGACGTAGTTCGCCAGGTCGTACTTGTTCATGCTGCCGTCTTCGGAGTTGAAGGCCATCACGAGCAGGAAGCTGCTGCTCGACTTGGTGACCTTCGTACCGAGCTGCTGCACGGCCTGCGGAAGTAGCGGCGTAGCGAGCTGCAGCTTGTTCTGCACCTGCACCTGCGCGATGTCAGGATTGGTGCCGGCTGCGAACGTCAGCGTGATGGTGGCCGTACCCGAGTCGTCCGAAGTGGACGAGATATACAGCAAGTGGTCGAGACCACTCATCTGCTGCTCGATCACCTGCGTGACGGTGTTTTCCACCGTCTTTGCCGATGCACCCGGGTACGTTGCGCTGATCTGCACGGCCGGCGGCGCGATGGTCGGGTATTGCGCGATCGGTAGCGTAAAGATCGACGCGAGGCCCGCGAGCATCAGAATGATGGCGATCACCCACGCAAAAATCGGGCGATCGATAAAGAACTTTGCCATGAAACAGGCTCCCTGTTATTGCGCGCCCGATGCAGCAGAAGCAGCCTGAGCCGTCTGGGCACCGCTGGCGGCCGGTGCAGCTGCAGCGGCTGCGTCGGAGGAAGCAGGCAGTTGCGCCGCGACCGTCTTGACGTCCATGCCAGGGCGAACCTTGTCGGTGCCCTGCACGATCACGTGGTCGCCCGGGTTCAGGCCGCTGTCGACCACCCAGTTCGAGCCATACGTGCGCGAGGTGACGAGCTGACGCAATGCAACCTTGTTATCCGAGCCGACCACCAACGCGGTCGGCGAGCCCTTCTGGTCATGCGTCACGCCGATTTGCGGCACGAGGATCGCCTGATCGTTCACGCCTTCCTCGATGCGCGCACGCACGAACATGCCCGGCAGCAGCACACGGTCCTTGTTCTGGAACAGCGCGCGCACGGTGACCGAACCGGTGCTCTGATCGACCGTGACGTCGCTGAACTGCAGCTTGCCCTTCTCGGAGTAGGTACGGCCGTCTTCGAGAATCAGCGTGACCGTCGCCGCATCCGGGCCGCTCGTCTTCAGACGCCCTTCCTGGACATCGCGGCGCAGCTTGAGGCCGTCGAGGCTCGATTGCGTCAGGTCGACGTACATCGGGTCCAACTCCTGGACCGTCGACATCAACGTCGCAGCGCTCGCCTGCACATACGCACCCGGCGTCACCTGCGAAATGCCGACCTGGCCGCTCACCGGCGAGACGACGTCCGTGTAGCCGACATTGATCTGCGCGGTATCGACGGCGGCCTTGCCCGAAGCGACGTCCGCCGCAGCCTGGCCTTCCGAAGCCACCGCGTTGTCGTAGTCCTGCTTGCTGACCGCGTTGGCCGCGACCAGCACCTTGTAGCGGCTGGCCTGCGCCGTAACCGACACGAGGTTCGCCTGAGCCTTGGCGAGCGTTGCCTTGGCGCTGTTCAACTGCGCGATGTACGGCGCCGGATCGATCTTGTAGAGACGCTGCCCGGCCTTCACTTCGCTGCCTTCGGTGAACTCGCGGCGCAGCACGATGCCGTCCACCCGCGCACGCACTTGCGCCACGAGGAAAGCGTTGGTGCGGCCCGGCAGTTCGGTGACGACCGGCACGGCCGACGGCTGGACGGTGACAATGCCGACTTCAGGTGTTTGTTGTGGCGGGGCCGATTGTTTTGGTCCGCACGCTGCCAGCAATACGGCAGCCGTCGCGGCACTGATTAAGCGAAATGGAACCCGTTCGACGCGCATGGAGCGACCTCTGTCAAGGCTGAGAGAATGAAAAGTGCGCGCATCCCTACCCCGGGGACGACAACGCACGCATGCGTCTTACGACGCGTAACCGGAAGCCCAGTGGTGCGTACTCGCTGTGCACCCCAGGCCATATGCGCCAAACCGGGAAATGCCGCGCGCCGTCAACCCTTTTGGGACGGCGCATAAGCTTTCTGAAAGGCAACAGTGACGGATATTAACCGGTCGTCACGGCTTGGGCTATCCGATCGATGGGGTGCTATTATATATACATTCGCGAATGCATGTAAAAGTGTCTTTCGCTATCCTTTCAGGCACGCCAAGGCAATACCTGCTCGCTAAAGACGAAACGCGCGGGCGGATTGTGACGGCCACGTTTAAAAGTGTCCGGGTAATCCCACCGATACGCAGGTCAGACGAAATGGTCAGAAGGACCAAGGAAGAGGCGTTGGAGACGCGCGCCGGCATTCTCGATGCCGCCGAGCAGGTCTTTTTCGAGAAAGGCGTGTCGCGCACGTCGCTGGCTGACATCGCCCAGGCCGCAGGCGTCACGCGCGGGGCGATCTACTGGCACTTCGCCAACAAAGGCGACCTCTTCACCGAGATGTTCGACCGCGTGCTGTTGCCGCTCGACGAACTGAAGGCCGCGTCAATCAACCCGGAAGAGGCCGATCCGCTCGGACGGCTAATCGAAATCTGCACACTGTGCCTGCGCGACACCGCGGCCGATCCGCGGCGGCGACGCGTATTCGACATCCTGTTTCTGAAGTGTGAGTTCGTGGAAGATATGGGCCCGGTGATGGTCCGGTATCAGACCAACATGCGCGAAGGGCTCGGCAAGATCGAGATTGGCCTGCGCAACGCGATCTCCAAAGGCCAGATGCCGCCCGATCTCGATACGAAACTGGCAGCCACGATGCTGCATGCGTTCGTTGGCGGTTCGCTGCGCGACATGCTGTTTCTGCCCGACTCCACCGATTTCGCCGAGCACGCGCAGCAGATGGTGGAAGCCATGTTCGACGCCCTGCGGCTCAGTCCCGCGCTACGCACCGGCGGAAATAGCGAGCCGAAGAAGGCCTGAGGTCCGCTCAGGTCTGGGTGCTGAACCAATGCGCCGCATAAAGCAGCAACGCGACCACGAAGATCATCGCCGCCCACGCCCAGTTCGGCATGGCATGCGGCGTCGGCTCGCGATGCGACACGCTGTGCGAGCGAGCGCCGAACAGCGTGCTGGTGGCGCGCCCGGAGAGCGAGCCGCCATGATCGTGCGATCGCACGCGGCGCGCCATGGTGCCGAGGTTGATCGGCCGCAGGAACACATGTTGCCGCCGGCTATGCGTGCCGCGCGCGCGGTTCGGCCCCTGCCCGTGCTTGGCCTGCACGACCGCGCAGAACTCCGTGAAGAAATCGTCGGCCAGTTCGTGCAGCGCATTCTCGATCTGGCGCGTCGGCAATTCCGCGAGGGGCCCCGTCAAGGTTGCCCACACCGAATAATCGATCCGTGTGCTCGGTGCCTTGTTCGATCCCGTGTCGTCCGCGCGCAGCGTTACATCGATCTGTCCGCGCAGCGATCCGACGCCTTCGGCGCGCGCCTTGAAGTTGAGCGCACGATGCGGCTCGTCGAGCTGCACCGGATTCTTGTTGGCAACATGGGCGCGCACTTCGTAGCGGGCGCGCAACGGCCCGAGTGGCACGGTCAGCGTCAACGCATACTCGCCGCCCGCAAGGCGGCTAAAAGACTCGCAGTTGTCGAGACTCGCGCGCAACAACGCGAGGTCTTGCAGCGCCTCCCAGACGTCGGACGGTGCAAGCGCAATCCGTAACGCGTTGTTCAGCTCCATGACCGCCTCCCCCGATAAACGCGCCGTCTACACGATCAGGATGTCTGATCGATGCGGTCGACACGCGAAGCATAAAACGCCAGATAGCCCTTGATCTGCTGAACCCCGTCGAGCGGGCTTTCATAACACCAGGCGGCATTCTCAACCAGGCCGTCTTCGGTGCGCAGATGGAAATACGACGCCTCGCCCTTGAACGGGCAACGCGACGTATGGTTGGAGCTTTCGAGCCGCGCCATATTGACATCACCACGCGGAAAATAAAACACCTCGGGCAGACCGGTCTCCGCGAGCGTCAGCGCGCCCTGCGTGTCGGCCATCGTGACGCCCTGATGGATCACCCGCACACGATGATTGTTGACGCTAATGTCGATGCGATGACCGCCGCTGGCCGCACCGGAAGCAGAAGCACCGTGGGCGGCGCCTTCCACCCGACCGGAATGGGTGGTCCCTGGAGAACTACCTGCGGGCGGCGTGGGATCGCTCATGTCAGGACTCCGTACGCGATAAAACGGCGGTTCAGGCAGCGGTCAAAAAGTGATCAGGCAGCAACGCACACAAAAGCACCCAAGGATGGCTCGGGCTTCAGCATCCCGCGGCGGCTTTCAGAACGAAAAAAACCACGGGGGACGCCCGTGGCTTCATTATCGGCCAATCTTCGGCCAATTGCGCAACCTTCGCGCGGCCGGCGAATTCGGCCCGTGTTACTGCGTATTCCAGTAGAAAGCCGACTTGGTGCCGCCTTGGGCGGGCACCGTTATCGCCTTTTGCTGATCGTCGCTCTTGTAGCGCGCGTGCACCGTATAACGGCCCGGACGCAACCTCACGAGCATATAAGGACCGCGGGAATCGGCCTGCAGCACATCCGCGCCGTGCGCGTCGACGATCTGCACGTGCACGTCGGCGAGGAAGTCGGAACCCGGGCCGGTAAAGCGCAGCGCCAGCGGCCAACGGCTTTCCGCGCCCTGCAGCGCCTTCGACTCGTCGCTGCCGACGCCGCCCGATACGTAGGCCACGCCGCCCTGATGCTGGATCTGCGGCATGCCGCCGCCGTTGACGTTGCCAGCACTATCGCTGTCGCTGGTGGTGCCGCCGGTCGTGTCGTTCGACTGCTGCGCCCAGGCGCCACCCGCGAGACCTAGCGTCAGCGCCGCGGTTAGCGCCGCCGCCACGAGACGTCGCTGATTGCCTTGAAATTTCATTGCATCGCTCCTTGTTAGAGTCCTGGTGGGTCTGCCCCCGACAGACATCTGCAACTGCCGTGCCCGCCGGGCTTACAGAGCACCTGTTTCGGTGGAACCCACCGCAACCGGCCGCATCGAATGCCGCGTCGACAAGACCTTCGCGGCAAAAGGCGGGCGCGCCGCTCGCACAAGGCGCCGGTCCGTGAGCAGTTTATGCAAACGGACCGGCAAGTTTTACGTCAACCGAGATCGACCGGCACAAAGATCTGTGCGTTGTCACGCTGGATCAGGAGGGCGATGCTGTTGCCCGCCTGCGTGATCATCTGCTTCAACTGGTCGACACTCGTCACCGGACGGCCGGTCACCGCCAGAATCACGTCACCTGGTTGAATGCCGGCGTTCTCGGCCGCGCCGCCCGACTGCTGCACCAGCAAGCCGTGCGACACCGAAGCGTTGCTCTTTTCGTCCGGCGTAAGCGGCCGCACCGCGACGCCGAGGCGCCCCTGGACCTGCTCAGGCGCATTGTCGTTCTTCGCGACCTTGGCATCCGACATCGAGCCGAGCGTCACCTTGATGTCCTTGCTCGCCTTGTCGCGCCACACGGTGACGGTCGCCGAACTGCCGGGCGCGAGGCTCGCCACCTGTGAAGGCAGATCGGTCGAGTCCGCCACCGGCGAACCGTTCACCGCCGTGATCACGTCGCCGGGTTGCAAGCCAGCCTTGGCGGCCGGACCGCCCGGATCCACCGAACTCACGAGCGCGCCGTTCGGCTTGGTCAAGCCAAACGAATTGGCCAGCGTCTGGTTCAAGCCTTGCACGGCCACACCGAGGCGCCCACGGCTCACGTGACCCGTCTTGACGAGATCGTCCTTGACCTTGATCGCCTCGTTGATCGGAATCGCGAACGACAGGCCCTGGAAGCCGCCCGTTTGCGAGTAAATCATCGAGTTGATACCGATCACTTCACCCTGCAGATTGAACAGCGGGCCACCTGAGTTGCCCGGGTTCACCGGCACGTCGGTCTGGATGAACGGCGTATAGGTCTCGTTCGGCAGCGAGCGCGACTTGGCGCTGATGATGCCCGAGGTCACCGTGTTGTCGAAACCGTACGGCGAACCGATTGCCACGACCCACTGGCCAACCTTGCTCTGGTTAGGATCGCCGATCTTCACGATCGGCAGATTGCTCGCGTCGATCTTCAGCACAGCCACGTCGGACTGCTTGTCGGCACCCACCACCTTGGCGCGAAACTCGCGCTTGTCGGTCAGCTTGACGGTCACGACGTTCGCACCGTCGACCACGTGCGCATTGGTCAGGATGTAGCCGTCGCTGCTGACGATAAAGCCTGAACCGAGACTCGCGCTCGGCTGGTCGCCTTGATCGCCGCCACCGTCGCCGCCCTGCGCGCCAGGCATGCCGCCGAAGAAATGCTTGTAGAACTGATAGAACGGATCGCTCGGATCGATCGGCAGTTGCTGGGCGTTGCCACCGCTTTCGCCATTGTCGCCGCCGCTGCGCAGCGCAGTCTGCTTGACGACGTGCTTCGCGCTGATGTTGACGACAGCCGGACCATAGGTCTCGACGAGGCCAGAGAAATCGGGGATGCCGGTTTTTGCCGCGGCCTCGGCAGGCATCATTGCGGCGGCCTGCGCCGGCGCAATGACCTGGGGCGCGGGCAGATCGCGGTGGCCAGCCACATAACCGGCGGACAGCGCGACGACAACGGCCACGGCAACAGCACTGCGGGACAGGGTTTTCGCATTCATCGTGAGCTCCTGACAGGGAGGAAGGCTTTGGGGATGGGATGAAGCGTACGTGCTATCGCTTAAAAGAGTCTTAAGCAGAGAAACTTCGGCAAAACTGCTTGCTTTCTCCCACGTGACGCCCTTTCCTCGTCAGAACCGCACGCTAACTTCGAGGCCACCGGCCGGTGTTTCGCCCAGTGCCACGCTCGCGTCATGCTGAAGCGCGATGCGCCGCACGATCGCCAGCCCGAGCCCACTGCCGGAGACATCCGTGCGCGCGCGGTCGGCGCTCGCCCCGGCACGGTAGAAGCGGTCGAACACGCGCTCGCGCTCGGCAGGCGGAATGCCCGGTCCGCTGTCGCCGATGCGCACAACCGGATGCCCCGCTTCGACGATCAGGCTCACGTCCACCCGGCCGCCGCGTGGGGTGTATTTGGTTGCGTTGTCCACCAGATTGTTGAACATCACCCGCAACGCGTCCGCGTTGCCAATCACGCTGGCGGCCTCGCTTGTCTCGATGCCGAGATCGACACCACGTTGCTGCGCGAGCGGCGCATACGCCATCACGCAGTCTTCGAGCAACGCGTGCAGATCGATCGCCTGGGCCTGAATGTGGCCGTCCGGTTCCGAACGCGCCAACGCCAGCAACTGTTCGGCGAGACGCGTCGCACGCGTGACGCCTGCCTGGAGATCGGCGAGCGCTTCACGGCGCGTGGCGTCGTCGGTTGCACGCGCAACGAGTTGCGTCTGGATCTGCACTGCGGCGAGCGGAGTGCGCAGTTCATGCGCGGCGTCGGCCACGAACGCCTTCTGTGTGTCGAGCGCTGTGGCGAGACGCTGCAGCAGGCCATTGAGCGCGCGCACCAGCGGCTGTACTTCGAGCGGCAGACGGCTGTCGGGCAGCGGATCGAGCGCTTCCGGATGGCGTGTATCGAGCGCACCGGTCACCCGGCGCAGCGGCCTGAGGCCGCGCCCGACCACCATCCACACCGCCAGCCCCAGCAACGGCAGCAGCACGATCAACGGCCATAGCGTGCGTAACGCCACATTCGCAGCGAGGCGGTTGCGCACCGACACCGGTTGCGCCAGTTGCACGACGTTATCGCCGACGATCGCGCCGTACACGCGCCAGTCGCCGCGATCGGTGCGCTCAGTCGAGAAGCCGAGCTCGGCGCGCGGCGCGAGCGGCGCACGCGGCCGCGAGTAGTACATCAACGCGCCGTTGCGATTCCAGATCTGCAGCACGATGCCCTCGTCGCCGGTATCGCGCGAGCCGAGCACCTGCGAGAAAGGCTCGGATGGCAGCGCCTCGGCGATCTCCTGCAACTGGTAATCGAACAGTTCGTTGGCTTCGGCGAGCGCCTGACGGTAGATCAGCCAGCCGGCAATGCCGACGCCGAGCAACACGATGGCAAGCAGCCAGAACAGCAATTGACGACGAATGGAACGCATCGGCTCAGGCGTCCTTCGCGATCATGTAGCCGAGGCCTCGCACGTTGCGGATCAGGTCGGCGCCGAGCTTCTTGCGCAGCGCATGGATGTACACCTCGACGGTATTACTGCCGATTTCCTCGCCCCAGCCGTACATTTTTTCTTCGAGCTGGCTCTTCGAGAGCACGGCGCCGGGCCGCGCAATCAGCGCTTCTAGCAGCGCAAATTCACGCGCGGACAGCGCAACTGGCGCGCCGGCCAGCGTGACCTGATGTGAGGCAGGATCGAGTGTGAGCGTGCCGTGACGGATGGTCGAATCGCTGCGGCCCGACTGACGGCGAATCAGCGCGCGCATGCGGGCGCCGAGTTCGTCGAGATCGAAAGGTTTGACCAGGTAATCGTCGGCACCCGCGTCGAGCCCTTTGACGCGGTCTGCCACGGCGTCGCGCGCCGTCACGATCAGCACCGGCAGCGTATGACCACGCGCGCGCAGCGCACGCAGCACGTCGAGGCCGTCGCGCTTGGGCAGACCGAGGTCGAGCAGCACCAGATCGTAAGGTTCGCCGCCGGCCGCGCTGAGCGCCGCTTCGCCGTCTTCCACCCAGTCGACGGCAAAGCCTTCGCCACGTAACGCTTTGCGCACGCCCTCAGCAATCATCCGGTCGTCTTCGACTAGCAATATGCGCATGACTCTACGATTCCGAAACACTCATGATGTCGCATTCTAGCGCCCGACCCGGGCTCGTGCGCCTCGCCCCCACGGATTGCTGCAGGTACGGCGCAATTTCACCGCACCACCGCAGCATGTCTCTACAATGAGCGCTTTTGCGCAGCGCGTCATCGGGCCCTGAAACAAGGGGCCACATGGCGACTCGCACAAGGGAAAGCGAACTCGCGCATAACGATGAAGTTTTGCTGCGCGCGGCCGTTACACCCCTTGTATGCCCCACATGAGTACAGCGCGCCGAGCGCCGTGCTTCAGCCGTGACTCTTTGGTTTTTCGCCCGTTCATGACGCACGCCTTTCTGTCTTTTCTCGTCCGCCGTCTCGTGCCGTGCGCAGCTTCGTCGGTCCCGTTTGCCACCGCCCCAGCGTCCACACCTTCTGATTCGATCCAGCCGCGTACCGTTACCGCGTCAGGTGACACCCGAGGGCACGCAGCGCAGCGGCATTCGGCGCGGCGTGTCCCGATGGGCGCCGCCGCCCTGCTGATGGCGTGTGCGGCGCTCGCCTGCGCCGCGCCGGCGCAAGCCCGCGTCAAGGCCAAACACCCTACCGTCAGCGTCAGCACGGTGCTGCCGCCCGTCGTCATGGCCGGCCTCGCACGCGCCCACGTGCCGTTGACCAACATTAGCGTAGTGGTCGAAAAGGTCGGCGATCGCACCCCCATCATCGCGCTCAACGCGGGCAAGCCGATGATGCCCGCCTCGACGATGAAGCTCGTCACGACGTACTCCGGGCTGTCGATCCTGGGCCCCGACTACCGCTGGCGCACCAGCGCCTATGCCGACGGCACGCTCGACGCCAACGGCATCCTGCATGGCAATCTGTACATCCAGGGCACCGGCGACCCGAAGCTCGTGCCGGAAGAACTGATCGACCTCGTGCAGAAAATCCGCAAGGCTGGCATCAATGGGATCGACGGTGCGCTGGTGCTCGACAAGCGCTTCTTCGATGCCTCGACGCGCGACCTGCCTCCGTTCGACGACGACGCTACGGCCCCCTACAACGTCGGCCCCGATCCGCTGCTATACGCTTTCAAGTCGCTGTCGTTCACGCTGACGCCGTCGCCTGACGGCAGTGTGGCCATCGACGTCATACCCGCGCTCGCGCAACTGCAGATCGACAACCAGCTGCACGCAACCGGCGGCCCGTGCCGCGGCGAGCTGCCCACGCCTGAGGTCACACCGCAGCCCAACGGCACAGTGATCGCATCATTTACCGGCGAATACCCCGAGCGCTGCGGCCCGCGCACGCTGAACGTGGCAATGCTCGACCACTCGACGTTCTTCGCCGGCGGTTTCCTCGCGCTATGGGAGCAGAACGGCGGCACCTTCACCGGCGCGACGCGCGAAGGCCCGGTGCCGGTCGAAGCACGCCTGATCGCCACTCATGAGGGGCCGATGCTGTCCGACATCGTTCACGACATCAACAAGTTCAGCAACAACACGATGGCGCGCAATCTGTTCCTGACGATCGGCGCAGTCACCAGCAAACCGCCGGCGACCCCGGAAAAATCCGCGCGCGCGATCGAAGCGTTCCTGCAGAAAAACGGCCTCGACATGGAGTACCTCTCGCTCGACAACGGCTCGGGCCTGTCGCGCGACGAGCACATCACGGCGCTCTCGCTGGCGGATCTGTTGCAGGCGGCCAACGCGAGCCCGGTCGCCCAGGTGTTCGTCGATTCGCTGCCGGTGGCCGGCGTCGACGGCACGATGCGCAATCGCCTCACCTCGCAACCGGTCGGCGGCAACGCGCACATCAAGACCGGCACGCTGCGCGACGTGCGCGCCATTGCGGGCTATGTGGCCTCCGCCGACGGCGTCAGTTATATCGTCGTCAGCATCATCAACGACCCGCATTCCGAAGCTGCGCGGGCCGCGCATGATGCGCTGCTCGAATGGGTCTACCAGGGGCCGTCGCAACCGATGCAGGAAGTCGCAGAAGAGCCGCGCAGCAAGCCCAGGAAAAACCCGCACAAGGGTAGCCAGCATTGAGGATTCCTTCTAGCGAAGCCATGCGCGGCAGGCCCCAGAGCGTGTACGCTTGCGGGCAGTGTTTGAAGCGCGCGTGACATCCAGAGAGAGGCGCGCGCCGACCGCGCGCCACCCAGGGCGGCGTTGCGGAATCAGACGATAACGACAACGCCTGCTGCGGCATTCGCAGCGGCCAGGGACCCAGGAGGAAGACGCCCATGCAATTCGATGCCGAATTGCTGCTGCTCGCCATGGCGCCCGTCTTCCTTGCATGCATCGGCTGGGAGGCGTGGCACCTGCATCGCACGCGCCCCGCAGCACGGCTCTACAGCTGGCGCGACACGCTCTGCAACGCCGCGCTGGCATTGCTGCAGCAAGCCGCCGACAAGCTCGCGTGGCTCGCGATCATCCCCGTCTATGCGTACTGCTTCGACCACTTTCGCGTCTATACATGGCACGCGGGATGGCTATCGTTCGTCGTCCTGTTCGTTGCGCAAGACCTGCTCTACTACGTGTTTCACCGCTGCAGCCACCGGGTGCGCTGGCTGTGGGCCGCGCACGTCGTGCATCACTCGTCGGAGCGGATGAATTTTTCCACCGCCTTCCGCCAGAGCCTGATGTACCCCATCGCCGGCATGTGGGTGTTCTGGATTCCGCTCGCAGTACTAGGCTTTCCGCCGAAGCAGATCGTCGCCATCGTGCTGATCAATCTCGGCTTCCAGTTTTTCGTGCACACCCAGGCTATCGGCAAGCTCGGCTGGCTCGAATACGTGTTGAACACGCCGTCGATTCATCGCGTGCACCACGCGCGCAACGACCGCTATATCGACCGCAATTACGCCGGCGTGCTCGTGATCTGGGACAGGCTGTTCGGCAGCTATGTCGAAGAAGATGCGCGCGATGCGCCGGTCTACGGCATCGTCGAGCCGCTTCGCACCTATAACCCGCTGAAGGCGACGTTTCACGAATGGGCGTCGATGGGCGCCGATTTCCTGCAGGTACAGGGTTGGCGCAACAAGCTGAGCGCACTGTTCGCGCCGCCTGCGTGGGCCGCCGCGTATCACGCGTCGCGCGACTCGCAGACCACCGAGCGCCATCTGGACGAACGCATCAATGCATCGGCAAACAACCCGGCGGCGTTTCAAACGCCACGCAGACCGGGAAAGATTCTGTAAGCTGTCGCCACGCCGCCGACGCGGTGGGCGCCGCCTGCATCACATGGCAAAAAAGGCCACACACATACGAGGAGATGAAATCAACATGAAACAACAGGGAACCAAACATCGCGGTCTGTTGCGCCTGTCGCAAGTCGCGATCGCCAGCGCAGCCTTCGCCATGCTCGCAGCCTGCGGCGGCGGCAGTAGCAGCAGCCCGAGCAGCAGCACGCCGGCGGGCGGCGTCAAATTGCAGGTGGTGTCGTTCGGCGACAGCCTGTCGGACGTGGGCACGTACGCGCCGGTCATCGCAGCAGACTTTGGCGGCGGCCGCTTCACGACCAATCCGGGCCAGGTGTGGACCCAACTGATCGCCCAATACTACGGCGGCACGCTGACCGCGGCCTACCTGGGCGGCTTCGGCCAGCCGCTGGCGGCAGCCGGTGGCTATGGTTATGCACAGGGCGGCTCGGACGTCGTCATCGCCGAAGGCGAAGGCTGGGCGCCGGACAACCTCGCGGCGACGACGGTGCCGGTGACGACCCAGGTGTCGCAATATCTAAGCGCCCATACGAGCTTCAATTCGAACCAGCTCGTGCTGATAGACGGCGGCGCGAACGACATCTTCCAGTTCGCGACCACAGCCAATCTGACGGCGCTCGGTACCGCGTTGCAAACGCAGTACCCGGCTGCGGTCGCAGCCGGCCTACTGCCGAACACGCAGGCGGGTCAGGTGGAGTTCATCGCCAGCTACCTGCAGACGAACAGCACCCAGGTCGCGGCGGCTGCCGTCGCGCTCGCGACGCAAATCCAGACCATCGTCGCCAACGGTGCCACGCACGTAGTGCTGATGACCGTGCCCGACATCGGCCAGACGCCCCTCGGCGTCGCCGCGAACGCGCAGGCGGCCGGGTCTGCGGCGTTGCTGACCGGGGTCAGCGCCGCCTTTAACGGGATCGTCGAGCAGGCGCTCGCGACGCAGATTGCCTCGCACACGGTCATCGTTGCCGATGCGTTCGCGTGGCTCGACACCGTCCTGCTGCCGAACGCCCAGTCGCTGGGCTTCACCACGACCAATACCGGCACGGCGTGTAGCCTGACGGCAATGGCGGCTAACGCCACCAAGTACGCCACGGCGAATCCGGCTGTCCTGAACGGTCTGACTCCGGCCGAGTACGGTTCGCAGTTCGCCTCATCGCTGTTCTGCTCGCCGGCGACCTACACGGTGGCGGGGGCTGACCAGACGTATGTCTTCGCTGATACGGTCCACCCGAGCACGCACTCGCACGCACTGTTCGCGCAGTTCGTCGAGCAGCAGATTGCGGCGACGGGATTGGGCAAGTAAGGCAAGACGGGCGACGGTGGATCGAGGTGATCTGCCGTTTTGCCGGTTTGATGAGGAAAGGCCCGGCTGGGTTAAGCCGGGCTTTTTCTTTGATTCTTTGAGCGAGTCTGGATCTGGGCGCACGGGCTGAATAGTCGTCTGGATAGCGGCCGTCAGCACCGTGGTGAAACGCCGTAGCATTGCCGGCATTCATCCCGCAAGTCGCGGCGTGTCGTCAGGAACGATCCTGATAGTGGGCGAGTCGAGGATTGCGCGGACCACCGTATCGTCTCGTGAGAGCACGGCCCATTCGGCCGGATGGTGCAGGTTGGCGTGCACCGAACGCCCGAGCTGCGCGTCGAGTGGCGCCAGATGATCGAGCAGATCGTCCAGACTCACTCGCCCAACGACCATCAGATCGATAACGCTACCCGCCGTGTCCGTCCCCCGCGCCACCGCTCCGAACACGAAGGCTTCGTCGATCTCCTCCGTGAGCGGCGCCAAGGCCTCACGCAGCATACCGGCCAAACCAAACGACTTCGCGCAGATACTGCGCAACTCCGGGTAAAGCGGAAACTCGGTGTTCGCCTGGAAGAGACGCTGGTTGCCCAATCGCGACTCACGCAGCACGCCCGCTTCCCAGAGACGGCGTACCGTATGTTGACCGGCGCCGCTCCCCGCACCTGAGCGGGACATCAGTTCCGCGAGATTAAAGGTCCGTTCGGGCGCCGAGAGGACCAGCGACAGTACTCGCTGCTCGCGCGGCGTGAACATGAAATCGGCGATGCTCATGCGTCTCCCTTGGTGTGGTCAATACCAATTCTTGGCATGAGTATGCCAGCATCTGGCATCTGACCGCAGCTTCACGGCGGAGACTTCTGGGCTGCACGGCCCCTTGGACCTACTCCGGTTGTGTTGCCTATCCCTGCGCTTCGAACGCCGCAGCGGCACGACCGAGCCGGTCGTTCACCGCGATCCATTCGATCGTATCGGGAAGCTTTTCGATCAGGATTCGCGTGACGTTCGCGCGATCGAGTGCACGCAGCAAACCATAGAGTTCGCGCGCGTACACGTGGGGATCCTCGGGCGCCGCGATGAAGTGGACGCCATCGGCATCGGCCCAGCGGCCGGCACGCGACACGCGAGCCACCAAGGCGACGCGTTCGTTCGCCTCGCGTGCGGCCAACATAGGTTCCAGCGCTTCGAACGGCAGCAGCGCAAGCGGTGTGCGCGGCGCGTAGTGTGCTTTGAGCGTGCCTGAGGCACGCGGCGCCGTCGCATCCGAGCCATCGGGCAGACGCGGCGCTTCGCCGAGCACTTCGGCAATATCCTGCGGCGTCACGCGGCCAGGGCGCAGCAGTGCCGGGAAACCGCGCGACAAATCGAGAATGGTCGACTCGATGCCGACGTCCGACGAGCCGCCGTCGAGCACATGAATGCTGCCGCCAAACTCGTCGCGCACGTGCTGCGCGGTGGTCGGGCTCACATGACCGAAGCGGTTAGCCGATGGCGCTGCCACCCCGCCGTGACCGCCACGCAGTGCGCTGAATGCTTCGAGAAGCGCCTGCGCCACCGGATGCGAGGGGCAGCGCAAACCCACCGAGTCCTGTCCGCCGCTCACAGCAGCAGGGATACGCGCGGCACGCTTGAGAATCAGGGTGAGCGGGCCGGGCCAGAAAGCATCGATGAGGCGCAGCGCTTCTGGCGGCAGATGCTCGACCCAATATCCCGGATCACCGTGCGGCGCGAGATGCACGATCACCGGATGATTCGCCGGCCGGCCTTTCGCCGCGTAGATTCGCGCAACGGCGTCCGGGCTCTGGGCGTCGCCGCCGAGGCCATAGACAGTTTCAGTGGGAAACGCGACGAGCTCGCCTGCGTCGAGCAGCGCCGCGGCGTATTCGATTTCCGCGGCGCTCGCACCCGGGCCAGTCGAGGTACCGGCAGCGGCATGAAGTGGTTCAGCGCCTTCGACAGCGCCCGCGGCACTTGCTGCTTCAGCGGCTTTCGCCGCCTCGGCAGCCCTCTGCGCCGCAGCCTTGGCAGCACCCTCAGCAGGTTTATCTTGATCCGGCATGATGCGAGCGCGTCAGCCCTTCAGGATATGCAGCAGCCGCGCACAATCGCGCGCCGCCGTGCGGGCTTCATCGAGCGTCGCAGCGGTGAAGTTCACATGACCCATCTTGCGGCCAGGACGTGCCTCTTCCTTGCCGTACAGATGCAACCGCGCGGCCGGCATCGCGGCCACTTCGTGCCAGGGCGGCGTGACCGCAGCACGCTTGCCGCCGTCCGGAAACCAGATATCGCCGAGGATATTCAGCATCACCGCCGGCGAGTGCTGGCGCGTGTCGCCGAGCGGCATGCCCGTCATGGCGCGGACCTGCTGCTCGAACTGGCTGGTCGCGCAGGCATCGACGGTGTAGTGGCCGGAATTGTGCGGACGCGGCGCCATTTCGTTAGCCACCATGGAGCCGTCTTCCAGAATGAAGAACTCGACGCACAGCACGCCGATATAGCCGAGCCTGTCGGCAATCTGCAGCGCAGCCTGTTGCGCCTGGCTAACGAGCGCCGGACTGGCATCCGGCGCGGGCACTATGGTGTGCGACAGCACGCCGTCGCGGTGGGCGTTTTGCGCGAGCGGATAAACCACCGAGGTGCCGTTCGCGCCGCGCGCGATCAGCGCCGACACTTCGAACTTCAACGGCAGGCGCTTCTCCAGCACACACGGCACGCCGCCGAGCGACGCATGCGCTTCGCGCACTTCTTCGGCGTTGCGCACACTCACCTGCCCCTTGCCGTCATAGCCGAGGCGAGCAGTCTTCAAAATGCCGGGCAGCACCGCAACGAGCGCGGCGTCCT
The DNA here is from genome assembly GCF_026225065.1 of Paraburkholderia sp. GTDB lineage: Bacteria > Pseudomonadota > Gammaproteobacteria > Burkholderiales > Burkholderiaceae > Paraburkholderia. Next base: position 15,842 of record NZ_JAMFSB010000046.1, on the reverse strand, counting down.
TGAGCGCGGCGAGCGCCTGCGACGATTCGATCACCACGTGCGGTGCCACAGCCACGCCCGATTCGGCAATAAAGCGCTTCTCGGCGATGCGGTCCTGCGCCACCGCTACACATCGGCCAGCCGGGCTGACAAAAGTGGTACGCGCGAGAAAATCGAGGCTCGCGGAAGGCACGTTCTCGAACTCCGTCGAAACCGCTGCGCACAGGCGCGCGAGTTCGGTGAGCGAGGCTTCGTCGTCGTATGCGGCACGCAGATGGCGGTCCGCCACAGCGCCCGCCGGACTGGCTTCGTCCGGGTCGAGCACGGCGACGCGGTAGCCCATCGCCTGGGCGGCAAAGCAGAACATGCGGCCGAGCTGGCCGCCACCTACCATGCCAAGCCAGGCGCCGGGCATGATCGGTGAAACCGGTGTGTTGTCTGGATTCATCTCAGTGGTCGGTCACGGCCGGCGCACATGAATGTGCGCCGCACCGGGGGTCAGGCAATGGACATCAGGCCGATCGGATCAGTCGAATCAATCGGGCCAGCTCATTGTGCAAACTTAGCAGGCGAACTTCGCGGGCAAACTTCGGCGCATCAAACCGCGCTTACAGCGCGGGCAACACCATTGCGTGCGCGGCTTCGTTCTGGAGCACACGGAACGCGGCCAGCGCGTTCGCGTATTCGGTCGACGTCACGCTCAAAATCGACACCGCGAACAGCGCAGCATTCGCCGCGCCTGCTTCGCCAATGGCAAACGTCGCAACCGGCACGCCCTTGGGCATCTGCACGATCGAATGCAGCGAATCGACGCCCTTCAGGTACTTGCTCGCCACCGGCACGCCAAGCACCGGCACCGTCGTCTTGGCGGCCAGCATGCCGGGCAGGTGCGCGGCGCCACCGGCGCCCGCGATGATCGCGCGCATACCGCGCTCGCGCGCCTTTTCCGCATACTCGAACATCTCGTCGGGCATGCGGTGCGCGGACACGACCTTCGCTTCGTACGGTACGCCGAATTCCTGCAGGATCGCAACAGCGTGCTTCATGACTTCCCAGTCGGAACTGGAACCCATCAGCACGCCGACCAGCGGCGCAGCATGCGTATGCGCAGTTTGTACCGCCTGGGCAGTCTGGACTTGGCTCATCTGTGAAACTTCCTCATCTTCCTTGGCTGCAGGCGCGGCGTTAAGCGAGCTTCTGCCCGGTCAGGCGCTCGAGCGCTTCCTGATACTTCGCGGCCGTCTTCGTGACCACTTCGTCCGGCAGCTTCGGCGCCGGCGGCTCTTTCTTCCACGACTGCGTTTCCAGCCAGTCGCGCACAAACTGTTTGTCGAATGACGGTGGATTGGTGCCCACCTGGTATTCGTCCGCCGGCCAGAAGCGCGACGAATCGGCGGTCAGCGCTTCGTCCATCAGGTACAGCTTGCCGTGATCATCCAGACCGAATTCGAACTTCGTGTCGGCAATGATGATGCCGCGCGTCGCCGCGTAATCCGCCGCTTCCTTGTACAGCTTGATCGAGATGTCGCGGATCGTGGCCGACAATTCGGTGCCGATGCGGCGTTCCATCTCGTTGTACGTGATGTTCTCGTCGTGGTGGCCCATTTCGGCCTTGGCTGCCGGCGTGAAGATCGGCTCAGGCAGCTTCTGCGCATTTTGCAGACCCGGCGGCAGTTCTACGCCGCATACCGCACCCGTGGCCTGGTAGTCCTTCCAGCCGCTACCGGCCAGATACCCGCGCACCACAGCTTCGACCAGGATAGGCTCGAGGCGCTTCACCACGACGGCGCGGCCCTTCACCTGCTCGGCTTCGTCCGCCGCGACCACCGATTCCGGCGCGACGCCGCTCAGGTGATTCGGCACGATGTGCTTGAGCTTGTCGAACCAGAAGTTGGCCATCTGGTTCAGCACGCGACCCTTGTTCGGAATCGGCTCGCCCATGATGACGTCAAACGCCGACAGACGGTCGGTGGTCACGATCAGCAACTGGTCGTTGCCCACCGCATAGTTGTCGCGGACCTTGCCGCGGCCAAGCAGCGGCAGCGAGCGGAGCGTGGATTCGTAGAGGGTAGACATCGTCGTAGTTCGCTAAAAGTGAGACAAAAATGAGACCGGAACAAAAGGGAAACGCCGTTCCCCCTATGATGCGGGAACGGCGAAGCGGACCGCAACCTGGCCGGATGGCCAGGTCCATGCTGTACTGCCAGCTTAGTGGACGACCTGTGCGAGGCCGCCCGACTTGTACTTCTCCGCAATTTTATCAAGCGAAACCGGCTTGATCTTGCCAGCCTGCCCTTCGGCGCCAAAGGCGACGAAACGGTCCAGGCAAACCTTCTTCGCCGCTTCGCGCGCCGGCTTCAGGTAATCGCGCGGGTCGAATTTGCCCGGATTCTCCGCCATGTAGCGACGGATCGCGCCGGTGATCGCCAGACGCAAGTCAGTATCGATATTAACCTTGCGCACGCCGTGCTTGATACCTTCCTGAATTTCTTCGACCGGCACGCCGTAGGTTTCCTTCATGTCGCCGCCGAATTCGCGGATCTCCGCGAGCAATTCCTGCGGCACCGACGACGAACCATGCATCACCAGGTGGGTGTTCGGAACACGCCGGTGAATTTCCTTGATGCGTTGAATCGACAGGATGTCGCCCGTAGGCTTCTTGCTGAACTTGTACGCACCGTGCGATGTGCCGATGGCAATTGCCAGCGCGTCGCATTGCGTCAGCTTGACGAAGTCGGCGGCCTGCTCCGGGTCCGTCAGCAGTTGCTCGCGCGTCATCGTGCCTTCCGCGCCGTGACCGTCTTCCTTGTCGCCCTTCATGGTTTCCAGCGAACCGAGCACGCCGAGCTCCGCTTCCACCGTCACGCCGATCGAGTGCGCCGCTTCCACCACCTTGCGCGATACGTCCACGTTGTACTCATACGAAGCGACTGTCTTGCCGTCGGCTTCGAGCGAGCCGTCCATCATCACGCTGGTAAAGCCGCTGCGAATCGCTGCCATGCACACTGCCGGCGACTGCCCGTGATCCTGGTGCATCACGACCGGAATGTGCGGATACGACTCGATGGCCGCTTCGACCAGATGGCGCAGGAACGGTTCGCCCGCATACTTCCGCGCGCCAGCCGAGGCCTGCATGATCACCGGAGCGTTGATCTGATCCGCTGCCGCCATGATGGCCTGCACCTGCTCCAGATTGTTTACGTTGAATGCCGGAAGTCCATAGCCGTTTTCAGCAGCATGGTCCAGCAGTTGACGCATTGATACGAGAGGCATGCACTACTCCTAAGTTTGAAACGAATCCTGTGCCGCCGGCCTCTAATTTTTACCAATTTTATCGCGAAGCAAATCGCACACCCTTACGCAGCAAGGCTCGGGGCTCGCCCAAAGGGCTTGCCCCAAAAACCTGCGCGCCGCCTCTAGCGGGTGCTGCGACTGCTTCGCTGTGCCGATCCAGGCAGTTTGAAGCCGATCAGTACGGTTCGCCCACCCGCACGATCTTCAGTGTGTTCGTTCCGCCGGCCTGACCCATCGGCTCGCCCACGGTCAGCACAACCATGTCGCCGCGCGATGCGTAGCCCTTGCTCACTACCGTCTCCAGTGCCTGCTGCAGCGCGGTGTCGCGATCGCTGCTTGTATCGAGATGCAGCGAGGTGACGTTGCGGTAGATCGCCATGGCGCGCTCGCTGCCCACTCGCGGCGTCAGCGCGAAAATCGGCACGTGCGTCCAGTGACGCGACATCCACAGCGCGGTCGAGCCCGACTCGGTCAACGCGACAATCGCCTTGGCGCCGAGGTGGAACGCCGTGAACAGCGCGCCCATGGCGATGGACTGGTCGATGCGGGTGAACGTGCGGTCGAGGAAATCCTTGTCCAGCTCGGACTGCTCCGACTTCTCCGCTTCCACGCAGATCGCAGCCATCGTTTCGATGGTCTGCACCGGGTACTTGCCCGCAGCGGATTCGGCGGAAAGCATGACCGCGTCGGTGCCGTCCAGCACCGCATTGGCGACGTCCGACACTTCGGCGCGCGTCGGCACCGGCGCGTAGATCATCGACTCCATCATCTGCGTGGCGGTGATCACGAACTTGTTCGATTCGCGTGCCATGCGAATCATGCGCTTTTGCAGCGCCGGAACAGCGGCGTTGCCCACTTCCACTGCCAGGTCGCCACGCGCGACCATGATGCCGTCGGAAGCGTCGAGGATGCCTTGCAGCGCCGGAATCGCTTCCGCGCGCTCGATCTTGGCGATCATCTTCGGCTTGATGCCGTAGGGCGCGCCCGCAATGTTCGCGAGCTGGCGGGCCATTTCCATGTCGGTGGCGTTCTTCGGGAACGAGACCGCGACGTAATCCACGCCGAGCGACATCGCCGTGCGGATGTCTTCCATGTCTTTGGCCGTCAAGGCCGGCGCCGTCAGGCCGCCGCCCTGGCGATTGATACCCTTGTTGTTCGACAGCTCACCGCCGATCTTCACAGTGGTGTGAATCTCACTGCCGAGCACGCGCACGACGTCGAGCACGATCAGGCCGTCGTTGAGCAACAGCACGTCGCCCGGTTTCAGGTCGCGCGGCAGGTCTTTATAGTCGAGGCCGACGCGGTCGTCGTTACCGAGTTCGCATTCGGAGTCGAGGACAAAAGCGTTGCCGGGAACGAGCGTGGTCTTGCCGTTTTCAAACCGGCCGACCCGGATCTTCGGGCCTTGCAGATCGGCCATGATGGCAACTTCGCGGCCCGCCTGACGGGCCGCTTCGCGCACGTATTCGGCGCGCTGGCGGTGGTCGTCGGCCGTGCCGTGCGAGAAGTTGAGGCGTACTACATCAAGCCCTGCCTTAATCATTTGCGACAGGATTTCGGGCGTGCTGGAAGCCGGGCCGATGGTGGCGACAATCTTGGTGGCGCGATGCATGAGTCTCCTCGTCTGGATGGGATCGCTGGAAAGAGCGCTGCGAGTTGGGTGCGGAGGCTGCGCACCGATGGAAGCTGCCTGGGGCTGCGCGCCAGTTGAAACCAGCGTCGCTTTCTTGTGGAATGAAGCGGTGTTCGAGACCAGCGTGCGGGACGCCAGCGGTACGGCGGATAGTGCGCCGCCGGCATGACCGGCGGGTGAAACCGTGGAAGCAGTGTGCTGCGGTGTAGCGGTGGAAGCTGGAGCACGCTCCCCTGCTGCGGCTGACTGTGCGGCCCCCGCGCCCTGTGTGGCTGCTGGTTTCGTTGCCGCCTTCACCTTGGTGGAGGCCACGGAGCCTGTGTTCTTGCTGGCCGACGACTTCACGCGCGTCTTTGCAGTTTTCGCCGATGGGGAACGTGTCGTCACGTTGATTAAGCCCGCGATTCCAGGACTTCGACAGCCGGCAGCTTCTTGCCCTCGAGGAATTCAAGGAAAGCGCCGCCGCCCGTCGAGATATAGCTGACCTTGTCCTGGATGCCGTACTTGGCGATGGCTGCGAGCGTGTCGCCACCGCCGGCAATCGAGAACGCCGGCGACTTGGCAATGGCATCCGCCAGCGTCTTCGTGCCGTTGCCGAACTGGTCGAATTCGAACACGCCGACCGGGCCGTTCCAGACGATCGTGCCGGCCTTTTCCAGTTGCGCGGCGAGTGCCTTGGCAGTTTCCGGTCCGATGTCGAGGATCAGGTCGTCGTCCTGCACGTCGGCCACGGCCTTGACTTCAGCCTTGGCGGTCGGCGAGAACTCCTTGGCCGTGACGACGTCGGTCGGGATCGGCACCGAGGCGCCGCGTGCCTTGGCTGCGTCGATGATGGCTTTGGCTTCGTTCACCAGATCGGCTTCGGCGAGCGATTTACCGATCTTCAGGCCGGCGGCCAGCATGAACGTATTGGCGATGCCGCCACCCACGATCAACTGGTCAACCTTCTCCGCCAGCGACTTCAGAATGGTCAGCTTGGTGGACACTTTCGAGCCGGCGACGATTGCCACCAGCGGGCGCTTCGGCGCGCCGAGCGCCTTGCCGAGCGCTTCGAGTTCAGCCGCCAGTAGCGGACCTGCGCACGCGACCGGCGCGTACTTCGCGATGCCGTGCGTGGTGGCTTCGGCGCGGTGGGCGGTGCCGAACGCGTCGTTGACGTAGATGTCGCAGAGCTTCGCCATCTTTTGCGCGAGCTCGTCGGAATCCTTCTTTTCGCCCTTGTTGACGCGGCAGTTTTCCAGCAGAACAACCTGGCCGGGCGCGACGTTGACGCCGTTTTCGACCCAGTTCGCCACCACCGGCACGTCGCGGCCGAGCAATTCGGCCAGACGCTTCGCGACCGGCGCGAGGGAATCTTCCGGCTTGAAATCGCCCTCGGTAGGACGGCCCAGATGCGAAGTCACCATCACGGCGGCGCCGGCGTCGAGCGCGGCCTTGATGGCCGGCACGGAGGCGCGAATGCGGGTGTCTTCGGTGATGTTGCCTTGATCGTCCTGCGGAACGTTCAGATCGGCGCGGATAAACACGCGTTTGCCCGACAGCTTGCCTTCGGAGATCAGATCGGAGAGACGCAGTACCTGGTTCATGAGCGTTGGATTGCGAGTTGATTGGAAGGCGGAGACGGACAGCGCGCGAACAGCCTCCGCTCAGGAGCCCCGCAGGGGTGGCTCTGCGAACAGGCACTGGCGGCATCTGCCGCAACGTCGCGCGGTGATCCGGGAGTCGATCATTTTAACTGATCCACACCCCGTCATGCCCCGCGCCGAGGCGAATGTCCCGTATTTGGGAGATAGATGCGCATGCTGCGACGCAGCATTGAGAACAAGGTCAATGAAATACAAGACGGAGTATCGTGAAAGTCACCATGCCGACGACGATCGTGCCGAGCATCGTGCGCCGCCACAGGAACCAGCCAAGCCCGGCGAGCGTCGCGTAGAACTCGTGATTCGACAGCCCGAACGACAGTCCATCGGGAGTGGCCAGCACGTCCGGAAGCACAACCGCAGCGAGCGCCGCGGCCGGCGCGTAGCGCAACATGCGCTGCAGGCGTTCCGGCAAAACCGTGCGCTCACCGCCGATCAGAAACAGCGCGCGCGTCAACGTCGTGACGAACATCATGCCGAAGATGGCGATCCAGATTTGCGTGCTGGTCATGGCGCCCCCTCTTGGGAATCCCCCGCGCGGTTGCGGATGCGGCGCAGGTCGGCGCGCTCGACCATCAGATCCGCCGCGCTGCCAGCGACAATCGCCGCAATCACCGCAAGCGGCAACGCGAGCCGGTACGGCAGATCGAAGCCGAGCAGCGCCACGATGCCGGCCACGCTCACGGCAACCAGCGTTGCACGGCTGTTGATAGCCGACACCATCACGGGAATCAGCGCCAGCGTGCCCGCCAGCGCGAGGCCCCAGTTATCCGGAATCAGGCTGGCGAGCAGGATGCCAATGATCGACGACACCTGCCAGGATAGCCAGCTCGCGCTCGCCATACCCCAGTAATAAGGCTCCTTGCCCGGCACGTAACCGGTCTGAAAGCTTTTCTTCTGGAACAGCAGGTAGATGACGTCGCCGTTGAAATAGCCGAGGACGATCCGGCGCCACATGGGCAGATAGGAGAAATGCGGTGCGAGTCCTGCGCTAAAGATCACAAAACGCGTATTCACCATGGCCGCGGTCAGCAGCACAGTCCAGACCGGCAATTTGGCGGCGAGCAGCGGCAACACGGCCAGTTGCGAGGAACCGGCATAGCAGAGCAGCGACATGGTGAGCGACTGCGGCAGCGTGAGTGCCGATTTGCTCATCGCGATGCCGGTGACGAGACCCCAGGAGAAGATCGCCATCAGCGTAGGCGAGTAATCGCGCATGCCTTCGCGGAAGCTACGACGCTGGAAATCGGTCAGGCTAGCGAGCATCGGACGGGGCGCCTCGGCGCGGGACGACGCCGCGGCGGCATGAAGTCGGCGCCAGGCCGACCAGCACTCGCTGGCGCAATCGGATTTGTATTATGTGTGGCCGGATTATAGCGTCCAGGGTGCGGCCAAATGCCCGTTCCGTGTGCAAAAGACGTTAAAATGACGGTCTTCGCCGCTTGCCGAACCGCTGTACGGCCTTGCGCACCCTTCACAACGCACTGCTGGAGAATCGTATGTCAATGGCCGACCGCGACGGCAAGATCTGGATGGATGGCAAACTCATCGACTGGCGCGACGCCAAGATCCACGTTCTCACCCATACGCTGCACTACGGCATGGGAGTTTTCGAAGGCGTGCGCGCCTACAACACGGCTAACGGCACCGCGATTTTCCGTCTCCAGGAACACACCAAGCGCCTGCTGAACTCGGCCAAGATCTTCCAGATGGACGTGCCGTTCGACCACGAAACGCTCGCCGCCGCGCAGCGCGAAGTGGTGCGCGAGAACAAGCTCGAGTCCTGCTACCTGCGCCCGATCATCTGGGTCGGCTCGGAAAAGCTCGGCGTGTCGGCCAAGGGCAACACGATCCACGTGGCCATCGCCGCCTGGCCGTGGGGTGCTTATCTCGGCGAAGACGGCCTGGCTAAAGGCATCCGCGTAAAGACCTCGTCGTTCACGCGCCACCATGTGAACGTTTCCATGGTCCGCGCCAAGGCGTCGGGCTGGTACGTGAACTCGATCCTCGCCAACCAGGAAGCCACCGCCGACGGCTACGACGAAGCGCTGCTGCTCGACGTAGACGGCTACGTGTCGGAAGGCTCCGGCGAAAACTTCTTCCTGGTGAACAACGGCAAGCTGTACACGCCGGATCTGGCCTCCTGCCTGGACGGCATCACGCGCGACACAGTCATCACGCTGGCGAAAGATGCCGGCATCGAAGTGATCGAAAAGCGCATTACGCGTGACGAGGTCTACACCTGCGACGAAGCGTTCTTCACCGGCACCGCCGCTGAAGTCACGCCGATCCGCGAACTCGACAACCGCACGATCGGCTCCGGCGCACGCGGCCCGATCACGGAAAAGCTGCAAAGCGGCTTCTTTGACATCGTGAACGGCAAGAGCGAGAAGTACGCGCACTGGCTGAGCAAGGTCTAAGTCCGAATCAAACTAAAGCAGGCCGCCGTGGCGGCGCGCCTGCGCCCTGTCTCTATCGAGAAAGCCCCCATGAGCGAAATCAAGGAAATGCCGCTGGTCGAACTGTCGGCAAAAGATCTGCCCGCCTATTGTCCGAACCCGGCGATGGCGCGCTGGAGCGCCCATCCGCGTGTGTTTATCGACGTGACGCACGGCGAGGCGCGCTGCCCGTACTGCGGCACGCGCTACAAGCTGCGCGACGGCGAAGTGGTCAAAGGCCACTGAAAGCCGCTCACCGGCTGGGCGCGCCCGCCACAATCAGGCCGCATGCTGAGCGCGGAGCCACTCATCCTGGCGCCGCGCGTCGGCATGCCGCCGCTTCCCTGCTAAAACCAGAACGCTGCGCGCGAATGCGTGCGGCGCGTTCTTTCGACACCGGAAACCCACCCTGATGCGTCGCACGTTGGTTATCGCACCGAACTGGATCGGTGACGCATTGATGGCGCAGCCTTTGTTCTCGCGCCTCATGAAGCTGCATCCCCGCCTCGCAATCGACGCGGTTGCGCCCTCATGGGTCGCGCCCGTGCTTGAGCGCATGCCGGAGATTCGCGACGTTTATGCGACCGACCTCGCGCACGGCAAGCTGCAGATGCTGCGACGCTGGCAGCTGTCCAGCGATCTGCGCGATGTCGGTTACGACGCGGCTTACGTGCTGCCGAATTCGCTCAAATCGGCGCTAATTCCGTGGATGGCGGGCATTCCGCTGCGCATTGGCTATACCGGCGAGAGCCGCTACGGCCTGCTAAACGTGCGCCATTCGAATCCGCGCAAGGACGCGCGTCCTCCGATGGTCGGCCAGTACGCGGCGTTAGCCTACAAGCCAGACGCGAAGGTGCCCGACGACCTGCCGATGCCGCGGCTCGACGCCGATCTGAACGAAGCGTCGCGTGTGTCGGCCCGCTTCAATCTGGACACGCGCGTGCCGCTGCTGGTGTTCTGCCCCGGCGCGGAATACGGCCCGGCCAAGCGCTGGCCGCCGGAGCACTTTGCGGCGCTGGCGCAAATCGTGGGTCAGTCGTTCCCGTACACGCAAATCATCGCGCTCGGTTCGCCAAAAGACGCGCCGCTCGCCCAGGCGATCGCGGAACGCTCGCCAAACGTGCGCAACCTCTGCGGGCAAACCGCGCTGGGCGAAGCGTGCGCGCTGATCTCGCGCGCCAACGCCGTGGTCACCAACGATTCCGGCCTGATGCACGTAGCAGCCGCGCTGCGGCGGCCGCTCGTGGCCGTGTACGGCTCGACCGATCCACGCCACACACCGCCATTGTCCGAGCTTGCGAAGGTACAATGGTTGCATCTCGAATGCAGTCCCTGTTTTGCGCGCGAGTGTCCGCTCGGTCATCTGAACTGCCTGCGGCAACTGAGCGCCGAGCAGGTTTTCGGCGACCTGCGCGGCATGCTGCTCGCGCAACGCTGAACCGTCCGGGAACCGCACGCCGCGTTGCAAGCCCGCCACGTGGCGTCATCCCTGCGCCCTGGAGCGCGGGCATCCTCGCGGTTGTCCCGCCGGGTTGTTCCTGGTTGTCCTGTTTTTACTGCTGCCCGCAACCGCGTGCCGCGCACAAGAGACTGACGAGCCATGCCACGTTTTGCCCACATCTTCGAAGCCGCTGCGGATACCCTCAACGCCTATTACCAGGCGGTAGCAGAGGTCAATCTCGAGAGTTTGATGGGCCTGTGGATCGATGAGGAGTTCGCCAGCTACATCAGCGCCGACGGCTCGCACCTGCACGGTCTGGACACCATCCGCGCCGGCCTCGCGGTACAGCTCCAAGCCAACCCGGTTTCGATCGAACCGGTGGATATCCGCGTGTACGACAGCCTCGGCACTGTGGTGTATGCGATTGCGGAAGCGCACCGCCCGGCCGATCCGAAAGCCGCGGCTTCCATGGTCTTTAGCACTTACGTGATGGTCCACGAGCGCGGCGAGTGGAAGATTGCACATATCCACGCTAGTGCGATGCCGAACGAAGCGGCAAACCAGTTTGCTGCGAAAATGCGTCATGGTCAGGGGTCTTTGCACTAACGACGCCGCACGTTTTCTGTTTTTTTCGGTCGCTGGTATGAGTACGACGCACAACAAGAGCGTTTCTCCCGCAACCGCCCGCGCGGCGGCCGTTGAGACGAGCGTCGTCGAAACGTTCTATCGCGCGCCGCTCTGGCTGCCGAACAGCCATGTTCAAACCATTGTCCCGGCTCTGTTTGCACGGCTTCCGGCTGTGACCTACCGGCGCGAGCGCTGGGATACGCCGGATGGCGATTTCATCGAACTCGACTGGCTAGTGCATGAGGCGACTGCTTCGGGCGCCTGGGACAACGAAGAACCCTCAACCGACGTCCCACTCTTCGTGCTGTTTCACGGGCTCGAAGGCAGTTCAAACTCCCACTATGCCCGCGCGCTGATGGCGGCGGCGCGCGAACGCGGATGGCACGGTGTCGTGCCGCACTTTCGCAGCTGCAGCGGACCGATGAACCTGTTGCCGCGCTTCTATCACCTCGCCGATAGCGCCGAAGTGGACTGGGTGCTGCGGCGTCTGCGGGATGTGCACTCCGGGCCGATCGTGGCGGCGGGTGTTTCGCTGGGCGGCAATGTGCTGCTACGCTGGCTAGGCGAACGGCGCGAAGATGCCTCGTTTCTCACCGCCGCCGCGGCGATCTCCGCGCCGCTCGATGTGCATGCCGGCGGCCGGGCACTATCGCAAGGTTTCGGCAAGATGTACACGCGAAATTTCCTGAAAACGCTGAAAGTGAAGGCGCTGCAGAAGCTCGAACAGTATCCAGGCCTGTACGACGCCCACGCGATGCTCGCGACCCGCAACATGTACGAGTTCGACAACATCGTCACGGCTCCGCTACACGGCTTTCGCAATGCCGACGACTACTGGACCCAGGCGACCACGCGGCCATTGCTGCCGGAGATCACTGTGCCCACGCTCGTGCTCAATGCGCGTAACGATCCGTTCCTGCCCGGTGCCGTGTTGCCGGGGCGGCATGAAGTGTCGGCCGCGATCGAACTGGACCAGCCGCAGCACGGCGGCCACGTTGGCTTTATGACGGGCCCGTTTCCGGGGCGCAGCGACTGGCTGTCGCGACGCGTTTTCAACTACCTCACGCCATTTGTCGACCATGGATGACATCGTTCGCCAGGCGCTCGCAAAATGGCCCAACGTGCCGCATTGCACCGGCTGGCTGCTGCTCGACCGGCGCGGCAACTGGCGTATGCGCGACGATGAGGTTCAGGCGCGCGGCGCGCCGGGAGAACCGATAAGGCATGCGGCGCTGCTTGCGTTTATCAATCGGAACTACGAAGCGGATGCGGGTGGGCAGTGGTTCTTTCAGAATGGACCGCAGCGGGTGTATGTGGAGTTGGGTTATACACCGTGGGTGGTACGGCTTGGCCTGGATGATGGGGATGGCGGTCAACCGACATTGACGCTGACGGATCAGGCCGGGAACGCGTTTGAGCCTGCGGCAGCGTATCTGGATGACGAAGGCGGCGTGCTGTTCACGGACGCATCAACGCCACCGCGAATTGCCGTTTTGCATGACCACGATCTTGATCTGTTTTCCGAGCACGCTGAGGTGGCCGAGGATGGTAGCGCTGGACGGTTCCATTGGCGCGATGGGGTGACGCTGCCGTTGCAGCCGGTTGCGCATGCCGAGGTGGCGGCGCGGTTTGGGTTCGTTGCGAGTCCGGCTCACGCTGCTGCTCTGAAAGGCGAGGCGTCATAATCGGGGCTTCGCACCCGGTTTGTCAGCGGCACCGCGCTGTTATGATTGGCGCCCTCGGAAAGGAAGGAGCCCCACCATGCCTGAACTCACCCACTTCGACGCCGCCGGCCAGGCGCATATAGTGGACGTCGGCGCCAAGCAGGAAACCAAACGCATCGCCATCGCGCGCGGCTCGATCCGTATGCTGCCGGAGACGTTTGCGCTCATCCGCGACGGCAACGCCAAGAAAGGCGATGTGATCGGCATCGCGCGCATCGCTGCGATTCAAGGCGCCAAGCGCACCGCGGATCTTATCCCGCTGTGTCATCCGCTCGCGCTGACGCGCGTCAAGGTGGATTTCGAACTCGACGAGACACTGCCCGGCGTGCATTGCACAGTGCAGGTGGAAACGTTGGGGCGCACAGGCGTGGAGATGGAAGCACTGACCGCCGTACAGGTGGGACTGCTGACGGTCTACGACATGTGCAAGGCGGTGGATCGCGGCATGACGATCACTGATGTGAAGGTGCTGGAGAAGCACGGCGGGAAGTCGGGGGATTGGGTGGCGGCATAAGCGCTGCTTCTGCGCTCACCCCGCCCTTCCGCTCCGTTTCCGTTTATCCGCGTCGCGCTCATCAACTACGAGCGGACTCAGTCATCGCTGTCGTCGTCATCCTGATTCACGTCTTTCGGCGGCATGCCGTACAGCTTGATTAGCTCCGCCTTGAAGCCCGCGAGGCTCTTCTGCTCATCGCACAGCTGATACAGATAGGCCTGTTGCGACGGCCAATCCTTCAGTTCTCTCGCGAAAATCTTCAGACGCACAACGGTGTCGAAGGCGCCGTTCGTGTCGCCGCTCAGCGCTTGCAGCACCGCATAACGCCGCAACACCGTTTCACCCGGCAGCAGCGCGAGCGCCTGCCTGTGCATGGCGAGCTTGTGAGCGAGATCCTGGGCGTTCATCGGCAGCAGCGTCGCCATCCCGTACTCGCCCCACGCACCGAACAGGAACGCTGGATCGTTGGCGTATTGCTGTGCCGGACTCGAGCCGTAATACAGCACCTCCGAGCGGTTGTAGTCGCGATAGACGGGATACAGTGCAGCCAACCCAACGAACACGACCACCACGTAGACGCCGAACGACACGCGGCTCGGCACCAGCCGCAATGAGCGCGTCTCCAGCAGGCCAAACACGAACATCGCCGGCAGCAGGAAGAACATGTATTGCTGCGGATACTCGACCAGCGCGTGCATCACCAGCACGCCGATCAGCGCAATGCCGAACACGCGAGCGGCGGTGTGCGGCGCACGCACCACGCGCACGAGCCACGCCAGCAGGCCGAGTAGCACGATCGCCAGGCCGATCAGACCGGTTTTGCCCAGCAGATCGAGGAAGATATCGTGCGAGTTGTTGGCAATCTCGACCGCGCCCAGCGCCCGCACATAGTCGAACTGGTAACGCGGAAACTCGCCCCAGCCGACGCCGAGCACGGGATGCGCCTTGAACATCGTCCAACCGTATTTCCACAGCGCAAGCCGTGGCGCGATCTGACCGGCGTCCTTGAAGCGATCGGCGGCGGATTCGGCCAGATCGAGCTGGTAGTGCACATTGGCCCAGCGAACCAGCGCGTTCACGACGAAGAACAACACGCCGAGCGCCACCGGGGTCAACCATTCGCGGTTACTGCGTCGCAGAGCCGGGTTGCGCCGGATTTCCGCAAAGGCCATCCAGAACCCCGCCACGACGATCACGCCCATCTGCAGCCACGGGCCGCGCGAGACGGTCAGCGCCAGGCCGCCCGCAAAAATCACCGACAGCAGCGCCCACAGGATGAGCGGAAGCCGCCGCGTCTGCACGAGGAACAAGGCGCCGGCCATCGCGAAAGCGATGTAGGTAGCGAGGTGGTTAGCCTGCGCCATATTGCCGAACGGCCGGCGCTCGACCGTGATGTTGTACGCAACAACCAGCGGCGTGACCTTGGTCTCCAGATGGAACACCTGGATCACCTGGCAAAACACCGCAAACAATCCGCCGATGATCAGCGCATAGGCGGCCCAGCGCAGCACCTCCTCGCTCATCCGGACCCGGCTGAAGGTGTAGCCGGTGTGGGTCGCCATGAAGGCCGCCAGCAGATACCCGGCACCGAGCCAGTTCATCGACGGCTGTGCAACCTGCAGCACAAACGTCTGCGCCACCAGCAGCAGCCCAAACAGCAGCGGCACGAGCGCGACCGTGGGCGATTCAAACTCGAAGCGGCGACGCTCCGTCCAGGCCAGCAGCACCACAGCCGCGCTGGTCATCACATACAACGTCAACGCGGTAAATTCCGCGTAAAAGGTCGGAATCGGATAGGTATGGTTGACCACTGCGTAAGGCAGGATCAACGCACAAGCCAGTATGGCCAGAGATAGAAAGCGCGCAAATGGGGTGGGCATGAGGAACCGGGGGCGTCAGCAACCGGCGCACTATACAAAAAAATCCTCCCCCTGTGCGCCGGACGGCCTCAAATATCCCGAAATCAGCAAGTCCGTACCCTTACTGAAACATCAACTCCGGCATTCAGGCGGCGCCAGATTGGACGGCAAGGTCGGCGCATCCGCCGGACTCGGGCCTGCGCCCGGTGCGGGCAACGACGAAGCACCCTTGCCGCCCGCAAAACACTCCCATGTCAGCGTCCCCGGCTGGGCTGAGCCTTTGACCAGGGCAATCCGTGCAGTCGGCGTATCCGCGTTGTCGGGCACCGACGGCACCAGCACCAACGTATTGCTACCGGCCGGCGCAACGCGCGTGGTGAAAACCACGGTAATCTGCCCCGTGTCGTCATCCACATGCACCGACTCCACATTCTTCGTGGCGGTTGGCGGCGCATAGCCGCCTCCGAACGCAGCGCCGCTGGCCGCGTTTTCCGCAACGGCGAGCCGTGCCGACGTGGCGAGCGACAGGCCCTCGCCTACCCGGCTGCGCGCCAGATAATCCTGATACGCCGGAATGGCATAGGCGGCAATCACCCCGACAATCGCGAGCACGATCATCAGTTCGATCAAGGTGAAGCCGAGCTTGCGGCTGACCCGGGCGATCCGCGTGGGCCATTGCACGCTGGGGTCGGAGATCGGTGCGCCTGC
>NZ_JAMFSB010000354.1 GCF_026225065.1 Paraburkholderia sp. | reverse complement strand
TGAAGATGCGCAGATAGAGTTGCCGCTGGAATTGCTGCGCGAGCGGAGTCCAGTCGGTGCGCACGGTCTCGAGTCCCCTGAAGACGATTTCCTCGCTACCGTCCGGTTTGGCGACGAGTCCCGCATAGCGCTTTTTACTGCCTTGTTCGGCGCCGCGGATGGTCGGCATCAGAAAGCGCTGGTAGTGCGTCTCGAACTGCAATTCAAGCGTGCTCTCAAGGCCGAATGTCTGCTGCAGGTGCTCGCGCCAAAACTCATTCACATATTTGACGAGCGAGCGGCCGATTTGCGCCGCCTGTTCCTCGGAGCGTGCCCGCTTTAACCACACGAAGGTGGAATCGGTGTCGCCATAGATCACCTGATAGCCTCTCGCCTCGATCAGCTCGCGGGTGCGATGCATGATCTCGTGGCCGCGCATCGTAATGGACGAAACGAGCCGCGGATCGAAAAAGCGGCAGCCGCTCGACCCCAGCACGCCGGCAAACGCATTCATGATGATCTTCAGCGCCTGCGACAGTGGCTTGTTCTTTTGCCGTTTTGCGGCCTCGCGTCCTAGCGAAATCTGACTCACGATAGCGGGCAGGCTGTGCTTGCTGCGTGAGAAACGCGCACCGCGGAAGCCTGCGACGGAGCCGCTTTCATCGGGGTTGTTCATCCCCTCTACGAGCCCCACGGGATCGATCAGAAACGTGCGGATAATCGAGGGGTAGAGGCTTTTATAGTCGAGCACCAGCACGGAGTCGTAGAGGCCGGGTTGCGAATCCATCACGAAGCCACCGGGGCTTGCTTCCTCGGTAATCTCACCGAGGTTCGGCGCGATATAGCCCTGACGGTGCATCAGCGGCATGTACAGGTGCGTGAAGGCAGCCACCGATCCGCCGCTGCGATCCGCGGCCAGCCCGGTCACCGTGGCCCGCTCCAGCAGGAACGTCAGCAGCTCGGTTTTGGCGAAGATCCGCGTGACGAGTTCGCAGTCCTTCAGGTTATAGCGCGCGAGAGCGGGCTTGTCTTCGGCGAAGCGGCGATCGATTTCCGCCATGCGTTGATACGGGTTGTTGATCGCCTTGCCTTCGCCCAACAGCTCCTGCGCCACATATTCGAGGCTGAAGCTTGGAAAGCTCCAGGTCGCGGAACGCAACGCTTCGATGCCGTCGATGATCAACCGCCCAGCGGCCGCGGCGAAGAAATGGTTCTGCTTGCCGCCGTGTTCACGCCACTCCATCACGTCGCCGCCGCGCCCGAGGCGCAGCGGAACGGCGTAGCGCTGTGAATGCTCCTGCAGGACCCGCAGATCGAACTGCACCAGATTCCAGCCGATGATCGCATCGGGATCGTGCTGTTCCGTCCATTCGTTGAGTTTCTCCAGCAACCGCGCGCGACTCTCGCAATACTCGAGATCGAAGTCGAGCCCGCTCGCATCGCCATTGGCTGGGCCCAGCATATACACCTGACGTTGCCCGCAGCCTTCCAGCGCGATGGAGTACAACTCGCCGTGCGCAGTGGTTTCGATATCGAGCGAGACCAGCTTCAACGCCGGGCGATAAGCGGCGTCCGGTTTCATTTCGCCGTTGAGCCAGCGGCCTTCGCCATCCGGCTCGCCGCCGAACCAGACGGGCGCCGTGATAAAGCGCTCCATCAGATAGCGTTCATGCGGACGGATGTCCGCCTCGTAGACATCGACGCCATACTCCCTCAACTGCTTTTCGAGCTTCAGCAACTGGCGATATTGACGGCAGTACAGCCCGAGGACCGGGCGCTGACGAAAATCGGTCAGGGCGAGGGGCCGGAGTTCGAACTGGCGTTCGTTGCGCAATACCCGTTCAGCGAACTCGCGCTGCTCGGCCGGAATGAACGCTACCGACGTCTGAGGCGGCAGCCGCAGGTGGTGCGGACCGCTCGCGGTCGCCAGCCAGAAGTCGACTTCTGTGCCAGCCGGCGTGTCGCGCCAATGTCGGGTCAGAAGGAAACCCTGCTGTTGTTGAACCACACTGCAACCTTTTATGAACCCGTTATAAAACTGTTTATTCGACTATTTTACTTGCCAATTTGACCAGGACCGCGTCTTCAAGACTGTGCGGAACGCCGCCGGCCGCCTCGCGGCGGCTTGGGTGGCGAGCTGTCGGCGGAAAACGCTGTAAGTCTGCGCAGGGCTAAACTTCGTCGAAAATCCACTAAACAACGCCGAAAATCCTGCTGTTACGTGCTTTCGCGACGTGGAACACGGTGGCCTGACAGCGCGCTCCGGCCGCCTCTGTGAGGTCCCTGCACCCCAAAATGGGCTTCTGGAAGCTGGGAACTGAGCCAGCCGCCGGCCTGTCGTAACCTCCTGAAGGCGCGTGCGGCCGGGCAATCAAGGGTCCGGGGGGTTTGCGCAGAAGCGCCTGGATGAGGTAGGGTGGCGGGTCTGGCGCTGTTTGAAGGCGCTGGTTCTATCAATACAGAAAGGGATGTTCAATGAACAAGCAGGAACTGATTGACGCAGTTGCGGCTGCGACGGGCGAAAGCAAAACGGCCACCGGCAAGTCGATCGATGCAATCATCGAAGCGGTGACGAGCGCAGTGTCCAAGGGCGAAACCGTCCAGCTGATCGGCTTCGGAGCCTTCTCGACCGGTTCGCGCGCAGCGCGCGTCGGCCGCAATCCGTCAACCGGCGCGGAAATCCAGATCGCCGCAGCCAAGACGGTTAAGTTCGTCGCCGGCAAGGCATTCAAGGACGCGGTTAACGCCTCCTGATCGCTCCGTCGATCCCGCGCAGCTAGCCACTCCCACGGGGGAGGCGCTGCGCGGCGCTTGCGGGCTCATGGCACGCCGGTCAGCTGGCGCGGCGAGCCCGTTTCTGGGCCCCGCTTCCGGCTTGCTTCCGGTTCATGACCCATGCGTTCATGCATCTGGCTATGAAACGGCGTCCGATCTGAGGAAATCCATCATGTACATCGCGATGAATCGTTTCAAAGTCGCTCTCGGTTCGGAGAGCGCGTTCGAAACGCTTTGGACGAGCCGGGACACGCACCTGAAGGACGTACCGGGCTTCATCGAGTTTCATCTGCTGAGAGGGCCGCGGAAAGAGGACCATGTGCTGTATTCGAGTCACACGGTCTGGGCTGATCATGCGGCATTCGAAGGCTGGACCAGTTCGGATGCATTCCGTGCGGCGCACCGCAATGCCGGAGGGGAAACCCGCTCACTGTATCTCGGGCACCCCGAATTCGAAGGCTTCGAAGTCATCCAGACAGTGAAGTAACACGCTGAAGGTGGTGAGGCCGCTTGTCCGCCCGCCGCCACCGTATCAATCTCCCGTCAGCACCACCAGATTCTTGCCGTCGCGTTTCGCCTTATACAAGGCCAGATCCGCTGCCTCGATCAATGAGGTCATCGGCGACTCCGCGCTTGGAACAACCGACGCCCCGCCGATACTGATCGTCACATATTGCCCCGTCGACGAATTCGCGTGCGGCACCTGTAATGCCTCCACGTGGCTGCGAATCTTTTCCGCCAGCGTGCGTATGCCCACGAGCGGTGTCCCTGGCAGCACGACCGCGAACTCTTCACCGCCAAAGCGCGCCGCAAGGTCGCCTGGCCGGCCGAGGCAGGCTTCGACAGTCGCGGCAATCTGCTTGAGCACTTCATCGCCCGCCACGTGGCCATACGTGTCGTTGTAGAGCTTGAAGTTGTCGACGTCGATCATCAGGAACGACATTTCGCTCTGGTCGCGCGCGCTGCGCCGCCATTCGGCGCTGAGATACTCGTCGAGGTAACGGCGGTTCGACAAACCCGTCAGACCGTCGGAATGCGTGAGTCGCCGCAACTCCAGATTGGCTTCGAGCAGTTGTTGCTGCGACTCGCGCAGCGCGCGATACGCTTCGTCGCGCTGCAGCAGATTGATATGCGAGCGCGAGTGATAACGGATGCGCGCCACCAGTTCGATCCGGTCCGGCAGTTTGACGAGATAATCGTTCGCCCCCGCCGCGAAGGCCGCGCTTTTGATGACCGGCTCTTCCTTGGTCGACAGCACGATGATCGGCACATCGCGGATGGCTGGTGTCGCGCGATAGGCTTTGACGAGCGTCAGGCCGTCGATGCCGGGCATCACGAGATCCTGCAGGATCACCGTCGGCCGCGTGTTGACGGCGGCTTTCATGGCCTCGTCGGCGCGCGCGCAGTAATGGAAGTCGATGCCGTCTTCGCCCGAGAACGCCTGCCGGATCGCCTCGGCGACGATCGCCTGATCGTCGACCAGCAGCACCATCACTGGCTGTTCCGCTGCCGGCGGCGTTTGCATGGCTCTGCGTGCTGCTTCGAGCGTCGCATCTGCGCCGTCTGTCGCGGAGGCCGCTGCGGCTCGCTGGTCAGGCGAGCCAGTCTGATTATTTGCCATTTTCACACCCGTGTTCGTACCCGTGGCGCAAACTCGCGCCACGCGTGTGTTGCCATTCATACCAATACGCTTCGTTCATCACTTTCATCATTTGACGCTTGCCATCAGTTCTCCCGCGATGCTGCCTAGCGGCAAGATCCGCTTCGCCGCATCGAGCGCAGCCGCGGCCTTCGGCATGCCGTAGACCGCGCTAGTCGCCTCGTCCTGCGCAATCGTGAGGTAGCCCTTCGCGCGCATCGCCTTCAGGCCGATTGCACCGTCGCGGCCCATTCCGGTCAGCAGTACGCCGATGGCGTTGCCGTACCAGTGCTCGACCACGCTGTGAAAAAACACGTCAACCGAAGGACGATAGGGCGTGGCGGCCGGCTCAACGGTGTATTCGAGCGAGCCGGTGCGCGCGATATGCAGGTGGTCGTTGGTCGCGGCCAGCAAGACTTCACCGGGCCTGGGCCGATCGCCGCTCACGGCCACGCGCACCGCCAGTTCGGTCTGGCTGTCGAGCCATTGGGCCATGCCCTCGGCAAACGCCTTGTCGACGTGTTGCACGATCACAATGGAGCCGCCGAAATCAGCCGGCAGTTTGCCAAGCACCGCGGCGAGCGCGCCGGGGCCGCCGGCAGAGGCGCCAATCGCAATCAGCGAGGCCGCGCCGCGCGAGACGGCCGCAGCGGGCCGCGGCGTGGGCGCCACCACCGGCTTTTCGAGCAGGCGGCCAATCTGGTCGATCTTGGCGAGCAACGGTTGCGAGGCATCGGCGAGGCGGTGGTCGGCGAGTGTCGGCGTGTCGACTGCATCGAGCGCACCGGCGCCCATCGCTTCGTAGACGCGCCATGCGTTCGCGCCAACGCTGCTCGTCACGACGAGGATCGCACAAGGCGCCTGGGCCATGATGCGGCGGGTCGCCTCGACGCCGTCGAACTTCGGCATGATCAGGTCCATCAGGACCACATCGGGTGGCTGGGCGACGCAGAAGTCGACGGCCTGGGCGCCGTCCGTCGCGACCCACAGCACGCGATGTTCCGGCCGCAACGCGATCGCGCGGCGCATGGCTTCGACCGCAAGCGGCAAGTCGTTGACGATGCCGATGTTCATGTGTGCGCTTCTCCGATCAGGTCGTGCACGGCATCGAGCAACGCTTCGTCGTGAAAGCTGCCCTTTGCCAGATAGTAGTCTGCGCCGGCATCGAGCCCCCGGCGGCGATCTTCGTCGCGATCCTTGTACGACACGATCATCACGGGCACTGTTTTTAGCAGCGTGTCGCGCTTGATCAGCGTGACCAGTTCGATGCCGTCCATGCGTGGCATGTCGATGTCGGTCACCACCAGATCGAAATGGGTGCTGCGCAGTGCGTTCCAGCCGTCCATGCCGTCCACCGCGACCGTCACCGTATAGCCGCGCTTTTCCAGCAGTTTGCGCTCCAGTTCGCGCACTGTCAGCGAGTCTTCGACCACCAGCACATGTTTGCGGGTGCGTGCGGCGACGCCCTGGGCGCGCTGCACCTTGTCGAGCTGCCCGCCGCGCACGAGCTTATCGACCGAGCGCAGCAGGTCCTCGACGTCGACGATCAGCACTGCTTCACCGTTTTCCATCAGCGCGCCGGCCGCGATGTCCTTGACCTTGCCGAGACGGCTGTCGAGCGGCTGGACCACCAGCATGCGCTCGCCGAGGAAACGGTCCACCGCCACGCCGTAGGTGCCCCGTTCGTCGCCAATGACCACCACCGCCACATTGGCGCGCACTTCGGCGGGCGCCTCGGTGCCGAGCAACTGATGCGCGGTGACGAGGCCGACGGGCCGGCCGTCGAAGGCGAAATGCTGTTGTCCCTCGAGCATGTTGATGTCGCCACGGGCCAGCTCCAGCGTGCGGCGCACGTGTGCGAGCGGGAACGCGTAGGCTTCGCCGCCTACCTCCGCGAGCAGGCTGCGGATCACCGAGAGCGTGAGCGGCAACTGCAGGACGAAGCGCGTGCCATGGCCGGGTTCGGTCGAGATGCGCACCGTGCCGCGTACGGCCTTGACCATTTCGTGCACGGCATCGAGGCCGACGCCGCGCCCGGAAACATCGGTCACCTGGTCGCGCATCGAAAAACCCGGCAGCAGCAGGAAATCGAGCAGTTCGTGGTCCGACAGGCGCGCGGCCGTCTCCGGATCGGCAAGCTGCCGCTGGACGACGGCCGCGCGCACCGCGTCGAGGTCGACGCCCGCGCCGTCATCGCTCACGCTGATGAGCAGCTTGCCCGCGCTATGGCGTGCTTCCAGGGTCAGCGTGGCTTCAGCCGGCTTGCCGTCCGCGAGGCGCTGTTCGGGCGTTTCGACACCATGGTCGAGCGCGTTGCGCAGCAAATGGCCGAGCGGCGCGTCGAGCATATCGAGGATGTCGCGATCGATCTGCGTCGATTCGCCGACGATCGAAAAGCGCACCCGTTTGCCGAGCGAGCGCGCGAGGTCACGCACGATGCGCGGATAGGCGTGGGTCGCGTCGCCGAACGGGCGCATCCGGCATTGCAGCGCTTCGTCGTATAGCTGCTGCGCGAGGTGCGAGCTGCGCCGGTCGAACCGGTCGAGTTCGTCGATCCGCGTCGCCAGCAGATGCTGCATCGTGCCGAGGGTCTGCCGGACGGCGTCGAGCGCGGCCAGCGCTTGCGGATCGAGACGCTCTGCTAGCGATTCGAAGCAGGTATCGAGCGCGCGCGCCGCGTCGCGGTGGGTGCGTTTAACGCGCAACAGCGATTCCGCGAACGGCTTAAGCCAGCGCGATTCGACGAGGGACTCGCCGGACAGGCTCAGCAACCGGTCGAGGTTGTCGCTGCGAACCCGCAGCATGCGATCGGGGTCGCGCGGGCCGTGGACGTTCAGCGAGGTGTCGCGTGGGGCATCCGGATTGGCGTCACGCAACGGTGCGAGCGCGGGTGTTGGTGTGATGGACGGCTCCGCCGCAGGCGCTTCTTCACCGGCAAGGTCTCGCACGGCTGGCGCTGGTTCGTCGGAAAAGCCAACTGGCAGTCGGGCAACCTCAGCGCCGAGGATGGCGAGTGCAGCGCGCATCGTCGCGTCTTCGTCCGGTTCTTCGGGAGCGGCGTAGGTGTCGCCCCACGGCGAGCCAGCCGCGATGCCTGCGTGTGCAGGGTGCGCCTCGTTCGTTGCCGTAGCCTCAGTCGCACCGTACGCGGTGAGTCGGGCCACGAATGCGTCCACTTCCGCTCGCGTCAGCGCGGCCGCCGGATCGGCGTTGCCGGCGCGCAGCAGCAAGTCGGCCCCACGCAGCAGTTCATCAACATGCGCACCCGACAAAACCAGCGTGCCGCGCTGCGCGGCCACGAAGCATTCCCCCATCACATGCGCAATATCCACCCCGTCCTGCACGCCGACGATGCGCGCTGCACCCTTCAGCGAGTGTGCCGCGCGCATGCAGGCCTCGAGTTGCGAGGCATCGTCCGGTGTGTGCTCGAGCGCAAGCAGCCCGTCGGAGAGCACGCGGGTTTGCGTCTGTGCTTCTTCGCGGAACAGGTCGAGCAATGA
>NZ_JAMFSB010000045.1 GCF_026225065.1 Paraburkholderia sp. | reverse complement strand
GGCGATCGTCGATCCCGCTGATTTCCTTCGGATACGTATCGCTCGTGATGATGACCTGGGCCTTGTTGGCGACCAGCGCTTCGAACGCGTAGAAGAACTCTTCCTGGGTGCGCGACTTGCCGGAGAAGAACTGAATATCGTCGATCAGCAGCAGGTCGAGCGAGTGGTAGTAGCGCTTGAAGTCGTCGAACGCCTTGCGCTGGTAAGCCTTCACCACGTCGGACACATATTGTTCCGCGTGGATGTAGCGAATCCGCGCGCCGGCCTTGTCCATCAGCAACTGGTTGCCGATCGCATGAATCAGGTGAGTCTTGCCGAGGCCCACGCCGCCATATAGAAACAGCGGGTTGTACGAGATGCCGGGGTTGTCCGCCACCTGGATCGCGGCGGCGCGCGCCAGCTGGTTGGCCTTACCGGTCACGAAATTGTCGAAGGTCAGCACCGGGTTGAGCTTCGAACGCTCGTACATGGAGTCGCTCTCCGCGTTGCCTTGCTGGGCGGCGCTCTGGCCCGGCCGCCATGTACGGCGTGCCGCGGCGGCTTCGTTGGCGTCGAGGCTGGGCAGATCGAGATCGCCGCCGTCGTCACCATTGTGGTGGCGCGCGCCGTTACTCGCGTGAGCGCCCTGCCCGCCGCCATTGGCGCCATTAGTACGGGCGCCATGCGCGGCCTGAACCGCACCGACGGCCGCATCCACGGCAGCCGTGCCGGCGTTCCCCGCAAATTGCGACGGACGCGACGGCGCCGGCGCAGCAGCCGCGCTGCGCATGCCCGCTTTGGGATCGAGGATGAATTGAACGTCGACCGGCGCGTGCCAAAAATCACGCGCCATGTCGGAAATGCGGCCGGAAAACTGGCTCTTGACCCAGTCAAGCTTGAAGCGGTTGGGTGCTGCGATGCTCAGCGTGTTGGCTGCCGCATCGAAGGCAACCGGGGCCAACGGTTTGATCCACGTCACGTACTGCTGGGGCGTTAGCTCACGCTCTAGCAGTGCGGAACAGTGTTGCCAGAAATCGTTCATCGGTTGCTGTCGTTATGTTTGCACAGCGCCCCGCCGGCGCCCCTGTTGCAGATACACAACAAGGCCCTGAGCGGCCAGGCGGAACGGCTCCAGGCGCTTGTGCCACAAGGGTTTGCGGGGCAAGCGAGCCGGAGCGGCGTGCAGGATTTTTGGGAAGTAGGACGAGATTCTACCGCCAAAACAACCAGGAAAGGGAGTTATCCACAGGGACGGATCAAACGTTTGCCAGCGGCCCAGCCTGTGGAATACACCGCTAAACTATTGACGACCAAAAGAAAACCGGTTTAAATAGCGGGTTCCGCGAAAACCAATTTTTGAACCACCGGCCATTGCACTTTCCGCGATGCTCGCGCGGTTATTTCTCTGCCAAGTGAGAGCAACATGAAACGTACTTACCAACCTTCCGTTACCCGTCGCAAGCGTACCCACGGCTTCCGCGTTCGCATGAAGACCGCAGGTGGCCGCAAGGTCATCAACGCACGCCGCGCGAAGGGCCGCAAGCGCCTCGCCATCTAAGGCTGGCGAGCGGATTGCGCGCTCCGTCTGTGCAACGCGATGCCCGCGGTAGCGCGGGAACGGCTGGAGCGCCGCAGCAGGATTCAGTTCCGTTGCGAGCGCAGGCCGCCTTCCCCAAAGCCGCAAGGCTGCTAAAAACGGATGAATTCTCATCCGTTTTTCGTTTGCGCCCGTGGCGCCGCACCGAACACTTCGTCGTGTACGCCCGGCCCACCGGCAATGACGCGCGCCTTGGTCTCGTCATCGGCAAGAAGTATGCTCCGCGCGCGGTCACACGTAATCTGGTGCGACGCCTCGCGCGCGAAGCCTTCCGGCTGCGTCGCGCAGACTTTGGCGGTTGGGATGTGCTGCTGCGTTTGCATACGCGCTTCGACAAGAAGGCAATGCCTGCCGCTTCGTCGCCGCCGTTGAAGACGCTGTGCCGTAACGAAATAGAGGCGCTGCTCGACAAGGCAGCGCGCGAAATTGCCCGTCGTGAGGCGCCGCCCGCGGATGCGCCCGCCACGCAATGACGCTTATGGAGATGCTCGTGCGGCTGATGGTCTGGTCGCTCATTCGGCCGCGCATCTGGTCGCTCATGGGGCCAGTCAAGCGGCCCGGTCGCCTGAGCATCACCCGGTATTCCTTCTTGGGCGGCGCCGCTCGGCCGCACTAGTCATGCAAACGGTACTTTTCGCTTTATTGCGTTTCTACAAGGTTGCCGTGAGTCCCCTGCTCGGCAGCCGGTGCCGTTTTTACCCTTCCTGCTCTGATTACGCGCGCGAAGCAATCCAGTATCATGGCGCCGCGCGCGGGACTTATCTCGCCGCCAGGCGTATTTGCCGCTGTCACCCGTTTTCGGCGGGCGGCATCGATCTTGTCCCGCCTCCCACTTCTGAAAAGCGCTGACGCGCCGTTCCATCGACACTGAGACAACGCATGGATATCAAACGCACCGTCCTATGGGTCATATTTTTCATGTCAGCGGTCATGCTGTTCGACAACTGGCAACGCGACCACGGACGCCCGTCGATGTTCTTCCCGAACGCCACGCCGACGCAAACCGCGGCCAGCGCAGCACCGGGAACAACCACGCCGGGAACCCAGCCTGCGGATTTGCCGCAGACCGACACCTCCGCTCCGGGCGCAGCGCCCGCTGCCCAGGCCCAACTGATCCCGTTTACGACTGACGTCTACAGCGGCGAGATCGACACGCGCGGCGGTACGCTGTCGAAGCTGTCGCTGATCAACAAGGGCAACGGTAAGCAGCCGGACCTCGTCATCACCCTGTTCGACCATACCGCGGATCACACGTATCTGGCGCGTACAGGTCTGTTGGGCGGCGATTTCCCGAACCACACGGACATCTACACGCCCGTCCCGAACCAGCCGCACGATCTGACGGGCGACGCCAAGTCGTTCTCGCTCAGCTTCGAGTCGCCGGTCAAGGGTGGCGTGAAGGTCGTGAAGACGTACACGTTCACGCGCGGCAGCTACGTGATCGGCGTGAATACGAAGATCGACAACGTGGGTACGGCGCCGGTTACGCCGACCGTCTATATGGAACTGGTGCGCGACAGCCAGCCGGTCGAAACGCCGCGCTTCTCGCACACGTTCATTGGGCCGGCCGTCTACACGGATCAGCACCACTTCCAGAAGATGACGTTCAGCGACATCGACAAGAACAAGGAAGACTATGCGAACCAGGCCGACAACGGCTGGATCGCCATGGTGCAGCATTACTTCGCGACGGCGTGGATTCCGCAGCAGGGCGTCAAGCGCGATATCTACGTGAACAAGATCGACCCGGCGCTGTACCGGGTGGGCGTGAAGGAAGCCGTGCCGACCATTGCACCGGGTCAGTCGGCTGACGTCTCTGCGAAGCTGTTCGCCGGTCCGGAAGAGGAGCGCATGCTGGAAGGCATCGCCCCGGGTCTGGAACTGGTGAAGGACTACGGCTGGGTGACGATCATCGCCAAGCCGCTGTTCTGGCTGCTGGAAAAGATCCACAGCTACGTCGGCAACTGGGGGTGGTCGATCGTGCTGCTCACGCTGCTGATCAAGGCCGTGTTCTTCCCGCTGTCGGCGGCCAGCTACAAGTCGATGGCGCGCATGAAGGCGATCACGCCGCGTATGCAAGCCCTGCGCGAACGCTTCAAGGGCGATCCGCAGAAGATGAACTCGGCGCTGATGGAGCTGTACAAGACCGAGAAGGTCAATCCGTTCGGCGGCTGTCTGCCGGTCGTGATCCAGATCCCGGTGTTCATCTCGCTGTACTGGGTGCTGCTGTCGTCGGTGGAAATGCGCGGTGCGCCGTGGATGCTGTGGATTCACGATCTGTCGCAGCAAGACCCGTTCTTCATCCTGCCGGTGCTGATGGCCGTCTCGATGTTCCTGCAGACGCGTCTGAACCCGACGCCGCCGGATCCGGTTCAAGCCAAGATGATGATGTTCATGCCGATCGCGTTCTCGGTCATGTTCTTCTTCTTCCCGGCCGGTCTGGTGCTGTACTACGTGGTCAATAACGTGCTGTCTATCGCCCAGCAGTACTACATCACGCGGATGATGGGCAAGCCGAAGGCCAAGGCGGCGTAAGCGCCGTGGTCTGAATTGCCGGAGCGAACCCAGAACGGGTTCGCTTTTCCGCTCAAGTCAGCTGAAAAAAAGCCGCCCGGTTTGCGCCGGGCGGCTTTTTTGTTGGATTCTCACGCGGCCGGCGCGTCGAAGTCACTCTTTGCCGGTGTCGTAGAGCCGCTCAACAAACTCTTCGAGGAAATGACGGTCTTTCGGATCCAGCGCTTCGATCTTCGAGGCAAGTTCGATCGCCTCCGGGGTAAGGGGGTATTTCTCGCCTGGCGCCAGCGGCTTCGACTTCGCGCCCACCGGTGGTGGTGGCCCGTAATGCAGCCAGTGCACACCAACGCCTAGCCAATCAGCTAAGGTCTGCAGCTTGTCCGGCGTGGGAATGGTTCGGCCCGTCAGCCACTTATGCGCGGTCTGCGGCGACACAGGCGCCTCGCCGCGATGCAGCAGATTGAATTGCCTGGCGAGTTGAGTCCCGCCCTTGATGTTCTTCCGGGCAATCTGATCTTGCAGTCTTTTGGCGAACGCTGATTTTTCTTTAGAGGTCGGCATGGGCCGAATTGTGCAATCCAGCGCGCCAACAGTGGACAACCGTTTAGGCTACAATTTCGCGCATTTACGCTATTTTTAGCTTGAGATAAGCGCCAGATAACGCCTTGCGCAATTTACTCAGTTTGCGCTTTTTTCCTTCTGCCGTGGCCATCTGGCGTATTGAATCCACCCGGACAGTCTCATTCATTCGGAGACTCATCTTATCGTAATTGAGATAAATCTTTATTTGTCTGATAAAAACACGCGAGATGCCTAAATGCCTCGCCTTCACCCTCGCCGGAGCCCCGCGAACCGCTCGCGTTACAATGCCTCGCGCCCTTTGTAGGGCGTTTCGTTCTCCCAGTTCCTCTGCTGCCGCCCCCGATCCCATGCTCGCCACCGACTCCGATCCCATTGTTGCCATTGCTACTGCGCCCGGTCGTGGCGGAATCGGCGTGGTCCGGATTTCGTTTGGGCGCCCCGGTGCGGCCGCGGCCGAGCCGCTCATTCGAGCGCTCACGGGGCAAGCCCTCGCGCCGCGTCACGCGAGCTATGTGCCCTTCCTCGATGCCAACGGCAACGCACTCGACCGCGGTATCGCGCTGTACTTTCCGGCGCCGAATTCGTACACCGGCGAGCACGTGCTCGAGCTGCAGGGCCACGGCGGGCCGATCGTGCTGCAACTGGTGCTGCAACGATGCATCGACGCCGGCCGCGCGGTCGGGCTAAGGCTCGCGGAGCCAGGCGAGTTCACCCGCCGCGCCTTCCTCAACGACAAGCTCGATCTGGCCCAGGCCGAGGCCGTCGCCGATCTGATCGAAGCGAGCACCGAGGCGGCCGCGCGCTCGGCGGGCCGCTCGCTGGAGGGCGCGTTTTCGCGCGACATCCACGCCATGGTCGAAGAGGTCATCACGCTGCGGATGCTGGTGGAGGCGACGCTCGACTTCCCCGAAGAAGAAATCGACTTTCTGGAGGCCGCCGATGCACGCGGCAAGCTCGCGCGGATCCGCGAGCAGCTCGCCCACGTGCTCAACGAAGCGCGTCAGGGTGCACTGCTGCGTGAGGGGCTCTCGGTGGTGCTGGCGGGTCAGCCTAACGTCGGCAAGTCGTCGCTACTGAACGCGCTCGCCGGCGCCGAACTGGCCATCGTCACGCCAATCGCCGGCACGACTCGCGACAAGGTCGCCCAGACCATCCAGATTGAAGGGATCCCGCTGCATGTGATCGACACCGCCGGATTGCGCGAAACCGAGGACGAGGTGGAAAAGATCGGCATCGAGCGCACGTGGAACGAGATCGAGCGCGCGGACGTAGTGCTGCATCTGCTCGACGCACGCACCGGTATGAATGCCGAGGACCATACGATTGCTGCCCGTTTTCCGGTAGGTGTGCCGGTCCTGCGGGTGATGAACAAGACCGATCTGACGGACATCGCTCCGGCCGTGCATACGTTGGATGAGGCGGAAGGCGTCGATCTCCGCGAGGTGCGTCTGTCCGCGAAACAGGGTGACGGCATCGCGTTGCTGCGCGCCGAGTTGCTGCGGATCGCCGGCTGGCAAGCCGGCGCGGAGAGCGTGTACCTCGCACGCGAGCGGCATCTGATCGCCCTGCGCGCAGCGCAGGAACATCTGGCCACGGCGGCGCAACACGCTGACCAGAATGCGCAGGCACTCGACCTGTTCGCCGAGGAATTGCGGCTTGCTCAGGAACAGTTGAATTCCATTACCGGTGAGTTCACTTCTGACGATCTTTTGGGGGTGATTTTTAGCCGGTTCTGTATTGGAAAGTAAACGGTCGGCGGGCGTCAGCGCGAGTTTTTAAAAACTGCTTTCGGCCGGCATGACCTGTATAAAAACACAGTACAATCGTTGTCAGGTACTGGCCACGCCCTAGGCCATTAATTCGCGAAGCTACCTTGGGGACTCGCCTGTGTTAAACACCAAACCCATCTCTGCGCCGCCTCACCCCACCTTAGAAAGCATCAAGCAAAGCGACGAAGACGGATCCGAGTCTTGGTTTGCGCGTGAACTTGCGCCGTTGCTCGATTACCAGGACTGGCGCAACTTCCTGCAGGTCATTGAAAAATCAAAGATTGCATGTGCACGATCCGGCCACCCTGTCCAGGACCATTTCGGTGAAGTCACCAAAATGGTGGCTTTGGGTTCAGGAGCAAAGCGAGGCATCTCTGACTACACGCTGTCCCGTTACGCCTGCTACCTCGTTGTCCAGAATGGCGATCCGTCGAAGGCGGTCATCGCCAACGGGCAGACGTATTTCGCATTGCAGACGCGCCGCCAGGAACTTGGCGATGAGAAAGCCTTTGCCGGGATGTCCGAGGATCAGCGCCGCCTTATGTTGCGAGGGGAGTTGACCCATCACAACAAAGCCCTCAGTGCTGCCGCTCGCGGCGCCGGGGTCGAGACGCCTGTCGACTACGCGGTCTTTCAGGATCATGGCTATCGCGGCCTTTACGGAGGGTTGGGCGCCAAGGAGATTCACTCGCGCAAGGCTTTGAAAAGGAGCCAAAAATCCTTGACCACATGGGCAGCACGGAACTGGCAGCAAATCTCTTCCGCGCCACCCAGACCGAGGAAAAACTCCGACGCGACGAAGTAAGCGGAAAACAGAGAGCGAATCAAACCCACTTCGAAGTCGGAAGCAAGGTACGCCAGACGATCCGCGAACTGGGCGGCACGATGCCGGAGGCTCTTCCGACGCCCGAAACAAGTATCCAGCAACTCGAGCGGGTGCAAAAGAAGCTGGAGAAATGAGAAGCCATCTCAGCGGCCGACGAGTCGAACCGCGCCTGGGTTGATCACGGAGGTACACCATGCCCATATCTCCGATCAAGGCGTCAATTTTGAGTGGTTACGTATCGAGACTGCTTTCCGCTGCATTTCCGCTACCGTAATTTATTCAATTTACCCATTTTTATCAGCTCAATTCGATCCGGCATCGCTATACTTCATCACTGGTTAAAACACCCAATATTGGTACACAAACCAACATTTCGACAATATCGAATGCATTGTGTACCAATAACTCAGCCATGCCCAAAATCGTCCCTCCCCTCAGCGAAACGCAGATCCGCGCGATGGAGCCCCGCGCAACCCGCTATTCCATCGCCGACGGCAACGGCCTCGTGCTCGAGGTCATGCCAACCGGCAACAAAGTCTGGCGCTTTCGCTATACGCTCGACGGCAAACGGCAACCGCTCACCACCATTGGCGACTATCGGAGAATTTCGCTTCGAGTCGCGCGCGAACGGGCGCGCAAATACGCCGAGATGGTCGCGGCCGGTGTGTCGCCGGCCGCGACCGCCCGCCGCGATCGCGGCGCCGAGAAACGCGTCGACCTTCTGCGCGACGCGGCCGAGCTATATATGTCGGCTGCCATGGCGAGCAAGTCCGACGAATACCAGCGCACGACACGACGCGCGCTCGATAAAGACGTACTGCGGGCCATCGGCAGCAAGCCGATCGCCGCAGTAACCTCCGACGACATCCTCGCAATTTGCGAACGGATCAAGTTGCGGGGCTCGCCAAAGATGGCGCTGCATACGCGCAATGTGATCAAGCGGCTCTACGAATTCCTGATTGCGCGGCAACTCGCCACCCACAATCCTGCGACGACCGTTCTGGCGCGCCTCATCGCCACGGCGGATAGCAGGACCCGCGTGCTCACCGCCGAGGAACTCGGCACCACGTTGCGCGCCATCGACTCTTCGCGCATCCGTCGGCCGCTGAAGCTCGCTTTGCTCCTTCTCATGCTAACGATGGTCCGCAAGTCCGAGCTGATCGAAGCGAACTGGACCGAGTTCGATCTGAAGGCGGCCCTGTGGAAAATCCCCGCCGCCCGAATGAAAAACGGCCGCGAACATGAAGTGTATTTGCCGCGCCAGGCGGTGGCGATACTGCGCGAACTACGCGAAACGAAGAGCAGCCGAACCTTCGTGTTCCCCACCGTCAGGGGTGACGATCGTCCCATCGCGAAAAGCACGCTCAATCAGGCGGTAAAAGCGCTCGGGCTGGATGTCGAGCATTTCGTTTTGCACGACTTCCGGCGTACAGCAGAAACCCATTTGCTCGCGATGGATCAACCCGCAGATGTCATCGCGACAGCGCTCGCACGCGCTTCAAAAGAGACCGCAAACGAATCGACGCGCGCGGAAGACGCCGCCGTCCAACGCAGCGTGTTGCAACGATGGGCGGATTTCGTAGAAGCGCAGATCAAAGACGAGCCGAGGAGGGAGAGCAATCGATCCCGGGCCGCAACTTAGGCGTTCGGCCACCTTTAAATTGCGTGAAGTGTGAGCGGCTCACACGGGCTGTGGTGCGCCCTTAGTTGGTACACAGCACATGCCATATATCCGCCAAACTCAACCCAGATAACTATCCTGGTCTTATTCACTGGGTTATACTTTGCGTGAAGAGGACAGACCGGCAAGCATCGCCCGGCGATCAAAAAAACCGTTCCCGCAAGAAAGACCACCCTCAACTCCGCAACACGCGAACTCAATGACGCCTCGATGACACCTTGCCGCTTTCATCGGACATTTCGCAGTGCACATGTTCTCGCAAACGTTAGCCATCCACATCAATTCGTCTGACGCCATCCTGGCGGGCATGTGCGAGTGATCGACTACGGATGCAGTCCGAATCCGACAAATCTCAGACCTCTGCGGCGCTTGGGCCACATCCTCTTTTGCAATGGCTTAGAGTCCTTCCGTGCGTGATCCCCCGCGCATGTAGTACCGTTTTTTGGCCGCCGATTTGGCGGCCTTTTTGTTGGTGCCCCTGGAACGCCTAAACTGCAAGCAAGGTTACGTGCTTGAGGGAGGCATCCATGACCGAGTCAATGCTGGCCATTTCGATGGCGACCATTCTCATCGTGTTCGGCACCGCGATACGTGCGACCCACATCAACCGGGACCGGCTCATCAGGTGGTTTGAAAAACACAATATCCGCTGATACCTGATGACGCTGGCGGCCATCGCTCCCCACCGTGCGCCAGTATCGCGAGCGCGTGAACTCGTGCAGGCGCTGCCCGTGCATGCTGCGGATCAGACGTTGTCGAAGGTGTTCACGCCGGTAGTGCGCGACGACGAATAACGTTGCGATCGACAGTACCGAGAAACCCAGCACGACGCCCATCATGGTCTCGTCCATGGCCACCTCGTATCGGTATACCCCGATACTTATATTAGGTCGCTGCTGGCGCTTTTAACAGGTGAGCGTCCAATTACCAGGACATCGACCCGGGCGCGCTGACCGCGCTAACCCGCGTCGTCGGGCCCAAGCGTTTAAAGCAGTGCTTTCGCTCGCGAATCGCCTAAAATACAGCCATTCTCTGTAACTACGGTCGCGACCTCGACGGAGGGTCCTATGACTGAATCGGTGATGGCTTATTTGCTCGGACCGCTGGTCATGGCGGTGGTGGGAGTGGCGTTGTGGGTTTCTTCGCATCACCGTCGCGACGGCGGCGATCGTGGAGAGCGCCGGCAACGCTGGCTGGACACGCATCACGTGGACTGGATGCGACATCGGCATTGATGCCGTGCGTAACCCGGCAGCGAACGGCCAGTTACGTAAAACCGCGCGTTGAGCCTCGAACGGGCTTATTCGCGGCTGAGTACGCGCAACACGTCGCGCGCGAAATCTTCGCCTGCACGCTCCCAGTCGGGTGAACCAACCACAAAGTCGACCGGATTTCTTTTACCCTGAGCCTTACGAATTGCCGCGATGCTCAGCGCGAGCGCGCGCGCCTCGAGATACTGCGGATGCCCAGGCCCGAATGGGATGGATTGTTCGTCGTTCATAGCCAGGATGTCGGCCTGTTCCGCGCAAACTTTAGTACGCGGGACGCGAATTTTTGCATACCCCGTAGATTGGTCCCACTAATGCGGGCTACCCGCGCCTGCGCTGCCCCCAGCGGCAAGCTCCCGCTTGCGCCCGGCAACGACACGAATCATGATGCGGCAGTGAAAAATCCCCTGCACGCCACCTCGAGGAGCGCAATGACGTACGACGAGACGAACCCCTTCGCAAGGATTTTGCGTGGTGAGCTACCGTGCATCAAGGTCGCCGAGAGTGACGCCACGCTGGCCTTCATGGACCTGATGCCGCAAGCGGACGGCCATGTGCTGGTGGTGCCGAAAGAAGCAGCGGCCGAAATATTCGATCTCTCCGACGCGGCGACCATTGAATGCATCCGCATGACGCAGCGGATCGCCGTCGCAGTCAGAGACGCGCTCAAGCCGGATGGCATGTTTATCGGGCAGTTCAACGGCGCGGCCGCTGGCCAGACCGTCGCGCATGTGCATTTTCACGTCATCCCGCGTTGGGAAGGTGTGCCGTTGCGCCTGCACGCTCGTGAGGTAGCGCCGCAAGCCGCGCTAGAGGGGTTCGCGCAGCGTATCCGTGCCCAGCTCGCCGGCGAGCGCTGAGGCTCATGCGCGCGGCTATACCGCGTTACAGCCGCCAACAAGGCGTAGGAGGTCTACGACGCGGACTGCGGCGCTCGCATAGATCCCCGTCCGACGTTCTCAAAGAACGCAGACCGGCATCAATTGCGATGCAACAAGCTGCGCAACGGATGGTGCCAATCGATGTGCCGCGGGTGGTCTTTCTGCGCGCGCTGACGATGTTCCTGCCACAGTTCATCGGAGAACAGGAACGCGACTATCAGCAGCGGCACAACCAGAAATGCGCCCAGTATCAGGTGCTCCATCACAGCTCTCCTTTCGCCCAATCCGTGATTGCATTGTAGGCGCACTTCTCGTGCCCAGCGTGCGCCGGCGCACTCACGAACACAGGGACCCCAGTTGCGACAAACGGACGCCCTGCTCCTGCAAAACCCGCGCCACGCCTTGTCCGGCGAACGTCAGGCTGCAACTGTTCAGACGGCACTTCAAGAACTCCCACGGCGCACACGGGACTAACCCTGGCTCGCTGGAATTCGCTGGCCGCCCGCGTATCGCAGTTCTTTTCTTCCCGTCGCGGTCAATCCGGCGCAATCTAAAACCAATAATTCTCAAGGGGGATCTCATGACTATCGAACGCGATACCAGCCTCACGTTAAGGCCGCTGGAGCGGCAGGATCTGCGCTTCGTCCATGAAGTGAACAACAACGCCAAGATCATGCGTTACTGGTTCGAAGAACCCTATGAAACGTTCTCCGAGCTTTCGCAGCTCTACGACCAGCACGTGCACGATCAGCGCGAACGACGCTTCGTCGCCATCGACAACGACGGTGAAACGGTCGGCGTCGCGGAATTGATCGAACTCGACTACATCCACCGCCGCGGCGAATTCCAGATCATCATCGCTCCGCAGACGCAGGGCCGTGGCTATGCAACGATCGCGACCCGGCTCGCCGTCGATTACGCATTTTCAGTGCTGAATCTGCGCAAGATCTATCTGATCGTCGACAAGTCGAACGCCGCCGCGATCCATGTGTACGAGAAATGCGGCTTCCGGCACGAAGCCGAGTTGATCGAGGAGTTTTTCGGCAACGGGAAATATCACAATGCGTTGCGCATGTGCATGTTCCAGCACGAGTTCTTCGCCGCGAATCCGCGCGGTGACTGACCGCGATGGTTGCGCGCCGTGGTTCAGCGCAGTGGCCAACGTGGCGCAGCCGAGCGCGCTCCACTTGCCGCGCTCAACTACCTCACAGCACCCCGCCAGACCGTCACCGCGCTATCAGGCGCTCGCCTTCTTCCATGTGGCGGCGAAAATCCCCGCTCCGATCAACAGGCTTCCCCCGACGCGATTCACAACGCGCTGCACACTCGCGCTGCGGATCGCCCGTCGGGCGACCGAGGCGAGCATTGCATAGCAGAGTGCGTTGAACGTACCGAGCAGCACGAACGTCGCTTCAAAAGCGATGATCTGCGAGGTCGCCGCCACATGAGGATCGATGAACTGCGGCACGAATGCGACAAAGAAAATGATGCTCTTGGGATTGAGCGCCGTCACCGCAAAAGCATGCGCGAAAATGCGGCTGGGGCGGGTTTCGACGATGTTCGCGGGGTCTGTTGCGTCAGACGCCTCCATATCGCGCGTCGGGGAACGCCATAACTTGACGCCAAGGTAGATCAGATAAGCCGCGCCGACCCATTTCAACGCCGTAAACAGGGCCGCGGACGCGGCGAGAATCACGCCGAGGCCCAGCATGGATGCGGTCATCGACGTCAGGTCGCCGAGCGCCACGCCGGCAGTTGTCACCAGCGCAAAACGGCGCCCATGTCCGAGCGCGTACGAAACAACGAGCAGTACCGTCGGTCCTGGGATCGCGACAAGGATTGCCGAAGCAATCGCAAAGGGTAGCCAGTGAGCAAGTGTCATGGGGAGATCTCCGAAAGTCGGCTGATTTATCCATGAACTTTCGGCGAGTGCAAGCGACTTTTCGCCGGAGAAATTCATCGCGCCGGCATCGTCGGACAGAGCTGGCACTCTTTTTGTCCTGCAATTAAACCGATACTTGCCTCATTTTCAATTATCTGGTGAATGACTTTGTGTGCGCCGCATCAAGTGTCCGGATTTTTCGTATTAAGCCGCTTAATTAGTGATGCTGGTTTACTCGTATATACCCCGCAAAGCATTGTCAGTTAAAGACAAGCGCGTCCGACAGCCTTACGGAATCCATCGCGAAGGTCGCCTTTTTCATCATTTAGGACGTCGCAATATCGTGCGACAACCGGTGCGGCAATTCGCCACTGTTGCAAGCGCACACAAGATGTGCTTGCTGCTGGCTCAACTTCTTCTAAAGTGCAAGATGCGGGTATGCCTAGAAGTTAAATACATAGCTAACCTGAGTAATAACCCGCACGGAGGCAAATATGAAATCGCAAGTCGCTCTTCTTTTCGCTGTGACGGGATTGCTGGCCGCATCGGCGGTGCAGGCCCAGGACGCGATGGTCAAGCCGCAACAAACCATCCAGTTCAAGGCGAATGCTTATGGCTGCCTGTCGAAGGATAAACTCGACGCCGCCGATCACCACGCACAGGCTGGCGAACAGCAGCAAATGCAGGAATTCTTCTCTGGCTATCAGTGCATCTCGACCCCGGAGAATTCGAGTTTCCGCGTTGTGCGCGTCGTCGGACATGACGTGGAATTCGTCAATTCTGGCAATAGCGATACGGAAGGCCTCTGGGCTAACGATCGATTCATCAAACAGTAAAGACTGTACAACCAGGTTTTAAAACCTGGGCAGCCTGCTGCAATTCACGGCCCTTAAAAGGGACCGTGTGGTGAATTTGCGGAATTAAAGACACATTACGTCGTCCGTCGACGTAAATGGAAA
The DNA here is from genome assembly GCF_026225065.1 of Paraburkholderia sp. Classification (GTDB taxonomy): domain Bacteria; phylum Pseudomonadota; class Gammaproteobacteria; order Burkholderiales; family Burkholderiaceae; genus Paraburkholderia. The sequence continues at coordinate 25,337 of NZ_JAMFSB010000045.1, read as the reverse complement.
CGGCTAAGCATGCGCTTAGCCGTTTTGTTTTCCTCCCCCGCACTGAGCCACGTAAATCCCTACGGTGATCCATCCGCCTCATCCGCAAAACACCTCACGTCGGTAAACATAGCGTTTCATAGCGCTTTCCAGCATTCCGAATATCAATTCCGGTATGGCATGATCGAAACCGCCGCACCAGACGGCTTTCGGCCACGCTATCGGGATAAACATGACACGTAGTCATTCGAACTGGTTTGTGCGCGGGCGCCTCAAAACCCGGCAGCTGATGTTGCTGGCGGCGATGGAAGAGGAGGGCAACGTAAGGCGCGCCGCCGATTCGCTCGGCATCACCCAACCCGCCGCGTCGCGTCTTCTGAAGGAGCTGGAGGACATGCTGGGCGTCAGCCTGTTCGACCGCACCCCACACGGCATGCTCGCCACGATGTACGGCGAGGTGATGATCCGGCACGCGCGCATGGTGTTGTCAAACCTGAGTCACGCACATGACGAAATATCGGCCCTGCGCGCTGGATTGACCGGTCAGGTACGCATCGGCGTGATCGCCGCGGCCGCTGCGACGATGGTGCCGCGCGCCATCGCAAGCGTGAAGGAGCTTTACCCGCAGTTGCAGATCTGGCTGCAGGTCGAAACGTCCGACGTCATGCTGGAGCGGGTTGCCGAGGGCGAACTCGACATCATGATTGGCCGGGTGCTCGAACGGCAGGATCCGCTCAAGACCGAGGTGCGCTACGAGCCGCTCGCCGATGAACCGCTATGCGTCGTTGCGCGGACCGGCCATCCTCTCGAAAATGAGACAGGTTTGACACTGCGCGACGTCGTGAACGCGAGCTGGGTATTGCATCCGCCCGGCAGCGTGCTGCGCCACCGTTTTGACCTGATGTTTTCGCAGATTGGACTCAATCCGCCCCAAAACGTCGTCAATACGAACAACTTTCTGGCCATTTCGAGCCTGCTGCTGCAAGGCGACATGCTCGCTGTCCTGCCGGACGAAGTGGCGCGGCAATACCAACAGTACAGCATGTTGCAACGGATGCCGGTCGATTTGCCGTGCAGAATGGATACGTTCGGTATCATCACGCGCCAGTCGCAACTGCTGTCGCCAGCGGCGTCCGTGGTGCTGGAAGCCTTGCGCACAGCGGCCGTCGACGTATATGGTGCGGCCTTCGACCCCACGGTGGCACGCTAAATGCTCCGCTATGGCTGAAAAAAGCAGCCAGGGCAGGCGTTCTCGTGCATGATCCGTCCTCGCCACCCCACGGCTGCAGTCCGGCCGGCGTCGTTTCGCTGCCAGCTTTTCTGGCACCACGCGCCGTCCCCAGCAGCCCTGTGGAGGAGCGAGCGATGTACAAACAAAACGGTAAGCGGCAGCGAGCCGCCGATGATTCCTTTTCTGTGAGGTCCGCAAGCGCGGGCTCCTGGTGTGGCATGGCTCTCAAATCGACGATTTACAAGGCGGAACTGCAGATTGCCGACATGGATCGGCACTACTACGCCGATCACGCGCTGACCATCGCGCGCCATCCGTCGGAAACCGACGAACGCATGATGGTGCGAGTGGCGGCGTTTGCGCTGTTCGCACAGGAACGCCTCGAGTTCTGCAAAGGCCTGTCGGACATCGACGAGCCCGATCTCTGGCAAAAGGATCTGACTGGAGCGATCGAAACCTGGATCGAAGTCGGCCAGCCAGACGAGCGGCGTATCGCGAAGGCAAGCGGCCGCTCCAACGAGGTGGTGGTGATCGCCTACGGCGGCCGGACTTCCGAGATCTGGTGGCAGGGGGTGCGCAACAAGGTGGATCGCCTACGCAATGTCACGGTCTGGACGCTCGGCGAAGAAGTCGGCGCCGCGCTCGGCAAGCTGGCTGAACGGACCATGCGCCTGCAATGCACGGTGCAGGACGGCGCGGCCTGGCTCGGCAGCGCCGATTCAGACCCGGTGCCGATTGAATGGACTGTGTTGAAGGCGCCGGCGAACGCCTAAGAGGGCGCGTTCGATCAAGCGCGCCCGGTCAGGCAGCACCCTCAGGCGGCCCCTTCAGTTCGACCATATTGCCTTCAGGATCGAACAGATACAGCGACGGACCGAAACCATCGGCGCCGTATCGCACGCCCAGCTCGCCGATACGCACACCGCGTTCACTCAGATACGCCTTCAGCGCCTCGCCGTCGAACCCCTCGACGCGTAGGCACAAGTGGTCCATATTCCGGCCTTCGCCCGGCGTGCCACTATCCGGCCGGTCGATTTTGGCGCCGACCGTCAGTAGATCGATCAGCGAGCGTCCCGCCCGCAACTGGATCAGCCCGATATCGCGCTGTTCTTTTTCGACGCTGCAACCGAGCACATCGCAATAGAAGCGGGTAACGGTCTGGGGATCGGCGACCCGAATGACGATGTGGTCGATCTCGCGAATGTGGATCTTCATAAAAAACGCCCCTTGGCCGGTTCTCTAACGATCAGTTCGAGTGTAGGAGAAAGGCGGGCTGCTGGGCGTATGCCCTCGTATTGCACGAGAGGCGAAATACAGGGCCTAATCAGCAAGCGATAGGCAAAAAAAAGCCCGCTCTCAGGGAGCAGGCTGAATCCATATCAGGAGGAGACATGGAGGAGACAAGGCCTACTATACACACGGGGTTGGTGCGACGCAATAACTTTTTAAGGGAAAACCCGATAGGGTGGCGTTTTGTCGCAACAGATGCGGAACCGGTCCCAAAACCCCATCGCCACAAGGCCCGCGCAATGACAGAGCAAGAACCGGAGCGTAGTCTGGCGGCATGCAAACTAAATTGGTGACCATCGAAACTGTCTCTTCGAGGACATCATGAACCACACCGTGACATCTGCCTGGACCACCGCCGCTGAACGCTGGGAAGCCTTGACCCAGCGCGACCCGCACGCCGACGGCGCCTTCTTCTACGGCGTCAAAACCACCGGCGTGTTCTGCCGCCCATCGTGCGCGTCGCGCCAGCCGCGTCGTGAAAACGTCGATTTCTTCGTTACGACAGATGCCGCCCGTGCCGCCGGCTATCGCGATTGCAAACGCTGCCAGCCAGGCCGCTTGCCGCGCGAGCTTGAGATCGTCAACCGCGCCTGCGCGGCGCTCGACGCCGATCCGCAGGAGCGCCTCACGCTCACGCAGTTGAGCGACGCCGTGCATGTCAGCCCGTTTCATCTGCAACGGCTCTTCAAGCGCGTGGTAGGCGTGTCACCGCGGCAGTATCAGGCGGCCCAACGCGGCGCCGCGCTACGCGATGCGCTCCAGCGCGGCACGGACGTCACACGCGCCACCGTCGACGCCGGTTTCGGCTCGCCCTCGCGTATGTACGAGAGCGCACCGGGAGAGTTGGGCATGGCGCCGTCGGCTTACCGCCGCAAAGGGGCGGGTCTGACGGTGCATTACGCCAGCGCGCCAACCTCGCTCGGATTCGTGCTGGTGGCCGCCACCGCCAAAGGTATCTGCAAGATCGGCTTCGGCGACGACCCTGTCGCACTTGCCAGTGAATTGCGCGGCGAGTTCGCTAACGCGGAACTGGTCGAGGATGCGGAGCGGCTCGCACCGTTTATCGCCCAAGTCGAAGCCTATCTGCAGGGCACGCGTCAGCGCTTCGATCTGCCGCTCGATATCGCCGCGACCGCGTTCCGCCAGCGGGTCTGGGACGCGCTGCGGCGCATTCCCTACGGCGAGACACGCAGCTATTCGGACATCGCCGAGGCGGTCGGTTCGCCGCGTGCGGTACGGGCCGTGGCAAGCGCCTGCGCGTCGAACCCGGTCGCGCTGGCGATTCCGTGCCATCGCGTCGTGCAAAAGGGCGGGGCGCTCGCCGGTTATCGCTGGGGACTGCCACGCAAGGTCGCGCTGCTGGACGCCGAGGCTCAGCATGCGGGTACGGGTGAGGGTGTCGCAACAGGCGTCGCGGGTAGCGCGATCCATGGCGGCGGGGCGGCCAAGAAGGCAAACGCAACCCCAACAGCGAACGCGAGCGCAACCAATACCGCCGCAGGCAAACGCAAAGCCAAGCCCGCCGCGTCTGCCACGCCCAATCTGGATCACGCCGCGTGAGCACTGCCACCGACCTCGTCATCCTCGAGCTGCCCTTCAAAGCCCCCTTCGACTGGCCGCGCATCCTGCGTTTCTTCAATGGACGCGCCACGCCCGGCGTCGAAGCGGTCGAGGACGGCGCGTACCGTCGCGCCATCGATTGGGCAGGCGACAGCGGCACGCTAACCGTCCGTCCGCACTCGCGCAAACGGTGCCTCGTCGCCACCATCGAAGGTCCTGCTGGCCAGCACGCGGAGGCGCTGAGCGCACCGATTGCCCGGATGTTCGACCTGCACGCCGATCCGAAGGCGATCGCCGCGCATTTCGCCTCCGATCCGTGGCTCTGGCCTCTGATTGAAGCCGCGCCGGGTTTGCGCGTGCCTGGCGCATGGTCGGCGTTCGAACTGGTGGTTCGCGCCATCGTCGGGCAGCAGGTGAGCGTGAAGGCGGCCACTACGATCATTGGCCGGCTGGTGCAGCGCGCAGGTCTTCGTATCGAAGACCATCCGCACGAGCGCACCGCGTGGCGCTTTCCGACGCCGGCGGCACTTGCCGCCGCGGACATGGCGCAGATCGGCATGCCGGGCAAGCGCGTAGCGGCGCTGCAAGGCTTCGCCGCAGCGGTAGCGAGCGGTGCCGTGCCGCTCGACAGTCAAGCCGTCGACACCGCCGCCTTGCGCGCCGCGCTGCTGGCCTTACCCGGCATCGGCCCGTGGACCGTCGAATACGTGGCGATGCGCGCATGGCGCGACGCCGACGCCTGGCCCGCCTGGGACCTGGTGCTGATGCAATCCATCGCGGCGCGAGATCCAGCTCTGTTGCGACCCACCCAGCAACGGGTAAGAACCGACGCATGGCGACCCTGGCGCGCATACGCAGCCATGCATCTGTGGAATGAAGTGGCGGACCGCGCGGGCGCAGCGCGCGGCGGCTAAGGCCACGCATAGCACGCGGGTGGGGCAAGCGCGCATCGCGCGTGAGCTTTGTGCGGCGTAGAGTAGACGAGACGACAGCAGCTCGCAGCACCTCGGAAAAAGCCGCTCGGGAGGCGGTCGAACGGGCCTCAAGCAGGCCTGGTGACGAGATGTTAAAGTGCCCGCTACTGAAAATTCCGCCGGACGTTGTCGACCACACATAGCCTCACGTGAGCGGCACATGGCGGCCGACAACGTCCGACTCGCATCAATGCCAAAGACAACACCTTCTCGCCCGACCGACCTGCTTTCGCACCGCCTGGCCCTGCTGGCTGCCGGCCCGCAGCGAGACGCGCTGACGACCGGCCTGCGTGGCATCGAAAGAGAAGCCCTGCGCGTCACGCACGACGGCCAACTCGCCCTGACGCCGCATCCGCATGCACTCGGCTCGGCGCTCACCCATCCCTCGCTGACCACCGACTACTCGGAAGCGCTGATCGAACTGATCACACCGGCAGAGCACGACGCTGCTATCACGCTCGAGAAGCTCGACGAGCTGCACCGTTTCGTCTACGCAAAGCTCGATGGCGAGATCCTGTGGAACAACTCGATGCCGGGCCTGTTGCCCGCCACCGACGACGGCATCCCAATCGCGCAGTATGGCGCGTCGAACATCGGCAAGCTGAAATACGTGTACCGGGTAGGCCTTGCGCTGCGCTACGGCCGTACGATGCAGACCATCGCCGGCATCCACTACAACTATTCGCTGAACGAAGAAGTCTGGCGCCTGCTGCACGCCGAACAGCAGTCCACGGCGAGCGCGGTGGACTATCAGTCCGATCGTTACCTCGCGATGATCCGCAATTTCCGTCGCACCAACTGGCTGCTGATGTATCTGTTCGGCGCGTCGCCCGTGCTTGACCGGCGTTTTTTGCGCGACCGCAAACATACGCTGGAGACGTTCGACGTCGACACCCTGTATCGCCCGTATGCCACCAGCTTGCGGATGAGCGATCTCGGCTACTCGAACACCACTGCCCAGGCGGCGCTGCGGGCCGACTACGACACGCTGCCGGGCTACCTCGATGCGTTGGCCAAGGCGGTTAGCCAACCGTATCCGCCGTACGAGAAAATCGGCACGCAACGCGACGGCGAGTGGGTGCAGATCAACACCAACGTGTTGCAGATCGAAAACGAGTTTTACTCGACGATCCGCCCTAAACGCATCACCTATCCCGGCGAGCGCCCGCTGCATGCGCTTGCCGCGCGCGGCGTGCAATACGTTGAAGTGCGTTGCATGGATATCGATCCGTTCGAGCCGACTGGCATCGCGCTTGAAACCGCGCGCTTTCTCGACGCGTACCTGCTGGTCTGCGCGCTCGACGATAGTCCATCGCTGCCATCGGACGCTTATTGCGAAGCCAACCAGAACTTCGGGCGCGTCACGATGGAAGGGCGCAGGCCCGCCCTCGAACTGACGCGCGACGGCCAGCCGTTCGCGATGCACGCATGGGCCGACGAACTGTTCGCGAAGATCGAGATCGCAGCTAAAGCGCTGGACGTGCTACACGGAGGCGACGCGCACGCTCGTGCACTCGTCGCGCAGCGCGCGAAGCTGGCCGATCCGTCTCTGACGCCTTCGGCGCGCGTGCTGCAAACCCTGCGCGACGAGAAGCAAACCTTCCTCGAATTCGGTCTTGAACAAAGCGAAGCGCACGCGGCGTATTTCCGCTCGCGGCCGCTTGATGCGAGCGTTGAAAAAGCGTTCGGCGAGTTGGCCGTGAAGTCTCTGGAAGAGCAGGCGAAACTCGAGCGCGAAGAGGTCGGATCTTTCGACGCGTTCGTGGCGGCGTATCGCGCGTATACGTTGAATCGCTTTAGCGTTTGAGCCACGCGCACGCGCACGTATTCGCCCTCGTACCGGTACTGAAAACCTGCGGACTGCGGCGCGGTGACATGATCGCGCAAGCAAAACAAAGCGGCCATAGTTACAGCGAGCCGCCTTTTTCATCGTCAGCAGCGCTTCTTCAGAACACCCGGTAACCGCTACCCAATCAGCGCACGCGGGCATCACTTTTCCGGCAAGAACTGCCCGTGATCAACCTTTCGACCGAGCGTATGAAACGCCACCCCATTGCACGGGTCCAACCCTTACACTGAATGACCCTCGGCGCGCGGGCTGCGCGCATCCGGTCGTCTACACGCAGGGAGGAAGCAACGCGATGAAGAAAGCTCTGTTGGCAACATTGTGTGTTCTGGCCACAGGCTGCACGACGCGCGGGCAGGTGAATCCCGACGTCATGCAGATCGCCACCACACCGCTCACCTGTTCGAATACAAGCGAATGCACCGTCTGGTGGCAACGCGCCCAGAGCTGGGTGAGCAGCCATTCCGCCTACAAGATCGAAGCCGCCACCGATTCACTGATCCAGACCGCCGGCCCCGACGGCGGCAAACGCGCGCTCGCGTATCAGATCACGAGGACCTCGAACAACGACGGCACCGCCACCATCGGCTTCGCCGCGCATTGCGACAGCTCGCTGGGCTGCAAGCCGAATCCGTGGGAAGCGGGCGCCGATTTCAAGGAATTCGTGCGAAGCGGAACGCCGATCACCGTGCCGCCGCAAGGCACTGGCGTAGCCACGCCAGCCAGTCAACCGCTAGAGTCCGCGCCTGCGCAATCGGTGAGCACGCCAGGCGACGTGCCCGTATCGCAGTAACCAAACGCGCCGCCCGACCAGCGGCGCGGTTCAAAGCCGTTCAATGCCCCAGCGAAGGACCCGCACCCTTGCGCGGCTTCGTCATCCACACCAAGCCGGCCAGCACGATGAAGGCGGCGCACGAGATGCGGAAGAAATCGTTGGTCGCCATCATGTACGCCTGCTGCGTCACGATCTGATTTAACTGCGCGGACAAGCCCTGGCCGGCAAAGCCTAGGCTCGTGAGTGAATCGCTATAAGCGGTCGTGTTCGGAGCGTAGGTGCTCACCGATTCCGTCAATATCGCGTGGTGGTAGATCGTGTCGTTTTCCCAGTACGTTGTGCTGATCGCCGTACCGATCGCACCCGACAAGGTACGAAAGAAATTCGACAGCCCCGAGGCACTCGCCAAACGCTCGTCGGACACGCTGGATAGCGTGATCGTCGTCATCGGCACGAAGAAGCAGGCCACACCGATGCCTTGTACGAGCCGCGGCCCGATCACGTGACTGAACGGCACGTCGAGCGTGAAGGTTGAATTCCAGAACGAGACGAACGCAAATACGACGAACGCGAAGCTCGCCACCATCCGCAGATTGAGGCGGTGCATGTTGCGGCCGATCAGCGGCGATAGCACCAGCGCCAGCAAGCCGACAGGCGCGGTGGCCAGACCCGCGATGCCAGCCGTGTAGCCCATCACGGTCTGCAACCAGAGCGGGAAGATCACCACTGAGCCGAAGAACGCCATAAAGCCGAACGAGATGATCAGCACGCCCATTGCGAAGTTGCGATCCTTGAAGAGCGACAGGTCGATCACCGGCTCTTTCTCAGTCGTCTCCCAGACCAGCATGAAGGCAATCGAAATCACGGCGATGATTGCCAGCGCGACGATGAAGCTGGAGTTGAACCAGTCGCGATCCTTGCCGAGGTCGAGCATCATCTGCAGGCACGACACGCCGGTCACCAGCAAGGCGAGGCCGACTGCATCGATACGTTGCTTCGTCTTTTTGGTCTCACGGCCGCGCAACAGCACGAACGCGCACACCGCCGAAAACAGGCCGATCGGCACGTTGATGTAGAAGATCCATGGCCACGTGTAGTTATCAGTGATCCAGCCGCCCATGACCGGCCCGAAAATCGGGGCGACGATCACCGTCATCGCCCACAGGCCGAGCGCGAGGCCGCGTTTGTCAGGCGGATATGAGCGCATCAGGATGGTCTGCGAAAGCGGCACCATTGGACCTGAGACGAGTCCCTGAAGCAGCCGGAAGGCGATCAGCGACTCGAAGTTCTGCGCAAAGCCGCATAAGGCAGAGGCGATCGAGAACAGCACCACCGACAACGTGAACAGGCGCACCTCACCCACCCGGCGCGCGAGCCAGCCGGTCAGCGGCACGGCGATCGCCGAGGCAACCGAATACGACGAAATCACCCAGGTGCCCTGGCTGGTGGCGACACCGAGGCTACCGGAGATGGTCGGCACAGCAACGTTGGCGATCGACGTATCGAGCACTTCCATGAACGTGCCGAGCGCGAGGCCAAGGGTGAGCAACGCCAGCGCGCCGCCGGCTAGCGGCGCCGGTTCAGCGGCGGGTGCGGCAACTGCGGGAGCCGTAGCGGCCATGATCGAATCTCCTGTCGATCGGAGTTAGCACCTTAGCGCTTACACCAATCCATGCAAAGCTGCCGGAAGAAGCTTGACTCAGCATGCATATTTCCCCGCCAGATGCGGTGGCATAGATGTTTCGTCACTTTCTGCCCAGACAGATACCTGCTTAAACTTCGACGCGTGAAAAACGCGTCTCGTGGCTACGTCGTGCTTTCTTGCCCGGTTACTTGCTGTCTTCCGGCGACAGTGAATTCTCTGCCCCCGGACAGGCGATAAATCCGTCATCTGCCCCGCTACCCGAGCCGTTCTTGATCAGGCGGCCAAGCAGTTTCGTCAGCGTCGCGGTATCTTCAGCGGTAAATCCTTGCAACTGTTCGTTCAGCACCGCCGCGCCCACGCGCGGCAGTTGCTGGGCGACTTCCCGCCCTTGCGGCGTCAGTTCGAGCTTGACCATGCGGCGGTCGGCATCGCTGCGCGTGCGGACGATAAAGCCCTTCTTTTCAAGGCGATCGAGCATGCGCGTCATCGAACCGCTGTCGTACGACATGGCGCGCGACAGTTCATACGGCGTATGCGCCCGCCCGCACGACAGCATCAGGATCACACCGATCTGCTGCGCCGTGAGACCCAACGGCTTGACCGCACGATCCATCCGTTCGACCAGCACATTGCGCGCTTTCGACAGGTAATAACCAAGGCTCGACTCAAGGTGAATCTCGTCAGCGTTATAGGGACCATCGGTCATCGAAGACTCGCTTTGAAGCATCAGGAAGCAGACCGAATTTTAGCTGCCTAAGCAGACAAGTCAATCTCAAAATTCGTTTGGCCACGCTGATCAAAAAACAACACGGCATGCTGACGTGCAGCAAAGTATCTTGAAATTTAATTGCATAGTCAATATTATTACAGGCAACGAGTTACGCGCGATTCGCGCCACCCGAGACCATGTTCTGACCGCTTTGCCGCGCACCCTACCGGGCGGTGCGCAGAGGATTCCCACCATGCTGTACCTGAAAAACACCCTGAGCAGCCTGAGCCGCTCGCTTCACGACTCCGCAGTGCAGAGCTTTCAAGGCCCGTACCGCTGGTGGAAACTCGCGCTCTACGTGGTGATGTTCGTGCTGCCGGGGGGATCGCTGGGGGTGTTGTTCTTTGCGTGGATCGATCATCGCCGCAATGGCCCCGCCGCCCAGCCGGCCAAACAGTCGACCAAACAGTCGGCGGGGCTGCCAAGCCTCACGGGCGCACACCCCTGCCGTAACGGCACGTAACCGTCTCCGTAAGACCGGTTACACACCCGCCGCGCGCCGCGCATTACTCTTTCAATTTTCTGCGTCATCGGCATCGCGTACGCTACCATTCCGGATCGTCGCGATGTCCCGTCTCGCTTTGTCATCCGGGCGCTCCGCCCGCCGACCTTCCCGGGATCTCGTGGTCACACTGGAACGCGCCTCGGCCGAATCGACAGGAATTGATTGAATGCAGTTTGACCGAAGCTCGCACGCGCGGGCCGTTGCTCGGCGCGCCCTGACCCTCGCAGTTGCCGCTGCGCTCGCCGCGTTGGTGACGGGCTGCGCGGTGGGCCCAGACTATAAGACGCCCACTTCCGACGTGCCCGCGTCCTATAAGGAAGCGGCGCCCGGCTGGAAGGTTGCGCAACCCTCCGATCAGCATGACCGCGGCCAGTGGTGGGCCATTTACGACGACGCAGAACTGAGCGCGCTCGAAGACAAGCTGAATACCTCGAACCAGACCGTCGCCCAATATGCCGCCGCTTACCGGCAAGCCCGTGCGCTGGTCGGTGAAGCCCGCGCCGCGTATTTCCCGGTGATCAGCGGCTCGGCTGGCCTCACCCGGTCGGGCAATGGCTCGGCAGCGAGTTCGACCTCGGGGACGCGCTCGAGCGTCGGCAACAGCTACAACCTGTCACTCGATGCCAGCTGGGAGCCGGACCTGTGGGGCAAGGTAAGCCGTACCGTCAGCGCGCAGGAAGCCGGCCAGCAGGGCGCCGCCGCCACGCTCGCCAACGCGCGACTGTCCGCGCAGGGCACATTGGCGCAAACCTACTTCTCGCTGCGCGAGCTCGATGCGATGCAGAAGCTGCTCGACGACACGGTTGTCGCTTACGAGAAATCGCTCAAGCTCACGCAGAACCAGTACGCACAGGGCGTCGCCGCACGCTCGGACGTGATTCAGGCGCAGGCGCAACTGCAATCGGCACAGGCCGCCGCAATCGACAACGGCATCGCGCGCGCTGAGGACGAGCACGCGATTGCGGTGCTGGTGGGCCAGCCCGCTTCGACCTTCTCGATTCCGCCCGTGCCGCTCACCGCAACGCCGCCCTCCGTACCCGCGCAGATGCCGTCCGCGCTGCTGGAGCGCCGACCCGACATCGCGGCGGCCGAGCGCGCCGCCAAGGCCGCCAACGAACAGATCGGCGTGGCAATTTCCGCGTTCTTCCCATCACTGACGCTATCCGCGAGCGGCGGCTTCCAGAGTTCGGTGCTGTCGCAACTGCTCACTGCGCCGGCGCGCTTCTGGACGCTCGGCCCGCAACTCGCCGGCACGATCTTCGACGGGGGTTTGCGCTCGGCGCAGACCGAAGCGGCCCGCGCCGCCTACGACGAGGACGTCGCGGTCTACCGTCAAACGGTGCTCGCAGCATTTCAGGACGTCGAGGACAACCTCGCATCGCAGCGCATTCTGGAGCAGGAAATCGGCGTGCAGCAGCAGGCCGTCATTTCGGCCCAGCAGGCGCTGGATATCGTCACGAACCAGTACAAGTCGGGCACCGTCGCATATCTGAGCGTGCTGACCGCGCAGACCACCGCGTTCACTGCCGAGCAGAAACTGGCCACCTTGGCGGGCGAGCGGATGGTGTCGTCAGTGGGCCTGGTGAAGGCTCTTGGCGGCGGCTGGGATGTGTCGGAGATGGCTAAGGAAACCGGCTCCGTCGCGCCGCCGGAGGCTGCTTCTGCAACCGCCGCGGCTTCGACGGCTGTCCGAAGCGACTAGGGACGCAAGCGCGTCGGATCAGGCAGCACACAAACCGCATTTAGACCAAAGGGGCATAGCCGTCACACGGCTATGCCCCTTTTGCCTTTCCATGCCATGGGCGACGCCCGTGCTGCGTAGCGCCGCGATCAGTGCACGAAGGTCAACGCCACCGTATCCGGACCGCTCGGCCGCCCGAGCAGATTCAGCAGGCCGGCGAGGTTGTCGCGCGCTTCCGGAGCGGCGCTCGCCGTGCCGTTAAACGATGACACGCCGCCCCCGACCATGCCGTGACCCTTGAGCATCAACGGGCCTTTAAGCGTCGAGAGATCGATCGTCGAGCTGTTGCCTTGCGCCTGAATCACCACCTGGTAGGAACCGAGCGGCTTGACCAGCGAGACCCGCGAACTGGCATCGTTTAGCGTAACCGTCAGTTGTCCGAACGCTTCCTGGTCGAAGCTGCGCCAGTCGCTCCATGCAAGCCGCACTTCGCCTTGCAGATCGAGCGTGTTGAACGGCGCGCCCAGGCCAGTGAGCAATGCCGCCGGCACGGCAATCGAACCTTGCGACAGCACGGCGCCGCGACGGGTAGCGTCGACGGTGATCGGCACGGGCATCGCTTCGCTTTGCAGCATCGTCATCTGCACGCGGCCGGTGAAGAGCGGCCAGAAGGCGGTGTGCCATTCGATCCGGCCCGGCAGAAGCGTCGCCGAGCTGGTGTCCGATCCAGCGGCCAGCATCAGCGTGGCCGAACCATTCCAGAGCGAGCCGGCGGGATCGACCAGATTGACGTGACCGCCGCTCGCCTTCGTGAACTGCGGCGTGATCCACGCCGCGGGCAACAGCACCAGCAAAACCGTACCGCTCGACAACACCGCGACCAGCAGCCACGGCAAGGCAGCGCGCAGGCGCCGCGTCCAGAAATTCATGCGAGATCCTGTGGCAGCACCATCATTTGGCGGTCGATGGCTGCAGCGATGCCGTCAGGTCGACCTGCCCGTCTTCTTTGAGCGCGGTGATGTGGGCTTCCGCAATCTGCACCTTGAACTGCTTGCGCACATCGTCGACCCAGGTGGTCCACGTGGGAAACGACGCGTTCTTCAACTCGACCTGCACCGCGTTGCCCATCAACTGCACTTGCAGCGGCACGAGGCCGTGTTCGGTGAGCGACGCGGTGAGCGCATCCTTGAGAGCGCCGCCAGTGGGCGTCACGCCTTGGACCGCCGACGACAGGCTGCGCGCCTCATCAGCTTGCGCCGTCATCTGCGCGAGCTGACGCTGTATTGCCGGCAGGCTCTCGCGCAAATGCGCGCGGCCGTCGAGGGCAGGGCCCAACAGGATCGACCACGCAATCACCACACCGAGGGCCACACCACCCCACAGCAGCAGCGTTTTCTCCCGCTCGGTGCGTCCGTCCCAGAACCCGGCCCACGTTTGAGCAAGTTCAGCTTTCATTGTCCGCTCCTGATGGTCCACTTGCCGGTATTGCTATCGATCGCGCCGGAGAGCCCGTTGATTGACAGACGTTGCGCGAGGCCGGGATCGACTTTGACTTCCGGTTTGAACGTGACGTCCAGCCGACGGTCGTGATAATCGATCGCCGCGATGCCATTGACCGGCAACGGTCCAAGCGAGCGCGCGAATCCGGAGGCAAGCGACAGGAAGTCGTCCGGCGACAACTCACCGGCGGCCACGCGCAACTGCTGCATCTGGCGCGACATCTGATCGGGCGCATCGAGCACGACGGTGGTTTTCGGGAAGGTGTTGAGCAGCAGTTCGGTCATCTGCGTGTTGATCGCATCACGCTGGTGCGCGAGGACCATCCACTGCACGTTGACGCCGATAATCGCGATCACCAGCGCGGCAACGGCCAGCACGATCGGAAAACGCAGACGCCGCAGCGTGGCGCGGTCGAGTCGCCACGGCTGCGAGGCGAACTCAAACTGACATAGATCGAAGCGGCATTCAAGCGCGCGGCGCGCGAGCTTCTCGAACGGCAGCGGCTGCGCGCCTTTCACCTGGCCGGCAAGTTTGGCTTGAGCGCCCGCACCCATGCCGGGCTCACTACCAGGCACCTCGGTGAGCTGATAAAGCGTGATCGGCGCGGCGCCGGAGAGCGCTTCGAGAGTGCTATTCACCGCGGTCGCCGGCAGCGCGAGCCCCTCACCCTGACGGCCGCGCGCAATCGCCACTTCCACGCGAGTGGTGCTGGACTCCGGCGCCACCTCGAGCAGCAGAGCGGGCGCAGTGGAGACGACCGCGCCGAGCACGGCCGCGACGACTGGCGCGGGCGGCTCGACCGGCAGGCCAGCCGCGAGCTTGGCCGCTGCGGCGGGCTTCAGCGTCGCCGACGCTGCTTCGGCCTCGGCGAGCACAGCGGCGGCTTCAGTGGCAGCGGCGGTGACCGGAGCCGACGGCAGGCAACGCGTGACCGGCACGGCACGCACGCTGCGATGACCGGCTGCGGCGAAGGCTTCGCAGATGAAGCGGAACCAGCCACGATCGACGACAGCGAGCAGATACCGCCCTTTGCCGAGCGGCTGCGGATCGAGCGCGATATGACAGGTCTGCGGATCCTGAATCAGTTGATCTTCGACGATGTTTGGCAATGCCTGGCGCAGACGCGGCCCCTTCAACGGGGGCAGGGTCGCGGGCATCATCAGGAGGTCGCGGGCGGCGACCATCAGGACCGTCGACGAGGTACGCGGCAACAGCGCGAGCGAGGCCCGGCCGGCGCGCTGCGTGCGGCCCGACTTGTCGAGCAACACGAACGGCAGCTCCGGCAGTTGCCATTCCTGCGATGGCACCGCCGGGTCACGCGGCGGCAGAAGGACGATCAGTGTGCTCAAAGGCCACTCTCTCCGGGAAAAGCGTTATTCATAGTTGATCCTGCACGCTCACGACGCGGGTGGTGTGCGTGAGCGCATCGCGATAGACGAGAGTCGTGCGATCCACTTCCGCGCGTTCATGATCGACTCGGCCGTGGATAAAAAAGTAACTGGTAGTGACGTCGTAGAGACTGGGGTCGATCGACAGCTGCGGGACACCTGCGCCTTGCAAGGCCAACTGTACATCGCCGACGTTATGAAAGAACACGGTTTGGCGGCGCGCAACGAACGCCTGCGCATTGGACAGGCTCATCCCCTCGACGACGGCGGCGACGACTTCGGCGGGCGCGGTATTCATGTTGACCGCGGTAGTGGTGGGCAGATACGTCACGAAAGGACGCAGACGCTCGACCATGTCGGGGGAGAAGCCTGGTACATCGAGCAGCGAATCGACGCCCGTCATTTGCAGGGGCACGACGGAGGGATTGTTGTCGTCGTCGCTGATACCGGGTTTATCGGTGAAGCTATTCCCGCCGACGGCGCCGCCCACGACGGCCGGCGCGGTGTAGGGGCTGGTCAGGGCGGTCGTCTGGAAGCGCGTCGCGGAGTGGGCGAGGCTATTGCGGACCTGGATCGCGGCGTTTTGCGCTGCTGAGCTATTGAGGCCGAGCAGGCTGAGCAGACGCTGGAAGGACTGGATTTGCGATACATTTAATTGCAGCATGCCTGGAGCGGGGCTTGAGACCAGGTTTCGCAGATTGAAGCGGGATTGGGCGTCTTCTATTGAGCCTGACAAGTACGTTTCGGCGCCTTCGGCGGCGCGGACTTCGCCTATTTGGCCCAGGAAGTCAGAGAGACGTGTTTTGGCTATGGGGACACCCCAGACCCCGCCCAGGTAGGTTATTCCTGCGGAGGTGTCGCCTTCGGATCTTAGGATCAGGCGTGTCCAGTCTAGCGCGCCTCGCGAGATCCATTGGGCTTGGGATAGCAGGCGTTGGTTTTCTATCCTGCGGATTTGTACTTGCTGGCGCCAGAGGATGCCTGAGACCAGGATTGCTGATAGGGCTACTACTAGGAGTGCTGTGATTATGGCTACGCCGGTTTGCGCTTTTTTGTTTGCCTGTGCGGCGTGTGTCCGTGTTCTTGCGGGGTTGGCCTTTCCTTGCTTTCTTAGTGGTTTGCTTGTGTTGCCCCTGTGCGGGGCGGCACTTACTTTCTTTGCCGCCGCAAAGAAAGTAAGCAAAGAAAGCGGGCTCACACCGCCAGCTTGTAGGTGTCCCCCACTGTCCATAGTTCGGAGTGGTCCGCGCACGAAATCGGCTTTCGCGCTCTCAGTCTTCGTGACAAAGGACTCATTCATCCCGCCTACGCACTTCGTGCGTGACGGTAAGGCATAACCATTGGTGGGTTGCTGAGCGCGCGGCGCGGAAACAAGTCCCACTGCAGCTTGAGCGGGGGGTTGTGCCCGACGGCGGGGCGCGAAGCGCGACGCTGGAACGGATGACTGCTTTGTCACTAAGGAGGAGGGTGCGAGGGATGATTGCGTGCGCGCACCACTCCGAATTATGGACAGTGGGGGACACTTATAAGCTGGCGGGGTGAGCGGCTTTCTTTTGCCTACTTTTCTTTGCCGCTGCAAAGAAAAGTAGGTGCTGCCCCGCACAGGGGCGACACTAATAGACCGATAAGAAAGCAAGGAAAGGCCAAAGGAAAACCCAAAACAAACAAAACCAAAACAGAGAGCAAACACCCCCCCAGCCTGCGCAGCAGAAAAAAAGACCCCCGGCAGTAGCAAACCAAAAACCACTTCATCACTCTCCGACGAGAAAAACCCGCGTAACCGGCCGCGCCAGCGAAGTCGCCCCAATCACAACCTCAAGCCCCATCACCGACCGCGGCAGCGGTGCACTCCCCAACTGGGGAACCTTGAGATTGTTATCGTTCTCGGCAATCGCCGCCTGCACATCCTTCATCTGCGTAGTCCACCCAACCTTCGGCACAAACAACCGCGCATCGATCGAGCCGACTCCCCCCATCAATGGCACTGCACTCCAACCGTCTCCCTCTCCACCTCGCAAAGCCCCTTGCAACTCCCCCATCGTGCCCAGCGGCGGCGATGCATACCGTGTCACCCGACCCTCGATCACCCGGTACCGCACCACCTGCAAGCGCGGCGCCGCATCCGGCATGTCGAATTCCCGCACGATCTGCAACACGCTCCCACTCACCGACACCGCGGCAGCCCCCGACTCGTCATCCGTCGCGGCATGCCGCACATCAATTCGCATCTGGTCGAACAACTGCGCGAACACGCGCTCGTCTTCCATCGCGTTCGTGATCGTCTGCCGTCCGCGGATGATCTGATCCAGTCCACGCCATGACAGCACCGCGATCACCGCCAGAATCGCAATCGCGACCAGCAACTCGATCAGCGTAAAGCCACGCGCCGGCCGGCGGCCGCGGCGCTCAGAGCGAACGGTTCGTTTCATTCGCCACCACCGTCACCATCTGGGCAAGATTGCCGGCGCGGCCCGGTGTCGTTACCAGCACCTCCACTCGGCGAAACACCGGATTCGGCGTCGCCGTCACGCGTTCCGTACAAAGCAGCTGCAAATTCCCCTGCGAACAGTCGTAACTGCTCGACCCCACATCCGGCCAGCTATGCGCAAGCTTCAACTGCGCCAGCATGTTGTCCGCACTCCAGCCCGCCAGCAACCGCTGATGCAACTCCACCTCGCTGTTCGCCAGATTGCCCACCGCGCGCATCGAGGCAGCGAGAGCCACCGCGATAATCGCCAGCGCCACCAGTACTTCAATCATCGTAAAGCCGCCCTGTGACTTCCGATGTATCGGTGCACGCCCGGCATCCCTCATCTGGCCGCTCATCTCAACGCACCTCATAGCGGCCATTGCCCGTTCCCACGATCCGCGCCTGACCGACAGCGGAAAACAGCGTGATCTGCACCGGCGCGTCGATGCTCTCCGTGCCGAACACCAGCCGCGACGGGTGCACGTCCGAACCTGGATAATCGATCGACACGCTCGTCACGCCGCCTTCCCAGCGACGCGCGCCAAGCAGATCGTCGCGCAAGGGACGCCAGCCGTCGTCGGTGTGCATATCGAACCGGAAACCGCCATCGAACGGCTGCCACGCAATCGGCCGGGCCCGCACCTGTGCTTCGTCGCCAGCCGATTCGAACAGCAACGCCAGGCGTTGAGCTTCTTCATTCAGATCCGTACGCGGATTGCGCGTCACCGCGAGCGATGTCAGCGACACTAGCAGCCCGGCAATCAACAGCACCACCAGCATCTCCAGCAACGTAAAGCCCATCTGCCGGTTCACGCGCCGACGTCCGCCCGGCGTGACCGCGACGCTTTGCCGGCGTGTGTCGCCAGGCGCCACGTATGGCACCCTCGCCAGATGCGCCGGGGCAACACGAGACTTGCAAGCGGACAGAGACATGGTGCCGACGATAAGCGAGAGTGCGCGCAATAAACTCAACCGGTCATTCCCACGAGCCTATGTCGGCGTCGTTGCCTTCGCCACCCGGTTTGCCGTCGGCGCCGTAACTGAACACGTCGATTTCACCGTGCACGCCCGGGTTCAGATATTGATACCCATTGCCCCACGGATCGTTCGGCAAACGCTCGAGGTAACCACCGTCCTTCCAGTTGTTCGGGACCGGATCGGTCGAGGGCTTTTCGACCAATGCGCGCAGCCCCTGGTCCTGAGTCGGATAACGGCCATTGTCGAGACGGTACAGCTTCAACGCCTGCATGATCGTGCCGATGTCCTGCTTCGCAGCGACGCGCCGCGCTTCATCCGGCCGGCTCATGATCTTCGGGACGATCAGCGCGGCCAGGATGCCGAGAATCGCGATCACCACCATGATTTCGATCAGCGTGAAACCGCGCTGACGACGGTTGCGCAGACCCGCGATTTCGGTGCGGCGAGTGGTCCACATTTGCATAGCTTGCTACCTCTTTTCAGGAAGATTTTCGTGTCGGGCGAGTGTCGTGCCAACCAGGATCAGCGTGCGATTTAACACTCCCGTTCTGTCATTTTAATGTCATGCAGTTGAAGGGTTGCGAGAAAACGCCGGAACCTGGCGCGAGGCGCCAGGTTAGGGCACGTTCCCCCCACGCAAATTTCACAATAGTCCGTACAATGATGCGCATGAACGCCATCCAAATCCGCCTTCTGTCGCTCGCACTGTTCGCGGTGTTCTGCGCGACGCTCACTTACTGGGTCGTCACGCTCGCCGCGCTGCGAGGCGGCCCGTTGCCGGCTGCCGCCGTGAACGCGCCGGTCTCGGTCGACCAGGCGGCCACGCTGTTCGGCGGCCAGCTTCAGCGCAGCGCCAACCAGGACGTGCGTCTGTTCGGCATCCTCTCGCTCCAGGAAGGCGCCGCCGCCATCCTCAGCGCAGGTGGCGAACCGCCGCGAGCCGTGTCGCTCGGCAGCGCCATCATGCAAGGCGCCAAGCTCTACGAAGTGCGCCCCCGTTCGATCATCATCGACCGCAACGGTGTCCGCTCCGAAGTGTTCCTGCCCGCCAATCCCGCCGGCCCCACCATTTACGTGCGTTAGGCAAACCTGCCGCCAGCCGCTTCGCCGCGATCGAGCGCGCGCCCTTCGTGGCC
Source organism: Paraburkholderia sp. (assembly GCF_026225065.1). GTDB lineage: Bacteria > Pseudomonadota > Gammaproteobacteria > Burkholderiales > Burkholderiaceae > Paraburkholderia. The sequence goes on along the minus strand of NZ_JAMFSB010000045.1, from coordinate 5,610 downwards.
GCGCGCCTGAACGCTTCATTGCACCAGGTTGTTCAACTCGATGATCGGCAGCATCACCGCCAGCACGATCACCAGCACTACACCCCCCATCGCCAGAATCAGCAACGGCTCGAGCAGGCTCGTCAGGAACATCGTGCGCCGCTCGAGTTCGTTGGCTTCGCCTTCGGCCGCGCGATCGAGCATCGTCGTCACGTCGCCGGTCGCTTCGCCTGAACGGATCAGGTGCACCAGCACCGGCGGAAACGTCTTGGTATTGCCCAACGCGCGTGACAGCGACGTGCCTTCACGCACGCGCACAATCGCGTCGTCGATGTTGTCGCGCATGGCGCGGTTGCTGAGCGTTTCGCTCGCCGCCTGCAGCGCGCGCAGAATCGGCACGCCCGCTGCCGTCAGAATGCCGAGCGTGCTGGCAAAGCGTACGGTGTTATAGCCGCGTACCAGCTTGCCGAGCAGCGGGGCGGTCAGCAGCCAGCGGTCGAAGGCGAGACGCGGGCCGGGTTGCGCCAGAATCGACCGCACGAGATACGCCACCAGCACGACCGCGATCAGCACCGCCCACCACCATTTCCGCACAAAGCCCGACAACGCCATCATCATGATCGTCAGCACCGGCAACTGCTGCTTGGTGCTCGCAAACACGTTGACGACCTGCGGCACGACGTAGCTCAACAGGAACGTGACGATGCCGAAAGCAATGATCGTGACGACGGTCGGATACGTGAAGGCCAGCACGATCTTCTGTTTGAGCGCGTTGCGCTGCTCGATATAGTCGGCGAGACGCGACAGCACGAGACCCAGCTTGCCGGTATGTTCGCCGGCGGCCACCAGTGCCCGGTAGATCTCCGGAAAATCTTTCGGATGCTGCTGCAACGCATTGGCGAGCGAATGACCGCCGAGCACTTCAGCGCGTATCGACGCCATCAGTTCACGGATGTAGTCGCGCTCCGACTGTTCGGTCAGCACGCCGAGCGCTTCGTCGAGCGGTAAGCCGGCGATCAGCAGACTGGCCAGTTGGCGCGTGAGAATAGCCTGCTCGCGTTGCGACAGACGCCGCCCCAACGAGAGCCGCTGATTGCGCTCGCCGCGCGTGCGGCTCGAGGCCGGCTCGACGATCAGCGGCGTGAGCCCCTGGCCACGCAGATGCGTGCGGGCGCCGCGCGCACTGTCGGCGTCGAGTACGCCTTTCTGCGCTTTGCCCGTCGCATCGATCGCTTCGAAACGAAATGCCGGCATGGGGTTATGCTCCGCCCGTCACGCGGATCACTTCTTCGAGCGAGGTCAGGCCCGAAGCGAGCCAGCGGTCGGAATCTTCGCGCAGCGTGCGCATGCCTTGCGAACGACCGGCCGCGAGGATCTCCGAGTCGGCAGCATTGCGGTGGACCAGCGTACGGATCGTGTCGTCGATCAGCAGCAACTCATACACGCCGCGCCGTCCTGCGTAACCGGAGTGGCCACACTTCTCACAACCCACGGGATGCCACTGCATGCGCCCGTCCGCATCGGGGCGCTCTTCGCGGCACACCTGACAGAGCCTGCGCACGAGGCGCTGCGCCAGCACGCCGAGCAGCGACGAAGCCAGCAGGTAAGGTTCGACGCCCATGTCGGTCAAACGCGTTACGGCGGAGGCCGCATCGTTGGTGTGCAGCGTCGCCAGCACAAGGTGGCCAGTGAGCGATGCCTGCACGGCGATCTGCGCGGTTTCGAGGTCGCGGATTTCACCAATCATGATGATGTCCGGATCCTGCCGCAGAATCGAGCGCAGCGCCCGCGCGAAGGTCATGCCGATCCGTTCGTTGACCTGGGTCTGGCCAATGCCCGAGAGGTCGTATTCGATCGGGTCTTCGACGGTCATGATGTTGGCCGTCGCCGTCTCGAGCCGCGACATCGACGCGTAGAGCGTCGTCGTCTTGCCCGAGCCGGTCGGCCCGGTTACCAGCACGATGCCGTGCGGGCGGCCGATCAGCTTGTCGAATTTCACCAACGTGTCCGCGCCCATGCCGAGCGCTTCCAGATTCAGGCGCGACGCGTCTTTCTCGAGCAGACGCAACACCGCGCGCTCACCGTGCCCGGTCGGTAACGTCGAGACCCGCACGTCGACCGGCCGGCCCCCCACGCGTAACGTGATCCGGCCATCCTGCGGCAAGCGTTTTTCAGCAATGTCGAGCTGCGCCATGATCTTGATCCGCGAGATCAGCGCGCCGTGCAGCGCCTTCTTCGGCCGCACGACATCGCGCAGCGTACCGTCGACGCGAAAGCGCACCACCGAGGCATTCTCGAACGGCTCGATGTGAATATCCGAAGCCTGTTCGCGCGCCGCCTGAGTGAGGAGGGCGTTGATCATGCGGATGATTGGCGCGTCGTCTTCCGATTCGAGCAGATCCTCGACCTCCGGGATCTCCTGCATCAGACGCGACAGATCGACTTCACCTTCCACTTCGCCCACCACCTGCGCGGCACTGCCATCGTGGCGTGCGTAGGCCTGGTTGATTGCCTGAGCGAGTTCCTCAGCGGGCAAGCGCACTACCGTGAGAGCGCCGAAATTGCGCCCGACTTCGGCGAGCGCAGCGTCGCTCGTGCGTTCGCTGATCCAGACTTCGAGGCTGTCGGCGTGCTGATGCGCGACCAGAATCTGGCCGCTGCGGGCGAAGCCATAGGGCACGAGCCGTGCGGCGACTGCCGATGACGCGCCGCGCTCGGCAGACACCGCCGCGAACGCTGGCGTCGTCGTGGCACCGGCCCGGGTCGCTGCTGACGACGCAGAACCAGACGACGGTGTGGACGGCGTGCTCACGGCTGCGCTCCCGGCGCCGTGGTAACGGGCGAGCTGGTCGGCACGGGATTGGTCTGAACAGCAGCACCATTCGGGACCGCACCGCCGTTCTGGACGGTACCGCCACTCTGGACCGCGCCACCATTCGGAACCGCACCGCCATTCGACACCGGCGCCCGGGAAGCGGGAGCCGGCGGCGCCATCTGCTGACGGCGCATCTCGTCAAGATTGAACAGGTTCATCGCGGGCGCGCCGCCCTCGGCCGGGCCGATCGGCATCGGCGGAACCACTGGATCGTCCTTGTCCTTGATCAGGTTGTTATCCGACTTGTACGCGCCCTGCACGCCCTGGATGTAGTCGTAACGGTTCTCCGTCACGGCCTGCGCGGTAGCGTGATCGGTGATGATCACGGGACGCAGGAACACCATCAGGTTGGTCTTGTTGCGGCTCTTCGATTCCGAACGGAACAGCTGGCCGATCCACGGAATGTCGCCCAGCAACGGCACCTTGCTGTTGCTGACCTGGTAGTTGTCCTGCATCAGGCCGCCCAGCACGATGATTTCGCCGTTATCGGCCAGCACCGTCGACTGGATCGACCGCTTGGTGAACTCCGGGCCCGCCGGGTTGGTCGTCGCGTTGGTCGTGCCGGTGACGATCGCCGAGTCTTCCGTGTAGAGCTGCAGCTTGAGAATCCCGCCGTCGGTGATCTGTGGCTTGACGTGCAGCGTCAGGCCCACGTCGACGCGGTCATACGTATTGAACGCCGCGCTCGAGGTGCCGCTCGTCAGGTTCGAATACGAACCCGTCTGGATCGGCACGTTGGTACCGACGACGATCTTGGCTTCCTCGTTGTCGAGCGTGATCAGGTTAGGCGTCGACAGCACGTTCGCGTCGGCGGTCTGCGACAGCGCCTGCAACAGCGCGCCGAGTCCCTGCACACCGAAAATGTTGTGTATCCAGCCAACGTTGAGGCCCTGCTGGAGACCACTGCCCAGTGCCGTAGCGAGACCGCCCGTGCTCGCGTTAGCAGCTGCGGCCGCCGTCAGATTGACAATGCTATTGCCGGTGCCGGTTGCCAGGTTGGTGCCGGCCAGCACCGAACCGTTCGCGACTTGCCACTGAATGCCGAGATTGGCATTGGTGTTGGAGTTCAGTTCGACGATCAGCGCCTCGATATAGACCTGCGCGCGCCGTGCATCCAGCTGGTCGATCACCGAGCGCAGGTTGCGGTAGACCGCTTCGGGCGCCGTGATGATCAGCGAGTTGGTCGCCGTGTCAGCCTGGATCATGCCGCCGGGCTGGTTGTCGTCGCTGCTTTTGTCCTTGTCGGTGCCGATCGTGTCGCCAGAAGCGCCGGCCGCGCCGGAGCTGGCGCCACCGCCGAGCGGCGACGAGCCCGAGCCGCCTCCGAGTCCGCCTGACGGCAGCGGTGGAGTGCCCGAGGTACCCGTCGAACTGCTGCCGTACGAACTGCCTGAGCTGCCGCCCGCGTTGAACGAACTCGCGTTGTTCGACCCGCTCGACGAGCCGCTGTCGCCGCCTTTGCCGAGCATGCCGCGCAAGGTCTTCGCGAGCGTCGCCGCATCTGCGTTGCGCAGCGGCACCACGTGCATGTTACCGGGCACGGCGCTCGGCGCATCGAGCTGTTTCGCCAGCTCCTTCGCCGCCGCGAGGCGCGCGCCGTTCGACGCACGGATCAGCAGCGAGTTGGTGCGCGCGTCGGCGGTGACCGATACCTTCAGCGTCGCATCGGTCGCGCCGATCGCGCCCGGATCGAGCATCTTCGTCAGTTGCGGTGCGATGTCGAGCGCGTTGGCATTTCTCAACGGCACCACCGAAACCTGCGTGCCCGCAGCCGTGTCGATGCCGGCGATGATCTGGGCAATCCGGCGCACGTTGTCGGCGTAGTCCGTCACGACAATCGTGTTGTTGGACGGATAGGCCGCCACCGTATTGTTCGGCGAGATCAGCGGACGCAGCACCGGCAGCACGTTATTGGCCGATTCGTTCTTAAGCTGGAACACCTGCGTGATCACCTGGTCGCCGCGCGCCACCGGGTTATTGCCGACGTAGGTCGGCACGCCCTGCAGCTTGGCATCGGCTTCCGGCACGACCTTCAGCACGCCGTGATCCTCTACCAGCGCAAAGCCTTGCATCCGTAAAGCGGACTGCAGGGTCTTGAGCGCCTGGTCCTCGGGCACCGGATTTTCGGAGATGAGGTTTAACTGACCCTTGACGCGCGGGTCGACAATGATCGTCTTCCCGGTTGCAGCGCCAATCGCCTTGGCCACCTGATCGATGTCGGCGTTGACGAAGTTGAGTGTCACCTGGGCGTGTGCGGTCTGCGCACCGATCAGGCCAGCCACCAGCAGCGCCGTTGCGACGCGACGCAATGCCATACGATTTCTTCTCATGGAGTTTGATGTCGATGCCGACCGCCGAAGCGACCCGCTGTCATGCGCAGCAAACATAGGTGCGTACCAGCGGTCCCCACGGCTTGCCAGCGCCCCCGCGGGCGCTGGCAACCCCGACTGCCTTCCAACCTATGTCCGGAAAAAACGAACAGTAACAGTTTTTCATGTCGGATTTGTCACAAAACGAAGGCTCCGGTGTGATTACTCTAAACAAGCTCGCGCAACGTAAAATTTTTGAAAGCTTTGGTGAGGAATTGCCCGACCCGTCTGCGAAGTTCGTTTTTAGCGCGCGTATATCCATTAGTCGACTTGACGCTCGACTGCCTGCCGGTATCATACGAGCCGATCATCCTGCCGGACGCAGGTTTGGCTACGCGGGTTTTCCCCGATGTCCGTCACAGGCTCGGTGTTGGCGGGTTTGCAGGC
>NZ_JAMFSB010000044.1 GCF_026225065.1 Paraburkholderia sp. | reverse complement strand
GGTCATTCTCAGCGAGGCGGAGGCGCTCGGTGTACGGCGCGGCTGGGCGCGGCTGCAGGCGGCGAGCCTCGCGTACCAGGTCGAAATCGAAGCAGGTAACGGGCGCGTCGAGCAGGCCGGGCAATGTCTGGAACGTCTCGCCACGCTCGCATGTGAAAAGCGGGCGGCGAGCGCCAGTGGTAGCAGCGCTGCCCTCGAGATCGTGCGGTTTCATACCATCGCGCGGGCGCACGTCGCTTTGGCCCGCTCGCCCGGTACCGTCGATGTTGCGTCATTGCGGCAGGCTCATTTCGACACGGTACGGCGCGGCGGTCTGTATGCGGCGGTGCCCGTTGCACTACTGCTTGTCGAGGCCTTGCTCGTGACGGGTCAACGCGCCGAAGCCGTCGAGGTATTGGTCAATCTGCTCAAGCTCGCGCCATCGGTCGGTCTGCATCAAACGCTCGTCGATTGCCGCGTGCGCGTCGCGGAGCTGATCGAGGCGATCGTGCAACGGCGGATCGGGTCCGTGCATGACGCAGGCGAATTGCTGCCTTATGCGGGCTTGTTGCTGGTGCACCGGCAGCGCGGCGCGCGCCAGGCCATTGAGCCATTCGCGGCGCGACGTCCGAACGCGGCCGCGGGACTGAGCGAACGCGAGCGCCTGATCGTCGACCTGATGGGACGAGGCCTGTCCAACAAGCAGATCGCGGTCGAACTGTGCATCGCGCCTGAGACCGTGAAATCGCACGCGAAGCATCTCTATACTAAGCTGTCGGTCAGAAACCGGACCGAGGCGGTCACGCTCGCCACCCGCCTTGGCCTGATCCAGATCCCGAGGAATTTTCCGGCTTGAACGCAGACTTGCACATCCACTCGTCGTTTCAGTTTCCCGGCTTTCAGCTTGATTTGTCCAATCAATGTCTGTGGCGACTGGATCCGGCGCAAGCTGCTACCCGTATCGACCTCCCGCCCAAGACCTTCGCTGTGTTGCGCCATCTGGTGAAACACGCGCAGCAGTTGATGTCGTTCTACACGCTCCTCGAAGCGGTGTGGCCCGACGTGCATGTGCAGCCCGAAGTGCTGAAAGGACATGTCGCTGCGATCCGTCGCGCGCTGGGTGACGATGCGGGCCGGCCGCGCTATGTTGAAACGCATCGTGGGCAGGGTTATCGCTTCATCGCGCCGGTCGGCAATCTCGCCATGGGTGGCGAGTCGGGCTTCTTTGCGCGCAGAGCGGAGCGTTTCGTGGGCCGCGCGCCGCAACTGGATGCCTTGCTGGCGGCACACCTGCGTGTCGAGGCTGGCACGCGGCAGATCGTGTTCATCACAGGCGAGGCGGGTATCGGCAAGACAGCGCTCGTCGACGAGTTCCTCGCCGCGGCAGCCCAGGACACGCGGGTGCTGGGAGGCGGGTGTGTCGAAGGCTATGGCGGCACCGAACCGTATTATCCGGTGCTCGAAGCGCTCGGCCGCCTCTGCCGCGCAGCAGGCGGCGAACAGGTCAAGGCGGCGCTCGTCTCGATCGCGCCTACCTGGGCCATCCTGATGCCGTCCTACGTGCCCGCGGATATCCTCGATTCCTTGCTCGCCCGGACGATCGGCGCCGGGCGCGAACGCATGATGCGCGAAATCTGCGACCTGCTGCAGGCGCTGGCGAGAGAACGCCCGCTGTTGCTCGTGCTGGACGATCTGCACTGGGCGGACTTTTCGACCATCGACATGCTGTCCGCGCTTGCTCAGCTCGAGGGATCGCTGCGGCTCATGATCGTGGCCATTTACCGTAACGACGACGTCTCGTCCGTCCGGCATCCGGTGATGAAACTCAATTACACGCTACTGCTTCGTGGCGCGTGCGAGGTGGTCGAGCTTGCGCCGCTCAAGCCCGATTCGGTCGGCGCCTGGCTCATGCATGGTGCGAGCCTGAACCCGCTCGACGAGGAGTTGGCGCATCTGGTCGCCGAACGCTCGGGTGGCAATCCGTTGTTCATGCAGGCGATTCTCGAGCATCTATACGAGCATGGCCTGGCGATCAGGACGGCTGACGGATGGCATCAGACGGCGAGCGCCGCGCAGTTGCGCGAGGCGCTTCCGCGCACGATCGTGCAGGTCATCGAAATGCGAATCCGGCGGCTGGCTGCCAAGGCGCAACGCACGCTTGAGGCGGCGAGCGTGGCCGGACTGACGTTTGCGCCGGCGGCAACGGCCGAAGCAGTCGCGATGAGCGTCGAGGCGTTCGAGGAACAGTGTGACAACCTCGCTCGCCAGGGCCAGTTCATCCGCCGCGCCGGTGTCCAGAGCTTGCCCGATGGCACCAGCGCGCAACTGTTCAGCTTTACGCATGCGCTGGTCCGCAGCGTCTTCTATGACCGCCAGGGGCTGACGCGGCGATCGAGGTCGCACCGGCTGATTGGCGAGCGTCTCGAGAGCCTGTTTCCGGCAGGGCAACGTGCCAGTCTCTCGGCGGAGCTCTGCTGGCATTTTGCCGATGCGCAGCAATGGGATAAGGCGCTCGACTATGTACGCACCGCCTTGCAAACCGCCAAGGTTCGCTGTGCATATCGCGAAGCGCTCGCCGCGCTCGATCAGGCCGATACGCTGCTCGCACGCCTGCCGGCCGACTTGCGCGCGTTGCGCCGCGTCGAGTTTGTCGAAGCGCGCGCGGCGCTGTATGCGGCCGCCCATGACCGGCAGGCGATCGACGCATACCGGGCGCTGCACGAACAGGCTACGCGGCTCGGCAAGATCGAAGTGCAACTGCGCGCGCTGCTCGGTCTCTCGTACGTCCTGAGCTGGGACGATCAGGCTCGCTCGGTGGAATGCCTCGACGATGCGCTCAGACTCAGTGTGTCTTATCCGGACCGGCGCGTCAGCGCGTCGACGCAGATCGCGTGCAATGTGCGACGTATCTGGACGCAAGGCTGGAACGCGGCCGATGCGCAGCAATTCAGCGACGCGCTCGCCACCTTGCGCGAGGTAGGCGATCCGGTGTCCATTGCTCAAGCGCAGATGGAGCACTGCATGCTGATGATGGTGTCGACGCAGTACCGCAAAGCGCTGCAGACCACGCAAGCGAGCTATCGGGTGTTGTACGACCACGCGGTGGGCTCTCCAGGCTTCGATATTGCACGCGCAATGTGGATGATGCGTCTGGGTGTGCCGTGGGCGTACCTGTCGCTTGGCGAACTAGGACGCTCGCTCGACGAATTCGACCGTGGCATCCGGCAGTATCACGACAACGGCAACTACTTCGCGGCACGCACGCTGCAGGTCTATCGCGGCTGGCTGCTGGTTCATACGATGGACTTCGAGACTGTCCTCGAACTCGACCGTCAGTTCAGGCAGGCGGCGGATCGGCCTGGGTCCGACGACGAGGCCCGTGAACGCGCTGCATTCCTGCCGCCGCAGCAGCGCGTCTGGACCATTCTCTCCGGGCTGGCTCATGCAGGACTGGGTGAAACCGTCGCTGCCGCAGCGCGTTTTGCCGAAGCAGAACGGCAGATGGAGCGTGAGCCGATCATGTTCGACTGGTACTGGCGACTGGCGCTCGAATGGGGATGCGCCGACCTCGCGATGGCGGAAGGCGATCACGATACGGCGCAATATCGTGCGCGCCGCTTTCTCGAACGCGCGCTTGCCACCGAAGAACGGACCTGGCACGCGCTCGCGTGGGAAACAATGGCACGAGCATCGTTGGGCGAGGGCCATTTGCAGAACGCCAAGGTCCAGCTGGAAGCCGCGTTTTCGGTGACCGTAGGCTTCGAGACGCCGCTCGCGAACTGGCGTTTGCAGCGCACCGCCATGTGGCTGCATGAAGCGCGCGGCGACACGCAGCATATGGCGGCAGCGCAGCAGCGTTACGTCGAATCGCGTGCCCATCTGGCCAGCTCGATCCCGAGGGACGCGGGTTTCGGCCGGCGCCTCGCGGAGCCGGTCGAGGGCTAATCCCCGGCGTCGAGCGTGGCGCGCAGACGATGCCCGGTAGGCAAGCTTGCCGCGAGCGCCGCTTTTTTGGAAGCCGCGAGTTCGGCGTGGCGCTCGGCGGTTTGCGCATCGCCGCTCAAGCGGTAGGTCTCGCTCGCCGTGCGATGGATGCGCCAGTCCGCGAGCGGGGTCTGGAAATGCTGCGTGGCAACGAGCGCTTTTTCCACATAACGCACGGCGTCCGGCAGCGCGCCAAAACGCAGCGCGACGCGGGCCTGGATCTCCCACGACAAACCTTGCCACGTGCGCTCCTCCGTAGCGGTCGCCGCCTTGACCAGACGCGCGGCGTGCGTCATCGCTTCGTCGAGATCGCCCTGCATTAGCGCAAGGCTCGCGAGTCCCCATTCGAGCGCGAGCCGCCAGTACCAGTCGAAAATCACCGGCTCGTTATCCATGCGCTGCATGACATCGAGCAAATGCACGCGCGCCGTACAGGTGTCGCCGAGACCGAGATAAGCCAGTCCCTTCAGGAGAATGGCGAGCCGCTGTTCGGCGGGAAGGGTCGAGCAGCGCACAGCGGTGCCGGCCAGCGTTTCCGCGAGAACCTGGCTGCAGGACTCGAGCATCGCGTCGAAGTCCAGCGCATGGAATTGCACCCAGCAGCGATACAGCGTGAGTGTATCGGCGCCGTATTGATTGCCGTTGGTGGCGTACATCGCAATCGCCCGGTCGAACTCCTGGTGCGCGCGACCAAGCTCGCCCAGATACAACAGCGTCCAGGGCACGCCGAGATTGACCATCCATGTGGCGCGCGCCATGTTGAACTCGGGCCGGTTCTCATCGTTGTCGACGAGGAACCGGTAGTTCGCAAGAATGTTGTCCTGGGCCTGCTGATACTGCGCGGACACCATCAGCACCATGCTGTATTCGCACTGCGACCAGGCGGTCGTGAACGGATCGTCGCCGTTGCCCAAGGGCTCCAGCGCCGCTTCGCACTGACGGATGTCGTCGGCACGCCAGCCGCGCACCCACATTCTCCAGACATAACAACTGATGCGGGTGCGCGCCTGCTGTTGCAGATTCGTCTGCCGCTCGCTCAGCACCAGCGCTTCGTCGATGATCCGGCTGCTGCGCAACTGATCGCGCCAGCTATAGGCGTAAGCGAGGCTCAGCAACGCGCGGCTCTGGATATCGATCAGACCGAGTTGCGCGGCACGCCTCGCCAGTTGTTCGCAGGTCTCGAGCGCACGCCGGTCATGCGCGGCGGTAAAGACTGACGCACGCCCCTCGAGAAACTCAGCCTCGGCCGCGGCCCGTGCTTCGTGCGGCAAGTTAGCGGCCAGCATCATGGCCCGATCGAGGATAGCGAGTGCGTCGTTGTACGCGAGACGCTTCTTCGCGGTCTGGATGGCGATCCGCAGATACCCCAGCGCACGCGACCATTGCTTGGCCGCCGCGAAATGCTGGGCCAGCTCCGCCGCGACGCTGCCGTGCTCTTCTGGAGCGCTGCGCGCTTCGAGTTCCTCGGCAATCCGCAGATGCGAATGAGCGGTACGCAGGGCGCCCTGACGCTCGTAGAAGGTTTGCCGGTACATCGTATGGCGGAATGCGTAGGTGCGTGCCGTGATCATGCGATCAAGCGGCGCAGGCGCTTCACGACGGATGAAGCTCTCCTGGCGGCACAGCGCTTCGCACGTCTCCTCGATACTTTCCTGGCTTAGCTGGGCCGCTGGAGCGACAAGCGTCGCATCGAAGCTGAGTCCCGCCACGCTCGCGGCTTCCAGCACGCGTTGTTGATTGCCCGTCAGCCGCTGGATACGATGCTCGATCACCTGGCTTAGTGTCAGCGGCACTTCGAGCCGCACTTCCGACGGAGAAAGATGCAGCTTCCACCCCTCAGGGGTGGACTGCGCGATGCCTTGTGCGACCAGATGATCGAGCGTCGCCACCATGAAGAGAGGGTTCCCGCCGGAGTGCTCGCAAACGAGTTGCGCCAGGCCGTTCTCGCGAGCGTTCTGCGCCTTGCCTTCGAGGTACTCGGCGATGGCGCTTTCGGTCAGAGGCTCGAGCACGATGTCGTGGCAAAGCTTCTGCAAACCGAGGTCGTGGTTCAGGCGGCACAGTGGATGCTGAGCGAACTCCGCATCCTCAGGGCGATAGGTGACCACGACCATCAAGCGCGCATGGGTGCGATGACGGGCGAGGGCAGAAAGCATGTCGACCGTCGAATAATCCGACCAATGAAGGTCCTCGAAGACGAGGGCGAGCGGCGTTTGCGCCGAGAGAGCGGCGAAGAATTCGCAGATCTCGCGCAGCATACGGCCACTGACCGCGCCGACCAGTTGCCGCTGTAACTGCGCGCGATGCCGCTCCGGCACCGAACCGGGAAGCTGCGCGGCCCAGGTGGGGGCTATCGAGATTAGACTGCGCATGATGGCGGCGCCTGCGTCGCCGCGCACCAGTTGGGTCAGCGCCTCGAGCACGGGGTAATACGGCTCGGTGCCGCCATAACCCTCCACACAGCGCCCGAGCGATGTCAGCACGTCGCCGCGGCCGTCGAGCGATTCGAGGAACTGGTTGACGAGCGTGGTCTTGCCGATGCCCGGTTCGCCGGCGACGAACACAATCCGCGATTCGCCTGCGCAAGCTTCGTCGAATAGCGTTTTGAGCTTGTTCAACTGCGGGGTGCGTCCGACGAAAGTGCCGTCAGCCGGTTTCTCGGCATTATCCGTGGCGTTGACTGGCGTGCGGGCCAGCAGTGGGGCGATGAAACGGTAGCCGCGGCCGCGCAGCGTTTCGATGAAGCGGGGGTTGGCCGGATCGTCGCCGAGCGCAGCGCGTATGGACAGCATGTGCCCCTTCAGCACTTCCGGTTGCACCGTGACGTTTTGCCAGAGCGCGTCGAGAAACTCGTCGTGCGTCACGAGACGGCCAGCGTTGTCGACCAGGTACTGAAGCATGTCATACGCACGGGGCCTGAGATTGAGCCGGGAATGGCCCCCGTCTGGCGTCGCTTGCCAGACACACTGGTTGGCCCGGTCGAGCCGGAAAGGCGGGAATTCGCTCACTTTTGTCTCCGACCGCACGGCCCATTCATTCTTGCAATCCTATATGAAGCGCGATGGTCGCCTCGGTGCGCTGGGTCTGGCGCGGATTTCATCACGGCAAGGCAATCGACCACTGAGTCATGGCGAGCCCTGGCGTCTTCGGCAGGCGTTAACGTAGTTTTAAACATTTGGCCGATTCTATACCGGCAAAATGACTGCGAAAACCTTCGATGTACCGGCACGGACAACTGCCTTGCGTGACGCTTTCAAACGGCCATTTCGCCCCCCGATCGGGGGATAGGACACGGTAGCGCCTTCGAGAATAATGGGTTATCGCGACTGCAGTCTCTCCCATCGAGGACGAAACGAAATGCTTAAAGCGTTTTCAGTTCCTGTTACGCCGCAAGGACAATCCGCACTTGCGACGATGCCGCCGTGGCACTATTCGAGCGACTGTATGGCCATCGAATACTGGGCCGACCCGAAGGCCATCGCGGCCGTGCTGCCGAAAGGCGTGAGCGTGGACGAGAAGTCGGGAGGGCGCGCCTTCTTCTGGTTTCTGGACTGGCAGTTCACGGCGTCAAACGACGAATTGACAGACCCGGCCCGCTATCAGTACCGCGAGGCATTCGTTCTGGTCGAGGCGGTATTCGACGGCGTGCCGGTCAACTATTGCCCGTATATCTTCGTCGACAACGATGCCGCTATCGCCCGTGGATGGGCGCAGGGCTTCCCGAAGAAACTCGCGAGCGTCTATCAGACCCGTAGTTTCTCCGCGCCGAGTGCAGCGGCCGCGCCGCTTGCCAAGGGAAGCCGCTTCGGCGCGAGTGTCTCGGCGCACGGCGAACGGCTGGCGACGGCCCGTATCCAGCTAGAGGCGCCTGTCGCAGACCCAACGACCGTGTTCAACCGGCCGACGACCATGCGCCGCTACTTTCCCCAGCTTGCCGCCGGAGTTCAGGACAAACCACCCGTCGATGAACTGACCATGTCGCTCACGGACAATCTGGCGATCGTCGATGTTTGGACCGGATCCGCGGAGCTGAAACTTCCCGAGGTCGCCGGCGAGGAAATGCACCTGATCGCTCCGCTGCGCGTTGGCCGCGGTTATCGGCTGGGGATGTCGTACTCGGTGACGGATCTGCGGATTCTGAAGAACTACGTCGAGTGACGGGTTGGAAACGTCAGGACAGGAGTAGCCTCAATGCCGCTTTATACCTTGGTGACTCAGGATGGCGTACTCAGCAGCGAGGCCAAGACGCGGCTCGCGGTCGACCTGACGGAGCTACACGCTTCCTGTTCGGGTGTGCCGAAGAACTGGGTGCATGTGGTGTTTCAGGAGTATCCGGCCGGTAACGGCTTTACTGCCGGAGAAACGGCGGCCACCGCCGCGCTGACGCTTCTGATCCGGACCGGTCGTACACCTGAATACAAGCGGGAACTGATCCAGCGTCTCTGGAAGCTGTTTCAGACCGCGACCGGCGCACCCGATGACCAGATTGTCATCGGCATTCAGGAACTGCTTCCAAGTCAGGCAATGGAGATGGGGAAGATCATGCCGGAGGTCGCGAACGAATGAGGCACGGCGCCCAGGGTCGCATGATCATTCGAGCCAGGGCAGCGCCCGCGGCGAAACGATAAACGTCGTAAGCTTTTCGTCGGGCTGGGTCCACACCAGCCCGAACTGCATCGAATCCGCATTCGGCAGCGTGAAAACGTGCGGTCCTTCGAGGAACTGGCCGTCCCATCCAAACGCTCTCGCGGCCTCGGTCGCGGCCTCGTATTCGGAATCGACAAGCTGAAGCGAGAACTTGCCGCCGTCCGCCTCCACCAGTTCCCTGATGCGTTCGAGCGTCGGCATCCAGTTGAAAGCACTGGCCGGCCGGGGCATTGTGTACACGCGCCATGTCATCGTGGCTATCCTCAAATCAGGTATTCATGAGCCGGCCCGGCGTTCGCCAGGCGAGGGCGTTTCCTGGTTGACGGCAAAAAAGTCAAATTCTTGACAATGGGTTTCACGGACAGGGACGTGGAGCACGGCTAAGGAATTCCTTACGGAGAATTCCGTATCGGCCTAATTCAATATCTGGGAGTCCTGACGGCGCTACCGGCGCAGCGTGTCTAGTATCGACTTGTGGCGATTGCTTGTGTCTGTACGAAGCGCCGTGCTCTCACAGTAGAGCCGATCCGGCCGGTACCACGGGGGTGGTTGAAATGAATCAGGACACGCAAGGCTTGATACACGAGATGAATTTCGCCTATCTTCTGCTGATCCAGCGCCTGCTTGCAGAAGACAGGAGCACGGCTATGAGCACCCTTGGCGTGTCGCCCGAGGTGGCCGATGTTCTGGTGACGCTCTCGCTCCAGGAGCTTACGAAGCTCGCCGCGGTGTCGCAGATACTGTGCTCGTTCCGCTTCAATGATCATACGGTGCTGTCGGCGCTGACATATAGCCAGGTTGAAGCGGCCGCGATGACACGCACGTCGTCGGGGACTGCCTCAAGCCACGCCGAGGTCGGTACACATCAGGCGTAACCGCTGGCGTACTGGCTCATGATGTCGAGGTTGCCAAGGTGTTCGCGCGGAATCTCGTCGCCGACCTGGCCACGCCGGATCACCAGCACCCGCTGCGACACCGCGGCGATGAAATCCAGATTCTGTTCGACCAGCACGATGGTGAGCTGGCTGCGTTCGCGCAACAGCACCAGGGTCTCGGCGATCTCGTCGATGATCGACGGTTGGATGCCCTCGGTCGGTTCATCGAGCAGTAACAGGCTGGGATTGCCGGCCAGCGCGCGGGCAAGGGCCAGTAACTGCTGCTCGCCGCCCGACAGCGATCCGCCGGTGCGGTCTAGCAAGGGCTTGAGGCGAGGGAAATCGGCCAGCAGCCGTTCGAGCGCATCCACCGGACGCTGGCCTGTCTTCAGGAGTCCGAGGCGAAGATTGTCCAGCGTGCTCAACGCGGGGAAGATCTCGCGGCCCTGCGGCACGTAGGCCATTCCGCGTCGCGCTCGCGCGTGGGGCGCCGCGCGCGTCACGTCGGTGCCATCGAAACGGATCGTGCCCGAGGTCGCCGGCAACGCTCCGATCAGACAGCGCAGCAAAGTGGTTTTGCCCATGCCGTTGTGGCCGAGAATGCCGATCGATTCCCCACTGGCGATCGACAGCGACACGTCGTAGAGCACCGGGATCGAGCCATAGCCGGCGCATAGATCGACAACTTCGAGCATCATCGCACTCCGCTCATTGCGGCTTTTTGCCAAGATAGATCTGCTGGATCAGCGGGTCGCTCATGATGCGATCCGGCGCGCCTTCGCGGATGATGGCGCCCTGGTGCAGCACCGTGACTGTCCGCGCAATCTTGCGGATAAAACTCATGTCATGCTCGACCACGACAAGCGCGTGTCGCTGGTTTATCTCGAGGATCAGCTCCGCGGTGCGCGTGACCTCGGCATCGCTCATGCCGGCCGCAGGCTCGTCGAGCAGGATCAACGGCGGGTCCGGTGCAATCACCACCGCCAGCTCGACCCACTGGCGCTGTCCGTGCGCAAGCAGGCCGACCGTCGCATCGCGGTACGCCAGCATGCCGACGCGCTCGAGCGTCACCCGTGTGACGCGTTCTGTCTGTTGCGGCGTGTTCACCCGGCGTGCGGCGAGCCAGACGTTCTCCCACACACTGAGCCCGTTGAAGAGGCTCGGCACCTGGGTCTTGATGCCAATGCCAAGCCGTGCCGGCTGATGCGGCTGCATGTTCGAGATGTCCTGACCACGAAACAGGATCTGTCCCGACGTGGGCTTCACCTGGCCTGTGAGCAGTTTGAAGAAGGTGCTTTTGCCGGCGCCGTTCGGCCCGATCACGCAGCGAAGTTCCGCTTCCGCCAAGGTGAAATTGACGTCGCGGGTCGCGTGGACACCGCCGAAGCGTACGTTCAGATCACGGGTCTCGAGAAGCGGTGTCATCGCACGGCTTCTCCATGCGGATCGAGCTTTGCGGCTTGATCGATCTTTGCTGCCTGCGTCCCGGCGTCCGGGTCTTCCTTCACGGCGGCGTTGACGTTGGCCATATCGCGCTGACGGCGCAAGCGCGATACGAGCGCGGCGCCGAGCGAACCCAGGCTTGGCACGATCCCCTTGGGCACCATCAAGACGAAGACCACGAGAATGGCGCCGAGGACCAGGTTGGAGTTGATGGTCTGCTGGGTGCCGATCTGCGTGGTCAGCCACTGGATGGCGATGCAGCCCACTACCGGACCCACTAAAGTGCCGAGGCCGCCGACGATCACCCAGATGATGATCTGCGCCGATTGCGCGAGACTGAATACGGTAGGACTGGTAAAGGCGCCCCAGTTGGCGAACAGGCACCCGGCCAGTCCAGCAATAGCTGCGCCGAGCACGAACGTGAACAGCTTGTAGGCGCGGGCATCGTAACCGAGCAGCAAGAGACGCTGCTCGTTTTCCTTGCTGGCGACGATGACCCGGCCCGGCTTCGTGGCGAGCAGCGCCCTCAGCAACAGATAGACCAGCAGCAGCGCGCCGAGCGACAGCTCGAACAGGCCACGCGGCCCGATCGTGTCGTCGATGTTACCGGGCGTGTTCAGCGGTGCGATACCCGGTATGCCGTTGAAGCCGCCCAACGGGGCAGTGCCGATTTTCCACTCCGGCCCCGCGGTGGAGTTGATCAGGTTGAACAGAATCAGCGTCACGGTCAGCGTGATGACGCCCATATAGACGTCGGACAGCCGCCCATAGAAGATCAGGTACCCGAGGATGGCGGCGAACGCGGCAGGCACCACGATGGCCAGCACGAAGGGCACGGTGCTGTCGCCGAGGTTGGTCACCGCAATCGCGTAGGTATAGGCGCCTAGCCCGAAGAAGGCGGACTGCCCGAAACACAGAATGCCGCCGTAGCCCCAGATAAACGCGAGGCTGATGGCGAGGATCGACATCACCACGTAGACGGTGGCCTGCACTAGGGCGAAGTCGTCGAGCACGTGCGGTAGCACGAACAGCAGCGCCAGCCCCAGTGCAACGGTCAGCGCAGCGCTTGCCCACGACCGCGAGAAACGCTGCAGCGCGTCAGGCCCCTGCGCCGACCGGCTGGATTGCGCAGGCCTCGTCACAGCGACCCCTTGAAGAAGCGGCCGGTAATGCCTTGCGGCAGAAGCCGCAACATGATGATTGCGCCGACCAGCAGTGCGACTTCGCCGAACACCGGCGTCGAGGCAAAGGTGGCGATCTGGTTGATCGCACCGAACAGCGTCGACGCGCTGACGAGGCCGACGACAATCGCCGGGCCACCGCCGATCACGGTAATGAACGCCTTGGCGATAAACGCGCCGCCCATCGTCGGCACGACGCCGGTCAGCGGTGCCAGCAGGCCACCCGCAAAGCCGGACAAGGCCGCACCGACCGCAAAGGTGGCGGAATACACGAGGCTCGGGTTGATGCCCAGCGCGTCGGCCATCTGCGGATTCTGCATGGTGCCGCGCGCGATCAGGCCAAGGGATGTATGCAGCAAGACCCAGCGCAAGACGAGCGCCAGCAGCGCGCCGACAACGATGATCACGAGCGTATAGCTGCTGACCGAGTAAGCGCCAATCGTAAAGTTGCCAAGCGGAGCGGACACCCCGGCGGTTGTATTGCCGGCGATCGACGTCACCGCGCCGATCAGCAGCAGCGACAAGCCCCACGTGGCAAGCATCGTATCGATCATGCGGCCATACAGGCGACGGATGAAAACCCGCTCCAGTACGATGCCGATCAGGCCCACCGTCAGCGGCGCGACGACGAAGATCGCCACCCACAGATTGATGCCGAGGCGCATCGCTTCAATGGTCGCGTACGCCCCAAGCATCATGAACTCGCCGTGCGCGAGGTTGATCACCTTCATCATCCCGAAGATGACCGCGAGCCCGGACGAGATGACGATCAGGCTCGAGATCGCATACAGGATCTGAATCAGGACGATCGCGGCAAGATCCATCAACGGCTCCTTCGGACGGCGCGGGGGCGCTTCGCACAAGCATCAAAGCTTGATGACATATTGCTGGTTGTCGCGCGGGTTCTTGATGAGGTTGCAGACGGCGCTGGTGTCACTCGGCGGTTGCGCCTGGAAGGTCTCGACGATATTGAGCTTCTTGTTGCGGACCTCGGCAATATTGACGTTCAGCACGCAGTGATGCGTGGCTGCGTCGATCGAGACCTTGCCGCTGGGCGCGTCGATGCTGATACCCGACTCCAGCGCTTCGATCACTTTTATGCGGTCCAGCGTGCCGGCTTTTTTCACGCCCTGCGCCCACAGGTTGAAGCCCTGGTAAGTGCCCATCGCCAGTTCGGTGATGTTCGGATAGTTGGCGCCGAAGCGTTTGTGAAAGCGGTCCTTGAATGCCGTATTGACGGGGTTGTCGATCGTCTCGAAGTAGTTGTAGCAGACGAGGAAACCGTCGCATTCGTCGGGCGAGAGCACGATCTGCTCGTTGCCGCCAGCGAAGGTGGTGGAGGCAAGAGGAATCTTCTTGTGCAGACCCGCTGCGGCCCACTGGCGATAGAACGACATATGCGCGCCGCCCACCAGCGCAGAGACGAGCATATCGGGCTTGGCGGCCTAATCTTCGAGATCGACGGACCGAAGTTCGTGACATCGAGCGGGAAAAAATCGATCGATGCCACCGACCCACCATTGTCCTGCACGAATTTCTTGACCCACTGCGAGGTGATCTGGCCATAGTTGTAGTCCGCTGCGACCACGTAGACCTTTTTGCCCCACTTCTTCATTGCATAAGGCACCAGCTTCGCCACGGTTTGACCCGGCGTCACGCCCGTGCAGAACGTATTGCGGTCGCACACGCCACCCTCGTATTGGGTGTTGTAGAAATACAGGGTCTTGTAGCGGTCGAGCACCGGACGCATGACCTCGCGCGAAGCGGAGGTGATGCCCCCGTGCACGACCGCGACCTTGTCTTTCAAGGCAGCTTGCTGGGAAAACTGCGTATAAAGCTGCATGTTCGACTGCGGATCATAGGTGAGCAATTTGATCTTCTTGCCCAGCAGTCCACCTTGCGCGTTCCATTCTTCGACGGCGAGCGTCAGGCAGTCGGCCATGGGCTTGCCGTAAATATCGAGTCCTCCTGATAAATCGGTGATCCCGCCCACGACAATTTCATCCTCGGCCGATGCGTCAAACGATATGCCGCAGGCCGCACCAGCAGCCAGCGAGAGAGCGGAGGTCTTGATGAAGGAACGGCGATCCATGGAAAGATTCCTGAAGGTGAACAAGATCGAATACGAGCGCTATGTTAGCGCTCTCTACGCCTAATCCGCCAGTGGCGTCAAAGCGTTTTCCAGTCTGCAGCCTGCTCGAATGCGTAAGCGCCGCGATAGATCGTCGCTTCGTCCCAGTGCTTGCCGATCAACATCATGCCGACCGGCAGGCCTTCAACCATGCCGCATGGCACGCTCATCGCCGGGTGGCCGGTAACGTCGAACGGGCAGGTGTTGGGCAGCATCTCGAAGGCACGTTGAATCACTTCCTCGAGAGGCGCGTCTGCGGCGGGCAAAGGCGTCGCAGTCAGCGGCAACGTCGGCATCAGGAGCAGGTCGTAATCGGCCAGCGCCGTGTCGTACGCCAGCGTCAGTTGCCGCGACAGATTCTGGGCCTTCGCGTAGAAGTGGCCACGATAGTGCTTGATGAAGTACTCGCCCAAGACCATGGTGAGCTTCAGCGTCTCCGAGAGCTCGTCTGCACGTTCGCGCCAGCCGGCATGGAAGTCCACCATGCCGGTCACATACAGTCCCTTCCAGTTGAAGCCGTGACCGTTGTCTTTCATCATCTGCTGGGTCGCGCCTTCGGCGGCGATCGGCAGCCAGATGGCGGGGCCGAGCAGATGCATCGGGATCGATACTTCGCTGACCTTCGCACCCAGATCGCTATAGCGCGCCGCGGCTTCGCGCACTTTGGCGTCAGACGCGGCCTGCGACTGCGGCCACCCGAAGCCCTCTTTGACCACGGCGATCTTTAGGCCTTTGACGCTTTCTTTCATCAGGTCGCTGTAGGGCTTGGCCGTCTGCCCCGCGTATTGACGCGGATCCAGGCCGTCAGGGCCGGCGAGGACTTCGAGCATGATGGCGTTGTCAGTGACGTTCGCGGTCATCGGGCCGGTGTGGTCGATCGTCAACTCGATTGGCATGACGCCGGTGTACGGCACCAGACCATGCGTGGCCTTCATGCCGTAGACGCCGCAGTACGACGCCGGCATGCGGATCGAGCCGCCCTGGTCGCCGCCGATCGCGAGATCGACCTCGCCCGCAGCCACCAGCGCGGCGCTACCGGACGACGAGCCCCCAGCCGAATACCCTCTGCGGTGCGGATTATGGACGGGCGCTGGCGAACTCGTATGCGAGCCTCCGGAAAAGCAGAAGTACTCGCACGTGGCCTTGCCGACGATTGTCGCGCCGGCGTCGAGCAGGCGCGTCACGATGGTGGCGTCCACGTCGGGCACGTAGCCTTCCAGCGTCGAGGCGCCATTCATCATCGGCACGCCGGCGAGGCAGACGTTGTCCTTGAGCGCGACCGTCTTGCCAGCCAGCTTGCCGCCCGGCGCGCCTTTGACTTCGGCTTTGACGTACCACGCGCCATAGCGATTTTCTTCGCCGCTCGGACGATAGCCCGGCGTTCGCGGGTAGGTTACGCGCGGCAGATAGTCGGGGAGGGCATCGACGACATCGTAAGCGTCGAAGTTCGCTTGCAGCAAGCCGTTGTAGCTAGCCAGTTGCGTTTCTGAAAGGTGAATGCCGAGGCTCAACGCGACATCTTCAAGTTGGCTCAGCGTAGGACGTTTGACTGCCATGGTTGCTCCGTAAGTTGAATTCCGGACAGACCTGCGGCTACTGTGCTGCCGGTAACCATTCGACGATGGAAGGCGGCGCGGTCAGGCACCTGGATGCCTGACCAACTTGCGAGCAATGGTATGGACGACTATTTTCTGAGTCAACCATTTTATTTTCCATGGAAAATAAAATGGCACCAACGGAGTGTGCGGCGCGATCAGAGATGGGTCAGCACGCGGAATGCGTGACCGTCGACCCTTGCCAGATAGATCGGCACCCGGTTGACCCGGCCGCCAGCGTAAACTGCGCCACGAGCGCTGCGGTAGGAGAGGGGCGCGGTGCCGAGGCGGGCCAGACTGGCGGTAGTGGCATTGCGCTGTCGCGCGTCGTTGAGCAGAGCGGCAAGGAAGTGGATGCCTTCGTAGGTCGACTGCCCAAAGGTATCCAGCGTCGGCGCACGTACGCCGCAATGGCTGTGATAGCGCTCCTTGAACGACTGGTTGGCGTCGGTATCCAGTGATGCGAAGTAACCGGAGGCGACGTAGAGGTTGTCCGTGTTCCTTGCTCCGATACCGAGCAGTTCGTTCTCGCCGAGCGCGCACGACAGGCGCAGAACGTGTGAGGCGAGGTCGGCGTGGCCGAAGGCGCGATTGAAGTCCACCGCGTCCTGGCCGATCAACGAGAGCAGGACGGCGTCTGCACGTTGCTCGCGAATCTGGTCGAGAACGTATTCATAGTCGCCGCCGCCGAAGGGCAGAAACATCTCGCCGACGACGCTGCCGCCGGATTCGGCGACGAAACGGTGTGCGACCTGATGCGACGCGCGCGGCCACACATAGTCGTTGCCGATGAACATCCAGCGCCGCGGACGGTGGTGCTCGTTCAGCCAATGAATGGCGGGACGCAGTTGTCTGGAGATCGTTTCGCCAATTGCGAATACCCCGGGCGTACGTTCGCCGCCCTCGTAGAGCGGTGTGTACACGAAAGGGATGCGGCCGCCGATTGCGTGCAGGAGGTCATGGCGAACCGCACTGGTGTGCATGCCGACGAGGGCATCGACGGCGCCTTCCTCAACCAGTTCGACCAGACTGTCTTCGATCGCCTGCGCGTCGTCGCCGGCGTTGAGGGTGATCAGCCTGCAAGGCCGGCCGGTGATGCCCGACCCGCTGTTGAGCTCAGCCACGGCGAGGCGCGCCGACGCCAGCGCGGACGGCCCCCAGATGCCCGCGGCGCCACCGAGCGGCACGCACAAGGCGATGTTTAATTCCTGCTTACTGCTTCGGGTACCGAGACGCTGACTCATCGATGGGCGTGTGATGCCAAAGTGGTCGAACACGTAAGCGAGGCTAGCCGCGACGCCTGACCGGCAAAAACGTCATGCCGTACGCAAGCGTTGCACCAACCACGGGCGGACGAGCGCCAGCTTGGCACATTTTCAGCCAGTTTTGCACCGATACTTTCCACGGAAAATTAATTTGCGTAAGATCGATGCCATTGCTTCGACACCATGCATCTACCATGCCCGAACACGACCTTTCGCAGTATCTCGCCTGGCTTCTGGCCTCGGCGCACCGGCAGATGAAGATGGGCATTGCCCAATCGATTGCCGATGAGGACGTCAACGAGGAGCACTGGCGCATTCTGCAGGTCGTATCCGACGAGCAAGGTCATTCGATGGGCGAACTCGCCGAGCAGGTGCTACTGAATGGGCCCGCGCTGACCAAGAACGTCGACAAACTGGTGAGCCGCGGACTCGTACAGCGCGCACAGGACGCGCAAGACAGTCGCAAGGTACTCTTGTATATCAGCGATCGCGGGCTGGAGATGGTGGGGCGATTGAAGCGTAGCGTGGATGCGCATCATGAGGCGATCGAAGACGCGCTTGGACCGCGTAACTCGAAGCAGTTGAAGCGCCTGCTGGAGCGGCTAATCGAGGAGTCGCGGCCGGTATGATGTGTGGTTTGCACGGCGTTGCCTAAGCGACCGTCAGCGGTTGTTCAAGGAAACTAACGACTTCATTTGCCGGGATGGGTCTGGAATACAGATAGCCCTGAACCATCAGACCGCCTAGCGTTTTGAGAATGGCCAGCTCGTCTCTTGTCTCGATGCCTTCGATAATGCAATCAAGATCCATGTCCCGGCTGAGCGCGAGGAGCGACTTGACGATCTTGTAGCTCGTGGGATTCGTGTTTAGATCCGCGACGAAACTACGGTCGACCTTGATCTTGGTGAGCGGCAACGCATGAAGGTGCGTCAGGCTCGAAAAGCCGGTTCCAAAGTCGTCGAGAGAAATACCGCATCCGAGTGCTCGCAACGTCTCCGTGGCACGACGGACCTGCGCAAAATCACGAATGAAAGCGGTTTCGGTTATTTCCAGATCGAGACGAGCCGGATCGAAGCCGCTTTTGCCGATCTCCGTAATGATGTCGAGGACGGTATCCGGAGAGCTAAGATCGTGGGCAGACAGGTTAAACGAAAGACGGATGGACGACGGCCAAAGCAGCGCGTGCACAAGTGCTTTCTTCAGTAGTGTT
Organism: Paraburkholderia sp.; assembly: GCF_026225065.1. GTDB lineage: Bacteria > Pseudomonadota > Gammaproteobacteria > Burkholderiales > Burkholderiaceae > Paraburkholderia. The sequence continues at coordinate 38,479 of NZ_JAMFSB010000044.1, read as the reverse complement.
TTAGTGATCCTCTCGATCATTCCGGTGCGTTCTGCAACGGGAATGAATTGCGCCGGTGTGATGGAGCCCAACGTGGGGCTGGTCCACCGGGCGAGTGCTTCGAATCCAATGGTCGCGCGGTTCGAAACATCGACGATCGGCTGGAACACGACCGTCAGTTCATCCTGGAGGTTGGCGTGTTGCAGCGCCTGCTCGATCTTTGCTTCGTAGCGGATCTTGGCATCGTGGTCGGTGGAGAACAGCGTCACCTTGCCACGACTGCCGCGCTTTCCGTGATACAGCGCATAGTCGGCGTTCGCAAACAGTTGCGTCGTGTCGCTCGCCATATCGGGAAAGACCGAGAAGCCGATCGACCCGCCTATTTGCAGCGTAATATCGCCCATCGATGCAACAGCTCGTATGGCAGAACAGATCAATTCTCCGTTCGCCAGCAGTTCGACCGTGTCGCCAAAGTTCGAAGCTACAATCGAGAATTCATCCCCACCGAGTCTTGCGACATAGTAGTTTTCCGGACATGCCTCGACGAGGCGCGTTCCAATGATCTGCAGCAGTTTATCGCCGGTGGCATGGCCGTAGATGTCGTTGACGAGTTTGAAGCCATCCAGGTCGATAATGCCGACGGCGAGACGGCTTCCATCCGATTTCGCTTTCGTATAGGCATAATCAAGGTACGAAAAAAACGCGCGACGGTTGGCCAACCCCGTCAGGCTATCGATATTGGCGAGCCGGAAATTCTCCGCTCGCGCACTGACCATGCCGGTAAAGTCACGATAGTGAACCAGCAGGATGGCGAGCATCGCCGCGGAAACAAGCGCCGTGTTGACGGCGATTGCGACAAAGACCAAGGTCCCGGACAGGGCGAAGAAGACGACAAACAAGCCGTTTACAATGAATGCAACCGTGAAGGCGGCCGTCCGCAAATGCATCATGCAGAAAATCACGCCAATCACGGTGATGGCCATATAAAAGGCTACGTGAGCCTTTTCATACGGGTCGCCGTAAGGGAAGAGCGCGAACGCCCACAGCGTAAAGGTGAGAGCAATAACGGGCGCGAGTCGTTGGGTACGGGAGAGCGCTTTTAACGCAATCTCATGGGTTGCTTCCTGCCGCGAGCGACGCAGCCAGCCGATCAAGCGCACCACCGAGATCACAGTCATGATGACGGGTATGTCGACGGTCAGCCAATGCGGCGCCACGTGCATGTGCGTTGTCGCGAGCCCCCATGTATTGATCATCAGGACCACGTACATGAGCGGCATCTGAAACGTGAAAGCTCGGTACTGGGCGATCAGCAGATCCGGATTGTCTCGCGGAATGCTCGCAATTTCTCTAACGGCTTTCAGGAGTTTCGTGAGCTTCATAATTGCGTATTCCCGCGGGTCCATCGCTAACGAGTCCAATCTGCGAAATCGGACCGCCAAGCGCCAATCTCGGCTCTCCTAACGGTACCGATACGCGGCCTGTCCATTGTCCGAAGTTGTCCTTGTTGCGTGTATCGAATCGTTTATGTCCGCGGCTGAACTTTGTGAAGCTAAGGTGAAGGGACCATAACCATGGTTGCTACTTCGGTATACGGCAGCGCGCATCGATCTCTGTAGCGCGTGGGCGTAGGGATTTCCTGAATTTTTTGTAAGGGCGCGTTTTTTGGAGCTTGGAAGGCTGCTTTTATAGGGAAAGCGCTACATTGACCCCGTTTGTGACCGTCACAGAACTTTCATTCAGGATTACCTGACGTAATTTTCAGCCATCCCCGATCTTCAGTTGCAGCCCCGTTTTGCCGTATAACTCGCTGTGTCTGGAGATAGATGGCTCCAGTGCTTCTGGTCTCTCACGTCCTGACCCTCGAAACTCAGGATTTATTGCGTCGTGCTTGCACGACGCTTTTTTTTTGCGGTAACCGAGTTGGAAACTGGCATCGAGTGGTGCGCTGGTGCCTGTGCAGCGGGGCGAGGATCATGGCGTTGCCGTGTCGCTGGTCGATTCCAGGTCACACGTCATGCCCGACGTTGTTGAAGTTGCGCCAGACGCGCCCAGCTCTGAGTGAATTGCCTGAGTGGCGGCGGGGTGGGCTTCCTCGAGTGCAAGGGTCTCGATAGGAAGCGTTGTTGCGGCATCGATCGCATCGAGGTAGCTGAAGTGATAACGGTCGTACGTCGCTCGAAGTCTTCCGAGCCCGTGGTGGAAATCGCCCCGAAACGTTGTCCAGAGGCCCAGCGGGTAGTGCGCGCATTCGACGTACGTGTCCTGCTGTTGCACATCGTCGTTTCCGCCATCGAGAACCAGATGCTCGATGGTCTTCGATTCGCACAATGCCACCGCGAGGATGCAAAAGACGGCTATCAGGAGGGTCCCAAGGATTGTTGCGCGCATGTTGAGTCGAATCACGTTGATATCGGTGAATACAGACTCAAACAGGACAACAAAGTTTTTTACGCGACCTTACGGGCGATTTCCTGGTGATGTCGACGACGTTCGGCCGGCACAAAAAAAGAGGCCCGCCGAGGGAAGGGCGGACCTTAGCACATACGTCGAGGTACCAACGGCGCTACTACGAGGGGTTGAAGTAGCGTGGAATGGATTGTACTGAGCCGACGGGGGTATTGCGGATGTGGTAATCGCACGTAAGAAAAGGTCGGTTTTTAGTTTGCGGTCTGGAGGCTTCTGCCGCATTTCATTTACTCTTGAGTTGTGGAAAATTGTCGAGCGGGCGGGGGACTTCGTTGGAATAAACTCGCGAGGGCCAGCGTTTTCTCTTGTTGCTACGACCCTCTCTTATGCGATTTCAGGAGCCTTCTCTGATGTCACGGTGTACCGATACCGAATTCTTTTGCCTCCTCTCCGACAGCTACCGCCGACTCGTGGGGAAGTCACTCGTTCCTGACGGCATGAGCGTTTCTGAAGGCGCTGCCTGGCTTTATGAGGCGGCGCCGTTTGGTGTTCTTGCACATAGTGCTTCGGCAGATCCTGTCTTCGTTTATGGCAACGTGCGCGCTCAGGCGATCTTTGGGTATAGCTGGGATGAGCTTATCGCGCTGCCTTCGCGGCTTTCTGCGGAAATGCCTGAGCGTAGCGAGCGACAGGCGTTTCTCGATCAGGTCGCGCGTGATGGTTTTGTTACCGGGTATCGGGGAGTGCGTGTTGCCAAGTCGGGTGAGCGATTCTGGATCGAACACGCTACTGTTTGGCAGTTGGTGGATGAGGCGGGAACGTATCGGGGGCAGGCGGCGATGATTCCGCGGGTGGAGGGGATTGGGGAGAGGGGGTGAGGGCGGGTGGGGCGTCGGTGTCCCATGAGGTTTGAGCGCTTGGACCGGTGGGCCCCCTTGATTGGGCCCCTTAACGCATCATGCCGTGTGATTTCGCCCAATCGCGCAGCGCGTCATTCATACGCGTTTGCCAACCCTCTCCCTGAGCCTTGTACGCTTCAATCACGTCAAGATCGATACGCAGGTTCATTTGAGCTTTGTTCGAGCCGGTCGGTCGGCCGCGCCCACGCCTCACGAGCTCGCCTGCGCGGTCCTCGTCGGCGCCCTGGAAGAATTCGTCGCCGAGTTCGGGGATTTCGTCGTAGTCGGTCTTCTTGATACGTTGCGAGTCAACTTTCGCCAAGGCGCTGTGCAAACCGCTTTTCTTCGCGTTCATTTGCCTTCCTCATGGTGAATGAGCACCTTCTGGACAATACGGAAATTCGAGGCGTCATGCATGGCGAAAGCTCCGATTGGTGAGGAGAATCTGCCGAGGTACATGCTGAGAGTTATCGCGTAAAGAGGTGGCCTCACTCGTTCGGACAGTCTTCTGAGATTTTAAGTGGAACGTGCGGGGCGGTCATGCAGGGGCGAGTCCAGCAGCATTGTTGAGTTACCCGTAGTAGTTTTTGCCTTAGCTTCTGCGGGCGGGATATAGCCGAGCGGTTCCATCAGTCGATGAAAACCATGCCACCCGTTCCAGCGTCGCCTGTTCGACAGACTCACGCCTTTTCCACGGCCACGACGATGAATCATTTCCGCCTTGCATAGGCCGTGGATCGTTGATTTCCAACAACTCGAACTGATGACCGATAACGAGCAAGCTGAAAAGCCTAGACAAGCTTTTCGAAGGGCGACACCTCAGCTGTTAACCGCACGACGTGTCAGGGGTTGATACCCCGGGCAAGCAATAATGATGCCATGTGTGTCGTTAAGCGTTGTGTCGGTTAGTAGCGGCCAGAATGCATGCAGTCATGCTGTTTGCTTCGCACGCCACACCAACCGGGCTATAGAGCCAACGTTCTCGACGACACCGCGTCCAAATGATTGTTAACAAAATTATGTGCTTTGTTAACATTTCAACCGCCATCATTAGATAGGTGGTGCAGGTTCCGTCTGGCAGACCATGCAAATGCTCGCATTCCCTCAGACACGCGTCTCTCGGACTGCATGGTTCGGTTCTTGCGTTCAGACCATGTAGGTTCTTCGTCGGGCCACAAAATTTTTACACCTGCTGTGAAGCTATTAAATTATCAAGATTGTCAATTTTTACTGGAGCAATAAAATGAACGACAAGGACATTCCTCTTGCCAATAGCAAGGTTTTATATCGAACGTTACTGCGAGAAGAAGGGTACGGAGTTGCGCAGACAACAGTTCTTGTTGGGGGGGAGACATTATGGCACCGTCATACAAACGTCAACGATCGCTTCACTGTAATCAGAGGTGTGTTGACCGTTGAAACTAAAATTGGCGATATGGTTGAGAAAATAGAAGTGCATGATTACTATTCCATCGATCCTGGCGTGACGCATCACGTTAAAAATGAAACTGATGACATTGTCGTCTACATTACTGTCCAATCGGGAGGCATACAAGATATTGTGCTCACTCCGACTGAAGGGTTGCCTCAAATCGACACCCCCTAAATTTGTCATGCGAGCGATCATACGTGCGCAGGTACATAGCTGCTGGATAACGGTACTAAAAGGGGCCTCGCCGAAGGCCCTTGCCACCGGACGACGGGGTTAGTGGCGTGCCTGAACGGTACGAGCGACTGGTTGGCTCTATCGGTCTGATTGGCCCGAGACGTCGCGTCAGAATCGATTTGAGCGGCAGTTCTGTCCTGTTTTACCTGACGGTCACGATTCCAAGCACCCGGATCCGATAGTTCAGTTGGCTGAGCGTTAGTCCAAGTTTCTGCGCTGCTTGCGATTTGACGCCTCCAGCTAGCTTTAGCGCCATGATGATCTGCTCGCGGTCTGCTTCGCCGATACGACGCGCCGGTAGGATCACGATGTCTGCGCCTTGCGTCGGCGCTTCCTTTCCTGTCACGGGTACACTGTCTTCCGAAGTGAGGACTGACAGAACCGCAGGGGCATCGATGAGAACAGAGTCCGAAAGCAGCGCGAGCCGATCCACGACGTTCTGCAGCTGGCGCACGTTGCCAGGCCATGTATAGCGGATCAATGCAGCTAATGCGTCGCCGGACAGACGCACGTTGCGCCCGAATCGCTTGTTCGCCTCCAGCACAAAATGCCCGAGCAGCGAAGCAACGTCTTCCGCACGCTCGCGAAGGGGCGCGATGTGAATGGGAACCACGTAAAGCCGGTAAAACAAGTCGAGGCGGAATGTGCCGTTGGCGACTTGCTGCTTGAGGTCCTGATTCGTCGCGGCAACGATCCGGACGTCGAGCTTGCGTTCCTTCGAGGAGCCGATGCGCGACACTGTGCGCTCCTGCAGCGTGCGCAGGAGCTTGACCTGCATGCTGAAGGGCAGGTCGCCAATTTCGTCGAGAAACAAGGTACCGCCGTCCGCCTCCTCGAAGCGACCGGTCCTGTTGGTCGAAGCGCCGGTGAAGGCTCCCTTCTCGTGACCGAACAACTCAGATTCGAACAACGCTTCCGGGACCGCACCACAATTGACTCTTACAAATGGTGCTCGGCTGCGCGAACTCGCCGCGTGAACTGCCTGCGCTAGCAGTTCCTTGGTAAGCGTCATTTGAAGGCCGTATCGACATCGACGTTGAGAGTGTCCAAAGTGATGTCCATCACTTCGAGTAGTGGGGACCACTTTGATGACAGAGACCGGCAGAGCTGGAAGCCGCAAGGGGCGGCCGAATTACGCGCCTGAATTCCGGCGTGAAGTTGCAGTGGCCGCGTGTGAGCCGGGCATCTCGGTGGCGAAGCTCGCGCAGTCGCACGGTCTGAATCCGAACATGGTGTTCAAGTGGCGCAGGCAATACCGTGCCGACCTGCCGGGCAACAAGAGGGAGAGCGAAGCGGCAGTGTTCGTTCCGGTGGCGATATCGCTGGATGATCCGACGGCGGTTTCGTCGCTACCGGTGCCAACAGCGCAATTGCCATTGCGCGCACAGGAAGCCGCGACTCCAGGTATCGAGATCGAGCTTAATGGCGCACGCGTGCGAGTGAGCGGGAAGGTAGACCCAGCCCAGCTGCGACTGGTGCTGCATTGCCTGAGGCCGGCATGATCGCGCTGCCGACCGGCACCCGCATCTGGCTCGCCGCAGGCATCACCGACATGCGCCGTGGCATGGATGGTCTGGCTGCACTGGCGCAGGTGGCGCTTGAGCAAGACCCGTTCTCAGGCCACGTGTTCGCTTTCCGTGGTCGCCGGGGCGGTCTGGTGAAACTGCTGTGGTGGAGTGGCGATGGAATGAACCTGTACGTCAAGCGCCTGGAGCGTGGCCGTTTCATCTGGCCGCAGGCCGACGCGGGATGCATCCATCTGTCGGCGGCACAACTGTCGATGCTGCTCGAAGGCATCGACTGGCGACGCCCCGAACGGACGTGGAAACCCGGATGCGCCGCGTAAATTTGCCCCTACTTCTGCGCGTGCCTGGTAAGCTCTCAGGCATGCCAGTCAGCCGACTTCCCGACGACATCGACACACTCAAGCGCATGCTTGTCTCGCGCGAAGAAACCATCGCGCGCCTGCTTGCCGAAATCTCGCGTCTGAAGCGCTGGCAGTACGGACGCTCGTCGGAGCGCATGGCAGAACTGACGGGACAACTGCAGCTCGCACTCAGTGACGGGTCACTGCCGCAGCAAGATGCCGTGGCGGCACCGGCGCCAGAACCGGTGCGTGATGAACCTGTAGACACGAAAGCGCCGGTGGTCCCACTACGCCGCCGCTCGCGCGAATTCCCTGCGCACCTGCCACGCGAGGTGGTGGAGCACAAGCCACAGGACTGCGACTGCCCCGAGTGCGGCGGCCGGCTGCGCAAGCTGGGTGAAGACGCCTCCGAGATGCTGGACTACGTGCCGGGGTACTTCCGGGTGATCCGCCACGTGCGCCCCCGGCTGAGCTGCAGCCGTTGTGCGAAGGTCGTCCAGGAAGCGGCGCCGTCGCGCCCGATCGCACGCGGCATGGCCGCAGCCGGCCTGCTGGCACAGGTGGTAGTTGCCAAGTACGCCGACCATATGCCGTTGTACCGGCAGGCAGGAATCTATCTGCGTGCCGGCATTGAACTCGACCGTGCCACCCTGGCCTCGTGGGTTCGCGAGTCCGCCGCACTGCTGCAGCCGCTGGCGGATGTCGTTGGTCGATATGTGCGTGAGGCGCAAAAAATCCATACGGATGACACTCCCGTCCCGGTGCTGGAGCCCGGACGCGGCAAGACGCGTACGGCGCGGTTGTGGACGTATGTACGCGATGACCGGCCGACGGGCAGCCGGGCACCCCCGGCGGTCTGGTACCAGTACTCGCCCGACCGCAAGGGAGAGCGACCCCGTACGCATCTGCAGGGCTGGTCGGGCATCCTGCAGGCGGATGCCTATAGTGGCTACGATGCGCTGTACCGCGATGGCACGATCATCGAGGCAGCGTGCTGGGCCCATGTGCGGCGCAAGTTCTACGACCTGTACGAACTGGAGCGTTCGCCGGTGGCGCAGGAGGCACTCAGCCGCATCGCGGCGCTATATGCCATCGAGCGCGAGGTGCGCGGCCGCAAGCCGGAGGTCCGGCAGTCGGTGCGCATGACGCGGGCATTGCCGCTCGCAGGTGCGCTGAAGGACTGGCTCGAACATACGCTCGCGCAGGTCTCGGTGAAGTCGGGCCTTGGCAAGGCGATCCGGTATGCGCTGGGGAACTGGCCTGCGCTGGTGCGCTACTGTGAAGACGGACGCATCGAGATAGATAACAACACCGCGGAGCGATCAATCAGGCCGCTGGTTCTCGGCAGGCGCAACTATCTGTTCGCTGGTTCTGACGGCGGTGGACAGAGTGCGGCGGTCATCTACAGCCTGATCGGCACGGCACGCCTGAATGGTATCGAACCGTATGCGTATCTGCGTACGGTGTTCGAGCGGATTGCCGATCATCCCATCAACCGGATTGACGAGTTGCTGCCGTGGCATTTGATGCCGGTGAAGCAACCGGTCCAGCAGGCTGCGTGACGATGACATTGACTCGCAAACCCGCGTTACGCGCGGTCAACTCACCGGCACCGGTCTACCAGCTGCACATCGAGCTGAAGTATCTGAAGCCGGCGGTCTGGAGGCGGGTTCTGGTCCCCGCCTCGATCAAGCTGCCGAAGCTGCATGTCCTGCTGCTGTGGGCGATGGGCTGGGATGGCGGCCATCTGCACGAATTCGTGTTCGGCGACATCAACTACGGGGTGCCCGATCCGGACTTCCCGAGTGACCCTCCGATGCTCAACGAAGCGCGGGTGAGCCTGGGCAAGGCGCTCGGTGCGCTGAAGTCATTCACCTACATCTACGATTACGGTGACAACTGGCAGCATCGTGTGAAGGTCGAGAAGGTCCTGCCGCCTGATCCTGAGTTGCGCTCGCCCATCTGCCTGGGCGGCCGCAATGCCTGTCCGCCGGAAGATGTTGGCGGTGTACCCGGCTACATCGAGTTCCTCGACGCGATCATCGATCCCGCTCATGAGGAACACCACCGGTTGCTCGACTGGTGCGGCGGTAGTTTCGATCCTTCTGCCTTTGACCTCCAAGGCCTCAACGAACGCCTCTTCGAGATCAAATTCTGATCGTCAAGACGGCCGCCAAATGTCGCTTACGTTTCATATACAAGCGTCTGCGGGCCAGCGAACACGAACACCACCCGCAATGGACGGTCGGTCGGGTAACGCTGTGGCCGAATGCGTTCTACCTGGGGCATCACGTGGAATGGCGGGTGCCGATCGATGATCACAAAACCCTGAGTATCCTTTGGGTGTTTAGCCGGGTACCGAAGGAACAGGAGCCGTACGTTCAAAAGTCGATTCCGACGTGGTATGGGCCGCTTTACGACGAAAATGGCGATTGGATCAAAACTCACGTTGCGAACCAGGACTTCGCGGCATGGGTCGGTCAGGGGACCATCACGGACCGTACCAAGGAGACACTGGGCGCAAGTGACCGTGGAGTCATCATGATGCGCCGGAGATTTTTCGATGAGCTCGAGGCAGTTGCGAGTGGCAAACAGCCGAAGGCGTTGATCACGGATAAGGACAAGAATAAAGACGTGTATCTACCCTCCGCGTGCCGAGAGGAAATGATTAACGGCATGCCGAGGGAAGAGCAGATCAAGCACCCGCTACTGGGGCCTTTCCTGCTCGATTTCATTGGGCAGTCTGGGCAACCGGAGAGCGTTCGTGAGGCGTATGAGGAAGCGATTGGGCAGAAGACGCAGCGCGCGCAATATTTTGTCGTTCATGGCGCCAACGGCGACGAATGAGCAATGCAGCCGTTCTCGGGCCGGATGCCGGAGCGGCCGGAATCCGGCCCGATTGCAATTGAAACTGTTTATATGGAAGGCCACGTCGAGTGGCGTCGGATAATTATGAGCGGCAAAACACTCCTGGACGCTTTTGTCCGGACATTGCGTCAGGAAGCAATCGGAGTCCTTAGTGTCGAACTGATTCCGCAGTTGGGAGCGCACTTCCCCGAATTCGCTCCCGGTTCTCACATCGACTTACACCTTCCAAACGGGCTCGTGCGTAGCTACTCGCTTTGCAATTCCTTCCACGAGAAGAACCGGTACGTGCTTGGCATTCTGCAGGACAGTCGCAGCAGAGGGGGCTCCAGGTATGTTCACGAAGCCTTGCGATGCGGTGCATCAATCCCTATCAGTGAACCGCGAAACAACTTCGCGCTTGATCAGACTGCTGCCGCGACGATTCTGTTGGCAGGCGGAATTGGCATTACGCCAATACTGTCCATGTACCGAACGTTACGGGAAATGAATGCGGAAGTGCGCCTGATCTATTGTGCGCGCAGCCGCAGACAGGCAGCGTTTCTCGATGAGCTTGAGCGTCTCGGCGGTGACGTCCAGCTACATTTCGACGACGAGCATGACGGCAAGCCGCTCGAGTTGACCTCCGCACTCGCGTCGAGCCCGTCTGGCGTTCATGCCTATTGCTGTGGGCCGGAAGTGATGTTGAATGCGTTCGAGGCGGCATGTAGCCAGACAGGTATTGAACATGTCCATGTCGAACGCTTCGCGGGGGGCGCAGGTCTACAGGCATCGACGGTTGGCGGATTTACTGTCGAGCTGGCGCGAAGCGGGAAAACGCTGGAGATCAGCGAAGGCAAAAGCATTCTTCGCACATTGCTGGACGCCGGCGTGGACGTCGATCACAGTTGTGAAGAGGGTGTCTGCGGGGCTTGCGAGACTCGCGTGCTGTCAGGCTGTCCGGACCATCGTGACTCCGTGCTGAGCGCGGAGCAGAAATCGGCCAATAAAGTCATGATGGTATGTGTTTCGGGTCTAAAAAGCGGCAGGCTGGTGCTGGATCTTTGAACCGCGTCATGTCCCTGATTGCCGCAACGAAGCTGCGCAGACGTAACGATCGGGTCTTTGGGCACTTGGCCAATCTGTTGCTGCTTGCGGAACAATCTATCCCTCGTTGCCTCGCTTCTCTTTCAGTATCCATTCGGTAAACTGGCTTCATACCGTTAGTTTCGGTGCGGCTAGTCACCCTGGCTAGTCGCGGAACCTCTCCAGTGGATGGATATCATGAAAAGCACGACTATCTCGGCAGTTCTGGTAGCACTTATCGGTTTCGCAACTGTTCCGGCTTTTGCGCAAGACGAGCAACCCGTCACTCGCGCACAGGTCAAGGCAGAAGTGGCGGCGTTGGAGCACGTCGGCTACAACCCCGCCTATAGCCACGGCCCGGACTATCCGGCGAATCTGCAGGTGGCTGAGAAAAAGCTTGCCGCGAAGCAATTGAACGGATCGCAGTATGGCCCGTCGACTGACGGCACGTCGGCATCCGGTGCCCGTTAAGGCGGCGGTTGGAGTGCATTTCATCTGGTTGATGCACTCCTGAAACCCCTCTCGTCAATGCTAGAATTAAGGCGGTCGTCGGTTTCCTAAAAGCGCACCTTTCGCCTTAGGCGTGGTCGCTCAGGTCGATTAGATCTGTTCGCTTAAAGCTCATCCCCCGTTAGTAAAGTCGCGTTAGCGGGCTCGTCTCCATGAAACATGGAACACGTCGAACATATGGCAGCGTCAAAGCCAGTCGCTAAGCGATCGGGTCGCCGTCGAGGCGCCGGACGACCCAGCCAGTCGACGTCCGTGGGTGGCGTCGCTATCCTTGATGCTACGTTGCAGATACTGCGTGTGACACCGCCGGAGAAGGTGACGGTAGTCGATGTCGCATCCGCGGCCAAGGTGGACCCCGCGCTAGTTCGCTATTACTTCAAGAGCAGGCAAGGACTGCTTCGGGCTGCAGTAGCGCATATGCTCGAAGACGTACAGGCGAAGAGCAGGCCGATTGTTTCCGACGGAACCACACTTGAGCAGCGATTGCGGGGGCGTCTGGCCCTATTGATCACCGTGCTTCGGGAGAATCCGTATCTCCTCAGGCTGGTGCTCGGCGAGATCTACCGCGGCAACTCCACTCCGCGACACGATGAGATATTGCGGGGAATCGCATTGGGCGGTGTCTCTTTGAGCGAGGCCCTCCTGGCACCTGGCGGATCCGATACCATTTCGGACGAGGTCGATCCCCGCTTTCTGCACGTTGCGATGCTGGGTATCTGTACTTTTTTCATCGAGGCGAGACCTTTGCTCGATGTTCTCTTCGAAAAGAACGCGCGGCCCGACGGCTTGGCGGAACAATATATCGATTTCGCCACCAAACTGATCCTACGGGGCATCGTCAATGATGCCGATAAAAAGCAAAGGTCCCTAGCGATGGGCAGAAGGAAAAATAACAAATCGCAGGCCAATTGATAGAACGCCCCCGGCTTTACGCTACTGGCCAATCTGGTGAGTCCACTCTCGAGGGGACGGGTACGACTGGCCAGTTCCGATCCGATGGCCCCATCAGTGGTCGAACCCAACTTTCTGGCAGAGCCGCGCCATCTGGCGACACTGGTCGAGGCCGTCCGTTATCTTCGCAAGGTCGTGCGGACTGGTCCGCTCGCGGAGTTCATCGGCGACGAGATGCTTCCAGGTGCTTCAGTTCGTAAAGAAGAGCGGGGAGATCGCAAGCGATGTGAAATGGACAGTTAAACCAACTATCATCCGGTCGGCACATGCAAGATCGGCGCGGATGATGATCCACGCTTCCCATCCCGATACGTTCGGCAACCATTGTGAGCAGCACGGTAGTTGCCACGGAAATTTGCGCGCGGGACTATTCGAACGTTACCGCGTGCCGTCGCTCGCCTCCATATGTGCTGATGTCGTGCGACGAGTGGATCTTGCGCTACGTTGCGTCCGTCGAAAATCCTCATGGTTCTCGTTGACAACTATTTTTTGGGCTCCACAGTTTCGTCAAAATTCCTACAAGTAGGAATAACGTGGCACTGGTCCAAACCAGCGTCAAGATAGCGCATGCCGCGCCCACATGCGGCGCGCACGGATAAATCTCGTCTCTGGCTTGGGGTTGCAGCATGAAGAAAGCATTGTTGATGTTCGGGGCGTTGGCAGTATGCGGGATTGCGCGAGCGCAAAGCAGCGTCACGCTGTATGGCAGTACGGATGTTGGAGTCGGTTACTTCAACAACGCGGGCGCTGGCGCGAAGGTCACAACGGTCAACACGATGCAGCCTGATCGCTTCGGTCTGTACGGCGTCGAGGACATGGGCTCCGGTGTGAAAACCGTATTTCGCCTGGAGAGCGGTTTTTCAACGGCGACCGGCGCGATGACGACACCTGGCGTGATTTTCAATCGGGAGGCGTACGTCGGATTGAGTGATGACTCGATTGGTACCGTGACGCTAGGGCGGCAAACGCCGTTCAGCTTCGACTGGCTCGGCCCACTGAGCAGTGCTTATTTAACTGCGAATTGGTACATGTTCCATCCGGGAAATATCGACGAACTCGCCGCGACCGGGGTGGTGCAGTTTCAGAACAGCGCGAAGTTCGTGTCCCAGCGTTGGAATGGCCTTTCCGTAGGGACGATGATCGGGTTGGGCAACACAACGAATTTCGGTTTCGGCCGTAACGTCAGCATTGGTGCTGAGTATGAAAGCGGCCCTGTCAAAGCGGCACTAACCTACGCCGATGAGCATAACAGGACGCCGCAAATCACTACGTTGGGCCTTTCGTCGTTTCAAGGGCAACCGGCAGCAACTTACTCCGCTGACAGAGTGGAAAACATGGGAGCTGGAGCCACGTATACCGTTGGTGCTGTGACGCTTCATGCGCTCTTTACGCTCGTGAAACTACAGTCTGACGGACAGTCAGCCATCTACCAGACCTACGACGCGGGCGCCACTTATCAAGCTACCCCGGCAGACTCACTCGCACTTGGAGCCAGTACAACGCGTTTTTCGCCTGCGCGTTATACGGAGTTGTCGTTCGGCAACGTGTATGCGTTGTCGAAGAGTACTCAGCTATATGCGGATGTGGTTTTCGAAACGGCCACGGGTGGCGCAGCGGCCGCAATCTATACGATCGGGGCTTCATCGACCCGTAACCAGCTTGGCTTCCTGACTGGAATACATCACGGATTCTAAGGCGGTCCACCGGCGAATGACTCGCCAGCGCGTTTGTTGCTGTCTCGCGAACAGATTGTCCCTGGCTGGCTAGCTTCTCTTTCGGTACCCACTCGATAAACTGTCCCTATGCCGTCGGTTGTCTCCTGAAAAGTCAGGGTACAGCGTTGGCGATACGGCCTCTTTCTCCAGGTGGATACGATGAAACGATTGCTCTCAGGTTTGATGCTTGCCTTAACCATTGCCGTGACGACCGGGCCGGTGATAGTTCGTGCCCAGGACGCGGCGCCTAAGACACGCGCCCAGGTGAATGCGGAGCTCGCCGCGCTCGAGCGTGCCGGCTACCATCCCGCATACAGCCAGGATCCCGACTATCCGTACAACCTGCAGGCCGCGGAGAGAAAAGTCGCCGCAGAGCAAACCACCACCACGCAATACGGATCTTCGACGAGCGGTTCCAGCGCCTCCGGTTCGCGGTAATGCGGCATCAGCCGTCAGATCTCTGACGAGCGCCGGCGATCACAGATCTCCTTGATCCCCGGCGTAAAGGCCAGCGTCGCCTTCAACCAGAAGTAGTTCATTCGCACTGCTTCGGTGTTTCAGATCGCGTGTCCGCTTCTCGCCGACCACCTGTCTCCCCCAGCCCGTGTGCTCTTCGTGGGCTCTCTCCGCTATACCCCCTGGAATTTCCCCAGGTTGGACGCGTGGCAACTCCTTTGAACGCCACGGTAGTTGTCACTACTATTTTCGCGTCTAAGAATCTATCTCACGCGAACGAATAAACGGACAGTACTTCCGGATGGCTTTCGTCTGCGTTTGATGAGCTCGTTTCAATAAGCATACCTAGATTTCAATTCGTCATACGCGTTCGACGAACGGGATATCCATGGTTTGGCTCGGCGAGGCGATCAGAAACATATAACTATTACCTGAATAGACAAGCGAATGGACACGAAAGCTAAACTTCTGATCGGCGCAGCCGCTGCGTCGTTGGGTCTCTTTTCGACTGGGGCTTTGGCACAGTCGTCCGTGACCTTGTATGGGATGGTTGACCTCGGGGTGCAATACCTGACTAATGCCAATTCGAAGCATGATGGGGTCGTCGGACTTCAATCGGGTAACGTTTATCCGTCGAATTGGGGCATCACGGGTAGAGAGGATCTTGGTGGTGGCTACGCAGCGGTCTTCAAGCTGGAGAACGGTATCAACATGGCCAACGGTGCGAACCAAAGCCCGACGTCGTTTTTCAACCGTTCAGCGTATGTGGGCCTGGATACTCCGTACGGTACTGCTACCGTGGGCCGTCAGTACAAGATCATGTTCGATATGTCCTTGTACTACGATCCGACGTATCAGGCGCAGTACTCCTTGCTGTCCGCTGGATTGATTCCCGATGGCACGACGCTGTCGAATGCGATCAAGTACAAGTCGATCGCGGTGGGCGGCTTAAGCGGCGAAGCCGAATACTCGTTCGGTCAGGAGGATCCGGGTCACATGGCGGCCGGAACTTATACGGGGCTCGGGGTCGACTACCAGTTCCGGTCGTTTTCGGCTCGTGTGGTGTACGAACAAACGCGCGGTACGATCGCCGCGCCGGTCGACACATCGTCCGAACTCGACAAGCGATTCAGTGCCGCAGCCAAGCTGCGTGTAGGAACGGCCACGCTCTTTGCCGGCTTTCTAAACGTCAACGGACAACTTCAGATGTCGCCGGACGGCAACATGTACTGGGGCGGGGCCTACTACCAGATAACCCCCGCGTTCGGCGTATCCGCCGAGGTGGATCACTACCAGACAAGAGATAATGGCCATCCCAACTGGTTCATCTTCGAAGGAACCTATAACCTGTCCAAGCAGACCTCGCTCTATGCATTTGCTGGATATCTGGATGTGGGTGGCGGGAAGAACTTTACTTTGAACTATCTCGACACGTCGTCGCCCGGCAATCTTAACCAGACCGGCGTCATCGTCGGGATACGGCACGCATTCTAATTGAGCATGGATCCGTTCGCTTTGCTTATGCGCGCGGATTACCAATTCCAAATACGCCATAAATAGAGGTGCTGTATGAAAACGACGCGAATTCTGGCTCTGGGTATGTTGGTGATTACGTTGAATGCCACGAATGTGTTCGCACAGGGGGCATCTACCGCCGCATCGGCTGCGGTTTCGATCAAGACCGCGAACCGGGCGCTCGCGAAGTCGGTTCGGCGCACACTCGGCCGT
This sequence comes from Paraburkholderia sp., assembly GCF_026225065.1. GTDB lineage: Bacteria > Pseudomonadota > Gammaproteobacteria > Burkholderiales > Burkholderiaceae > Paraburkholderia. The sequence goes on along the minus strand of NZ_JAMFSB010000044.1, from coordinate 22,369 downwards.
ACAAAGGGCTTGGACCCGACGCGCATATACGTCAAGGCGTCAAACGGAGTGGTGACGCTCTCCGGGAACTTACGGACGCAAGCACAGATTGATCTCGCTGCGAGCGCGGCGTCGGCCGTCGCGGGCGTGGTATCCGTAAGCAATCGGATCACGATCTTCAACGAAGGCGATAACTAAGAGAGTGACCGCAAGCCGTGAAAGAGTCGCGACGGGCTTGCGGTCTTCTACAACGACTGCCCAGCCGGAGCCATTGCCGACGCTATCCGGCTGATTGGGCGGCTGTAGGCATCGGTCGGAGGGAGCGTTGCAACATAGAGGACCGTGATGGACTTGATTGAGGCCATGACGATTTTTGTCGAGGTCGCCGACACAGAGGGATTCAACCGGGCTGCTGAGAGGCTCAGAATTTCCCGCTCGGCGGTAACACGTGCGATTGCCAATCTTGAAGAGCGCCTGAATGTGCGTTTGCTGCAACGTACGACACGGCGAGTCACGCTCACGGAAATTGGGCGTAGCTATCTTGGCGACTGCAAGGACATATTGGATCGGATCGCGACCACAGAAGGAAACGTCACCCGCAGCAGCGCCACCAGCGCCGGATCGTTGCGGGTGGCTGCGTCTTCGTCGTTCGCGCTGTCGAATCTCGGGCCCGCTATCAAGAGCTATATAGCGGCATATCCGGACGTCGATTTTCATTTGACGTTGCTGGACCGGGAGGTGGATATCGTAGACGAAGGATTCGATGTAGCGGTTGTGCCGAGCCGCGCGGTGACGTCCAGCAGCGCTATCGTACGACCACTGGCGCAGTTTTCGAACTCACCGGTCGTGTCCGTCTCGTATCTTTCACGTTTGGGTTTGCCGTCTTTGGAGCGTCCGGAGCAACTCAAGGAACTCGCTTTCATTGGTAGATCGATGAACGAGAAGGGAATGAGCGTCGAGTTCGAACGCGGTAATGAAAGATTCGCTGTCGAATTGCTTCCGAGATTTACTGCCAATAATCTGCTTATGATTAGCAGAATGACCAAGCTAGGTATCGGCTTCTCGTTCCTGCCGGAATCCATGATCGAGCCGGAACTGACCGAAGGGTCGCTCGTTCGGCTCATGCCGGACTTCAGCGTGGTCGAGCAGTCGCTGAACATGTGTATTGCCTACCCGAGTCGAAAATATATCCGTAGTGCTACGCAGACCTTCATCGATCATATCGTCGCCTGGGCGCGGGCGGCAGACAACGCGTATTTGACCGGTCCGGCGCAGTCTTAGCACGATGATCAGGACTGTTCGCCCGACGATCGGTCGCGGAAGCGAAAGTCTCGAGCCGATCCGTCGTTGCCCCACGCTAAACGCTGACCGCGATCACGTCGTGGCCGGGCGCCGCATCTTCTCTCGTCGACATCAGCCCTCAGCTGCCGGGTAGGTCCTTGATGTTGTCGAAGAAGAACTCGTGCCGGTCGGCCAGCTTCGTCGAGAGGCGGCCTGTCCGGTTCATGAATGTCGCGAAGGCCATGAACTTCCTGGGCGTCATCGTCCACTCGATTTCCGGGTTGTGGATGATCTCTTCGATCTACGCGGCCGACATATTCTTGACGTTCTCGGCTTTCAGCCGGAGAGCTGCCGCCGCGGCTGGATCAGCCTTGATCTGATCGTGCGCCCGCAAACTTGACGATACAGTGGCCAGCTGCGCCGCCGTTTATGTTGTGCCAGTCCGAATCGCAGTTGAGGGTCGTCTTTTGCCTGAGGCTTTCCACCGAACCGGCCATTCGCCGACCATAAATCGCCGGCCCGTGGATAACCGGATTGGCGGGCAAGCTGCAGCCGGACTGTAACGAGCGAATGACGGCGGGACTCTGAGAGCGGTCGTTGCCCCTCCAGCGACTTGATCGGCCGCGGTGGACAAGGGAAGTTCGCGATGAGGCGCGCATTGCAAGTGGTGAGTAGCTGCCCATCTTCCGGACTTGGCAGTCGAATCGAGCCAATCACCGGCGCATTGACTATCTTCGTTGGTCACCGGTTCGCAACGGGGATGTTTTCGCTGCGTGTGTTGCGAGATCGCGACATCGACAGGGGCGAGCGGCATAGATGCGATTGTTCCGTGGGCTGTATTTTCATCGGGGCCCAATTCCACTTTGTTCCGCCATTTCACGGGGGTAGATCTGGGGGTAACCTGGCATGACCGCATCGGGAGACCCAGATGTGGTGGGCCTAAGCGGCGCCAATGTGACTCCCACCCGGACCACAGAACATAATAAAAATCGGATATTTACGTGGTCTCGCCCCTACTTCGGGGACGCTCTGGGACAATAGGGATGATTCCAGTCGCGCCATCTCAAGGTCATTGTGGAACGCTTCCTCGCCTTTCCAGTCTTCGCCGTAGCGTGGATCCTGAAACACGCTGCCACCGCCAACTTGCCTGAACTTGCGCTGGCGTTGTAATGCGGCCATTGCACGGTTGTTAAGGCAGACTACGCGTGCCACCGCGGTGTTGGTTTTCTCCTTTTGTTTGCCATACACACGCGCGCTTGCGATTAGCAGTGCCTCACCTATGCGATCCTGTGCATGAACCCCGGCAGATCGGGCTCCGGCAAGACGGCGAGCACTTTCAGCCGTTGCAGCGTACGCGTCTGTCCCGCCTGAAGGTGGGCGCGCAACGCGTCTGCGGCCGCATTCGCATCGCCGTTCAGCAGATGCCGAATGACCGTGCGATGTTCGAGCAGCGTCGAGGGTTCCGGATGCAGATCGAACGCCTTGTAGAACGCGTGGTTCACGGTCAGCGGCATATGCGCATGGCCGATCGTTTCAAGCAGCTTCCGGTTCGGCGCATTCTGCAGACAATCGATATGCAAGGTGTCTTCGATCCGCTGCAACGCGTCGAAGTCGACGCTGTCGGGCTCGGCGATCGCACGCTCCAGCTCGGCGAGCGCCGAGCCGAGCATCGCTTGTGACAGCAGCGGCGCGCTCGCGGCGAGCGCCGCGGGTTCCAGCAGCGAGCGCAACTCGTAGTCATGTTTAACCGCGCGCGCGGTGAGCGGGCCGCACATCCAATGCGAGTACGTGGATTTTTCGACCAGACCGAGATCGCGCAACCGGCTCAGTGCCTCGCGGACCGCACCGCGGCTGACGCCGAAGGTCTCGGCGGCCTCGGTTTCGTCGATCCGGAAATGGCCGAACGCAATCCCGATCGACACCGTTGCTTCGAGATCGTGATAAATACGCTCGCTGGTGGACGGCAACGCGAGCGGCACAGGCGTCCCGTCGAAGCCGAGCGCTGCTTCCGATAGCGGTACACGTAACGGTTGAGGTTCGCCGCCGTCGGTCCCGGCAACCAGATAGCCACGACCTTCGAAAGTTCGCAGCAGCCCACCTTCATGAAGCAATTCGAACGCTTTGCGAACCGGTACGCGGCTCGTGCCGAAGATCCGCGCCACCGGTCCTTCGAGCAGCACAAGTCCCGGTGCAATCCGGCCACGCACGATCGCACTTTTCAACTGATCGTGAATCAGACGGTAGCGAAGGCGCGTCTCGCCCTCCGCTGAGGTGTCGGTTCCAGTTATATCGTCAGTCGCTGCCTCGGCCGCCGCTTCGGTCGCGGAGCCAGGTGGCGATGCGCTTACGCCTGCACGTCTTGTCATCGTTCGATTGGGTACGCTGATGGGCCGGATTCAAGCGCGCATGAATTCGGTCCAGCGGCGCACCAGATAGTTATGCTCGTCCATCACGGAGTCCCACACCGCAATGCGGCTCATCCGCGACACGTAACTGCCTCCGTCGCGACGTTGGCCCGCGGTTACCAGATGCTCGCTGACCGGCCCCGGCAGCTCGCCTGATGCGGCTTTGCCATCGTACCAGTAAGCCCACTCGGCTTCGGTCATCTGGTTACGCGAACGCTCCTGATTGGAGATGTAGAAGCCTTGTCGCGCCATCGTCGCGCCGGCCCAGCCGTCGAGCCACCAGTTCAGATATTCGTACGCGGCGTCGAGCTCGCGGCCGGCTGTGGCGCGTGACAGCGACATGCCGCCGAACCAGGCGCGATAGCCTTCTTGCGGACTTGCGAGCTTGAATTTGAGGCCAGCCTTGGCCAGCGCAACCGTGGCAGGCGACCAGATACTCTGGATTGCGACCTTGTTCGAAATCATCAGTTGCGCCGCTTCGGCATAGCTTGACCAGAAACCCGCAAAATGGCCGCGCCGCTTGTAGTCGATCAGCGTCGCGATCAGTGCGTCGATTTCTTCGATCGTCAGATTGCCGATGTCGTCGAAGCGCATCAACCCGCTTGCTTCGACGGCGAGCGCGGCGTCGATTGCGCCGATTGCGGCATCCGCCTGCAACGCGACCCGGCCCGCCAGTTCAGGCGCGAGCAGCCATGACCAGCTTTCGCCACGCTCGATTAGCGAAGCGGGCAACGTGTCGTCGAGATAGACGAAGCTATCCGCGTTATGGGTAAGCGGCAACATGCTGATCCGCTGCGACGGCTTGCGTCCGAGCGAGTTGTCCGGTTGTACATAAAGACGGTTGACCGGCACCGAACCCGCGCCGGTGCACACGCGGCGCCCGAGACGGCCTGCGCGCGGCAGCGAATTGATTTCATCCCACCGGGCGATGCGCGTGACGTCGATTGGTTGAAGCGCACGAGCTGGCCACAGACAGTCGATGCTGTGAAACCACTGGTCGTAGATATCGTAGCTGTGCGGATGCATCACGCCGTTGCGCTGCACGGCGGAGCCCTCGTCGACCATAAAACGCAGCTTGATGCCGAGGTCCTGTTCCGCCTGCTTGCGGATATGGTCCTGCAACGTAACCGACGTGCCGAGCACGCGCAATTCGACCTTGCTGCGATGGACGGCGGGTGCTTCAGTGGAAGTGCGCACAGGTTTTAGCGGTTTCGGGTGAACAGAGTTCGGATGCGGTTCAGGCGGCTACCTTGAGCGCTGCGCAAAAACGGCGATACGATGCCTCGATTACTGCGCCATCAAGCCCCTCGGTGATGAAGACGAGTGTGGACGCGCGCGAAGCGTCGGGCCACTCCTCGAGATGCAGAACGGGATGGACCAGATGCTGGACTGCGTGCAACACGGCGGGACGGTCGGCGCCTTCGAGTGCCAGCAGGCCTTTCACTCGTAAGATCTTATCACCGTGACGATTCAACAGCATCGTGAACCACAGCGTGAAAACCTGCCAGTCGAGCGGGTCTTCGATGCGGATGCAGCTTGAAACGATGTCGCTGCGTTCGAAGTCGACACGATGCGCCAGGCGTCCGCCGCCTTTGCCAAGACGCACCGTACCGGCTCCGATCTCGCAGACGCTCTGCACGGAATCCGGCGCAAATCGCGCGGGCTTGAACAATAGCTCGCGCAGCGCGTCGGGCGACGAATTGCGTTCGACAATCTCGGCAAACGGATTAATGGTCCGCAACGACTGTTTCAATGCGTCAATATGCGGCGCGGTGGTCAGATCGCCCTTGCTGATCATGATCCGGTCTGTTGCGCTAATCTGCGCGAGCCATTCCGGATAACGCGCGCGCTGAGCGTCGGCGTTGAGCGCGTCGACGACGGTAATCGTTACCTTGAGTTCGTAGTGACTGCGGATCACGAGGTCGGCTAGCAGTGTCGCGATGATCGGCGCAGGTGTCGCAAGTCCGGTGGTTTCGATCACGACACGCGAGAACGGCGGCACGTCGCCGCGTGCGCGCTTCGAGAAGAGCCCGGCCAGCGCATCTTTCAACTCGCCACGAATCGAGCAGCATACGCAGCCGTTATCGAGTAACACGGTTTGCGTATCGACTTCGCCCATCAACAGATGATCCAGCCCAACCTCGCCGAATTCATTGACGAGCACGGCGGTGTCGCGGGCGGCATCGCCGGTCAGCACATCGGCGAGCAAGGTGGACTTCCCGCTGCCGAGAAAGCCGGTCACGAGGGTGACCGGGATGATGTCGTAAGCGAGGCTCATGCGTGCTCCTCTTCGTCCACCTGGAACAGCGTCAGCGGATCGAGCGCGCGGCCGAGCATCCTTTCAGCGACCTTCCACACTTGCGCGAAATCGCCGACCATTTCACTTGCCCCAGTGGGTGACGACAACACGAACGACTGACCGTGGAAGTCGTCGAGACGCAGCCGCAGCGGAATCAGGATACGATTCGCCAGCGCGGCCTGCAACAGCCGCTGGCGGCGCGCGTTTTGGCTGCCAGCGCCCGCGCCCGGTGCGGTCGTATTCGACCAGTGATTGCCGCCTCCTAGCAGCCCGCACATTCCGCACAAGATGATTCTCCGTCAGGTGAAATGGGCACACGGCCCGCTCACGGCATCACGTCGCCGGAATTCGGTCCGAGCGTCTGCCCGACAAACAGGTTGCCACCAGGGTCAGACGCAAGCAATAGCGCGGCGGGCGCAACTTCCTCTGGACGTCCGAAGCGTCGCAACGGTAGTTCGGCGGATTTCGCAGTCTTCCACGCGGTGCTGATGCCGTCGACCAGCGGGGTTTCGATCGGACCCGGTGCGATTGCGTTGACCAGCACGTTGTCGGGCGCGACTTCAAGCGCGAGCGATTTCGTGAAACCAATGACGCCCGCTTTGGCCGCCGAGTAGTGGCACAGCTCCGCGCCGCCCTTGATGCCGAGCTGCGACGCGATGTTGATCACGCGCCCCCAGCGTTGCGCGATCATCGACGGCAATGCGCGGCGCGTACACAGAAAAACACTGCGCAGATCGACACGCATCATCTCGTCCCACATCTCGGTGGTGAGATCGACGCACCTGGCCTGGGTTAGCATGCCCGCGTTGTTGACGAGAATATCGATGCCTCCAAACACGTCGCTACAGGTGTCGACGATGCGATTCGCATCCGCCTCGATGCCGACGTCGGCCTGCACCGTGTGCACGATCGCGCCGAGTCTCCGGCAGACTTCGGCTTGCTGCGCGAGACGCGCCGCGTCGCGGTCGGCGAGCACGAGTCGCGCACCTGCCGATGCATATGTTTGTGCGATCGCCGCGCCAATCCCGCTTGCCGCTCCGGTGACGACAGCGCGCCGGCCGTCGAGTGAAAATGTGCTGCTCATGACAGACGACTCCTTGAAGCGATTGACCGTGAAGTCCGTGCGCTCATTAACCCGGCCAGCGGACCGTCAAGCCGCCATCCGCGATGATTGCCTGGCCGGTGATGTATGACGCGTCATCGCTGGTCAGAAAGCGGATCAATGTCGCGATTTCCGACGGACGGCCAACCCGTTTTAGCGGAATGCCGAGCGCCGCTTCTCGCAAGCCATCCGGTCCCAGCGAGTTGACCGCGTCCAGCGATTGCGGCGTTTCGATCAAACCTGGGATCACCGCGTTGCAACGGATATGACGCGGCGCGAGTTCCATGGCGACGGCTCGGCAAAGACCCGGCACGCCCGCTTTCGCCGCGGAATAGTGCGTATGGTTTTCCCACCCGTACACACCGCCCGCAATCGACGATACCGCGACCATTGCGCCACCGTCCGCCATATGACGCGCAGCGGACCGGAACGTACGCATCACACCCGACAGATCGACGTCGAGCATTTCGAACCATTGCTCGTCACGCATATCGGTCAATGGTGCGGCACGCAGCAGCCCCGCATTCGCGACCGCGAAATCGATCCGGCCGAAACGTTCTCGTGCGACTGCCGCAAACGCGTCCACCTGATCGGCAGACGTGACGTCCACCGGATGCATCACGCATTGGCCGCCTGCATCGGCGACCATGCGTTCGGTCTGGCGTGGGTCATGCGGATCGCCGCGGAAATAGCCGCCGACGACCGCGACGCCGATCTGCGCATAGGCGACCGCCAGCGCTTGCCCGATGCCGCTTGCCGCGCCGGTGACCAGCGCGACTTTCGTGTGTTGTGACTCGCTCATGACGTGTATTCAAGTGGCTGGGTGGTTACTTCGTGGCTTCCGGATTTACGTGCTTCGCGCAGAAGATCAGCAGTCCCGAGAGGAAGCAGGGCAACGCGCCGAACCACAGCGCCGCGTGCATCCAGTCGACGCCGTGATTCAGCATCGACGTCACACCGACGCCCGCGAGAATCGCGCCCACCGGACCCATGGCGTGGACGATCGAACTGCCGGTGCCGCGAATCGATGTCGGATAGCTCTCGCCGATAAAGAACAGCGCTGCCGAATACGGGCCGATCAGGAAGAACAGACCCAGGCTATACAGCGCAACCACCACACCTGAGCTGCTCGGCCCCAACAGCATGCCGGCAAATGCCAGACCGCCGAGCACCCAGCCGATTGCGAGCGTATTGCGACGGCCGATCTTGTCGCCAATCCAGCCGTGGCTCAGATAGCCGCAATAGCCGATCACGTTCGACAGCACCAGAATCAGCAGCGAGTTTTCAAACGACACGTTATGCACGCGCGTCAGCACCGTCGTGCCCAGCACGCTGAATACCTGAATCGCCGACCAGTTCAGCAGAATACCGCCGCCGAGCACCAGCGTCGCGCGCAATGCATCGCCGCGAAATGCTTCGCGCAGGCCCGCACGGCTGTGCTGTTCGTAATCGACGTGGTGTTCGCTGGCAAGCGTTCGTGCATCCCCGTCGTGACCCGCTTCACGCAACTGCTTGATGCGCTTGTGCAGCATGAATTGCGGGCTTTCTTTCAAGCGCCGCGTCATGAAGAAAATGACGATGGCTGGAAACGTCGCGAACACGAAGCAGCCTTGCCAGCCGATGCGCGGCAATAGCAGCGCCGTCAGACCCGAGGCGATCAACGCGCCGATCGGCCATCCGCCTTGCACGAGGCTGTAGATAAAGCCTTTGTTGCGATTCAGGCGTGCATCGTTGGCGGCTGAATACAGTTCGTTCAGATAGGTCGCGTTAACGGTTTCTTCTGCGTAGCCGAGACCAGACAGCGAACGGATCAGTACCAGTGGCCACTGACCCATCGCTCCGCCGACGACGGTAAGCCCCGAGCACAGCGCGGCGCCGGCAACGGTCCACAGCAAGCCGGCCTTGCGTCCAAGGCGGTCGAGTAACGGCCCGATTGCGAACGCAATCACGGCCGTGCCGATCGCGACGAACGTGGCGATTTCAGCCTGGGTGGGAGCGTCCCAGCCGTAATGTTTGCCGATCTCCGGCAACAGCGTGCCGAACAGGATGAAGTCATACACCGCGAACACCCACGCAAAGAATGCGACGATCGTCGCACGCTTCACGTCGACGGGCAGGATCTTTTCGAGCCTGAAACCGGCGCTGGACAAGGGACTCTCTTTCATCGTTAATGCTCCGTTTTAGGTGTTATGTTCAGGCGGGCTTGATACGTGGCTGGCGCCGCAGGAAGTCGTCGGCGATCTCATCGCAGGTACAAAAGCGCACGCCGTCGTGCGATTTGAAGTGCGCGATCAGTCGTTCGAGCATCAGCAGCACTTGCGGACGGCCGGAGACGTCGGGATGGATGGTGATCGGGAACACTGCGTAGTCGTGCTCGCGATACACCCAGTCGAACTGGTCGCGCCACATCGTTTCGATATCCCGAGGATTCACGAAGCCGTGGCTGTTCGGCGCCTTCTTGATGAACATCATCGGTGGCAGGTCGTCGAGGTACCAGTTGGCCGGAACCTCGACGAGGTCGGTCTCCTTGCCACGCACGAGCGGCTTCATCCATGTGTCCGGATGCTTGCTGTAATCGATTTTGGTCCAGCTGTCACCGACTCGTACGTAGTACGGATGGAAGTCGTTGTGCATCAGGCTGTGGTCGTACTTGATGCCCTTCTTGGCGAGCAGTTCGTTCGACACGTTGCTGAATTCCCACCATGGTGCGACATAGCCGGTCGGACGGCGGCCCGACAGTTGCGTGACCAGTTCGATGCTGCGGTCGAGCACTGCTTCTTCCTGCTCCGGCGTCATCGCGATCGGATTTTCGTGGCTGTAGCCATGAATGCCGATTTCATGACCGGCGTCCGCGACCGCCTTCATCTGTTCAGGAAAGGTTTCGATGGAGTGGCCGGGAATGAACCATGTGGTTTTCAGCTTTTCCCGCTCGAACAGCTTCAATAAACGCATCGATCCGACTTCACCAGCGAACAGCCCGCGCGAGATATCGTCCGGCGAATCCTCGCCGCCGTACGAGCCGAGCCAGCCTGCCACCGCGTCCACGTCGATACCGAATGCGATGAGAATTTCCTTGGCCATGTGTGCTTCCTCCTTATTTCCGAATTTCAGAATGCGTGGTATTCGACGGAAACGGCGATGCGCAGCAACGCGTCGTCGTCGTTCTGGGCGCGCAGCAGTTGCACGCTGGTGGGCAAGCCGTCGCTATCGATGCCGGACGGCATCGCGACGGCGGGCATATCGAGAAAGCTGCCAGGCATCGTCATCGAGAGCGTTTGCAGATTGACGCGCGCGAAAAGCTCGGGATCGGCTTCGAGCGGCGCGCGCAGCGGCGCGACGTGCGGCACGGTCGGGGCGATCAGCGTCGCGTCGGCGAGTTCGTCGCGGAACGCTGTGATCATCGCGAGACGCTGTTCGCGCAGAAACGCACGGCGCTCGGCGGGAACGTGACGGCTTGCTTCGAGACGTGTGCGCACCCGTTGATCGATGCGTTCGGCGTCTGGCGAATCGAGCAGATCGCGATACAGATCGAAGGCTTCGAGACCGCCGAGCCAGCCATGTGAGCGGATCAATTCGTGTAGCTGATCGAGCGTTGCGAAACGACGCGAGTCGACCTGAGCGCCTGCATCGCGAAGCCGTTCAACGACAGCGCGCAGATTCGCGAGGACCGGTCCGCTGGCTGAATAACGGTCGCTGAACGACGGATCGACAACGAAACGCTGGCCTTTGAGACTGATCGGCAGATACGGCGCAGGCGTTGTGACGCCGCGAACCACGGCGTCGAACGCAATGCAATCTGCGACTGTACGGGCGAGCGGGCCTGAGGTGTCGAGCGTGCGGGACAGCGGTGTCATGCCGTCCTTGGGATAGCGTGCCGTGCTCGCGCGATAACCGACGACGCCGTTGAACGCAGCGGGCACGCGCACCGAACCGCCGGTGTCCGTACCGATTGCGAGCGGCACAACGCCGGCCGCGACCGCCACCGCTGCGCCGGACGACGAGCCGCCCGGCACACGCGCGCCGCCGTCGAGCGCGCGATTCACCGGCGTGCCGAAATGCGGATTGAGCCCGAGTCCAGAGTATGCGAACTCCGACAGATTGGTTTTGCCGACGCAGATCATGCCTGCGCGGGCCGCGCTCGCGACAAGCGGCGCGTCAGCGATTGCGGCGTGCGCGTTGGCTCGTGCCGCCAATACCGCCGAGGCGGCGGTCGTGACAGTGCCCGCAACGTCGAACAGGTCTTTCCACGCGACCGGCACACCGTCGAGCGGGCTCAGCGGCGCGCCACGTTTCCAGCGTTCGGTGGATTGCGCCGCTTCGGTGAGCGCGCGTTGCGGCGTCATCGTGATAAAGGCGCCTGGCTCGAGTGCGGCGTTATCGAGTGCACGCGTGACTACCTCGAGCGGGTCTAGCCGACCGCTGGCGTAGTCCTGGGCAAGGCTCAGAGCTGTTGGGAAATCTGCTTGCATCGCTGTCATGTCCGGTCCGAAAACGGCTTAAATGTACGTCGTCAACAATATACGTTTATATTGGACGGGTACAAAAAGAGACGCGATATAAGGGGTTACCCTGATCTCGATTTGCTGCGGGAGAGGGAGGGAGAGCAAAGTGGGTGAATGTGCGGGGAGCTATGAGTTGCAGTTCACCGGAGTTGACCGGGCGGCCGGCTAAAAGCCGTCGAAGCCCCGTCAAATGGACTAGTCATAGCGGAAACGATAACCGCTATCGGAAATCCGTAGCCCCATTCTTGCTGCTCGCAAGCTTAGACTGCGTCATCATGATTTATGGAAACTACGATCATCACGTAGGATGAAAGGTGCGCCAACACCGGAGAGCCTTTCGCGGTGTTCCATAACAAGTCCGCATTCGCAGGTACGATACTGCAGCACGCAATCAGCTTGCAGGAGCGCTTGCTTAGGCCCCGATGTCTTACTGTATTTAGATCCCGCCGACGCACATGTACTTGATGACCACGTAGTCGTCGATTCCATAGTGGGAGCCTTCGCGGCCCAGACCCGATTGCTTGATGCCGCCGAATGGCGCGACTTCGTTTGAGATCAGACCGGTGTTGATGCCGATCATGCCGTATTCCAGCGCCTCGGCGACGCGCCAGACGCGACCGATATCTCGGCTATAGAAATACGACGCGAGGCCGAACTCCGTATCGTTCGCCATGCGAATTACTTCTTCATCCGACGAGAAGCGGAACAGCGGCGCGAGCGGCCCGAAGGTTTCGTCGCGTGCAACCTTCATGGAGGGGGTGACATCCGCGAGCACGGTCGGCTCGAAGAATCCGTGACCCAGCGCGTGACGCTTGCCGCCAGTCACGATGCGTGCGCCTTTGGCGAGCGCGTCTTCAATATGCGACTCGACCTTTAGCACGGCCGCCTCGTTGATCAGCGGACCTTGCGTCACACCATCTTCCGTGCCGCGGCCTATCTTCAGTTGCTCGACGGCGACGCGTAGCTTTTCGGCGAATGCGTCGTAGACCTTGCCGTGAACATAGAAGCGGTTCGTGCAAACGCAGGTCTGGCCGCTATTACGGTATTTCGAGGCAATAGCGCCGGCGACAGCCGCGTCCAGATCCGCGTCGTCGAAGACGATGAACGGTGCATTGCCGCCCAGTTCTAGCGACACCTTCTTCACGGTCGGCGCGCACTGTGCCATTAGCAGGCGGCCGACGGGTGTTGAGCCGGTGAACGACAGCTTGCGCACGACCGGATTGCCGGTCAGTTCCGCGCCGATCGTCTTCGGCTCGCCGGTCACGACGCTGAATACGCCGCGCGGCACCCCCGCGCGCTCGGCCAGCACGGCCAGCGCGAGCGCGGACAGCGGCGTTGCCTCAGCCGGCTTGACGATGATCGGACAACCTGCGGCCAGCGCCGGGCCGACCTTGCGCGTGATCATCGCCGCGGGGAAATTCCACGGTGTGATCGCCGCGCAAACGCCGATCGGCTCCTTCGTCACGACAATCCGTTTGTCGCCGGCGGGCGTGGGAATGGTATCGCCGTAGACGCGCTTGCCTTCTTCGGCGAACCACTCGAGAAACGACGCCGCGTACTGGATCTCACCCTTGGCTTCGGCGAGCGGTTTGCCTTGCTCGTTGGTCAGGATCTTCGCCAGATCGTCGGCGTTTTCCAGCATGAGATCATGCCATTTGCGCAGGATCGTGGCGCGATGTTTTGCGGTGGTGGCACGCCATGCCGGCCAGGCCGCGTTGGCGGTGTCAATGGCGCGGCGCGTTTCCGCCGTGCCCATTCGCGGCACCGTGGCAATCGTTTCGCCAGTGGCGGGATTGCGGACTTCGAAGGTGGCGTCGTCATCGGCGCCTTGCCATTCGCCTGCGATGAAGGCGTGGGTCTTCAGGAGAGTTGGGTCGTTCAAGGTCAACGTGGTCATGTGTGTTCTGCGCCAGGCGCTTCGAGTTCGATGATTCGATTCGCTCTGCACCCCGTGCTGCACATCGTGCAACGCGGGCGCAGGTCAAAACGTTATGCGGCGACAGCCACGCTGTCCTTGATCGCTTCTTCGAGAATCACCATGGCTTCGTCGAACACGGCGTCCTGAATCGTGAGCGGAAACAGGAAGCGCACCACGTTCGAATAGACACCGCACACAAGCAGCAACAGTCCGCGTTCGAGCGCGCGTGTCTGCACGCGCTTCGTGAAGTCCACATCCGGCTCCGATTCGCCTGCCTTGCAGAACTCGACTGCAACCATGCCGCCGGGGCCGCGCACATCGGCGATCTGTGGCACTTCAACTCGCAGCGCGGTCAGCTTCTCCTTGATGCGCTCGCCCAGAGCCGTGGCGCGTTCACAGAGCTTCTCTTCGTGGATGATGTCGAGCACGGCATGTGCCGCGGCCACCGCCAGTGGGTTGCCCGCATACGTCCCGCCGAGACCCCCTGGCGCCGCTGCGTCCATCACGTCGGCGCGGCCTACCACGCCCGACAGCGGCATGCCGCCAGCGAGGCTCTTGGCGATCGTCATCAGGTCGGGCACCACGTCATAGTGATGCATTGCGAACAGCTTGCCGGTGCGAGCGAAGCCCGTTTGCACTTCATCGGCAATGAGCAGGATGCCGTGCTCATTGCACAGTTTGCGCAGTGCGCGCACGAACTCGGCCGGCGCGGGGTAGAAACCTCCTTCCCCTTGAACCGGTTCGAAGATGATGGCGGCTACGCGCTTCGGATCAATGTCGGCCTTGAACAGGTACTCGATGTGCTTGAGCGAATCCGCCGTGGTCACGCCGTGCAGCGGATTCGGAAACGGCGCATGGAAGACGTCCGACGGGAACGGGCCGAATCCGATCTTGTACGGCGCGACTTTTCCGGTCAGCGCCATGCCCATCAGCGTGCGACCATGGAATCCACCCGTGAACGCGATGACGCCTGGGCGGCCAGTTGCGGCGCGCGCAATCTTGATGGCGTTTTCGACGGCTTCAGCGCCGGTCGTGAAGAAGGCGGTTTTTTTCGGGTAGTCGCCCGGTGCGCATTCGTTGATCTTCTCAGCCAGTTCGACGTACGAAGCGTACGGCACGATCTGATACGCGGTGTGCGTGAAATGATCGAGCTGGTCGCGGATCGCGGCCAGAATCTTCGGGTGACGGTGACCCGTATTGCACACTGCGATACCGGCGGCGAAGTCGATAAAACGGCGGCCCTCAACGTCCCACAGCTCGGCGTTTTCAGCACGCTCCGCGTAGAAATCACACATCACGCCGACACCACGCGGTGTGGCGGCATCTTTACGGGCCTTCAGTTCTGCGTTCTTCGCGGTCATTTCTCTTGCTCCTCGCTTTTGTCGAGGCCGCGCATCCAGCGCAGCACATGCAGCACTATAATGAAGTTTGGCTCTTATATTCAGAGCCATTTTTATAAGAATGTAGGAGCCAATCATGAGCGCGAGCGTTTTGTCCGATTGGCTGGCGCAGCGCCTCGAACGGGGCAACGGCCAGCCGATCTACCGTCAGCTGCATCGCCTGCTGCAGCAGGCGATCCTGTCGAGGGATTTGCCGGCGGGCAGCCAGCTGCCGTCCTCGCGGCTGCTGGCGCAGGAGTTAAGCATCGGGCGCAATACCGTCACGCAGGTGTACGAGCAATTGACGCTCGAAGGGTATGTGAGCTCAGGCACGGGGCGCGGCACCTTTGTTGCCGATAGCGCACCGGACGAGATCGTCGGCGTGCGCGACGTGGGAACACCCGCGACACAGTCCGCGCCACCTGCGCAGGTAAGGCGGGCGCTTTCCGTCCGCGGCGCGCGGCTGGTCGCGGGTGCGGGCGTGTCGAAACGTCAGTGGGGTGCCTTTATGCCTGGCGTGCCGGATGTCACCCGCTTTCCGGCGCGCGTCTGGACCCGTTTGCACAACAAGTATTGGCGCAGCGTGCGCCCCGACCTGCTCACGTATGCACCGGGCGGTGGACTGGCTTCGCTGCGCCACGCGCTGGCCGACTATCTGCGCGCGTCGCGTTCGGTGCATTGCACGCCGGAGCAGATCATCGTCACGACAGGGATTCATCAATCCGTCGACCTGGCCGTGCGCCTGCTGTCCGATCCAGGCGACGTGATCTGGACCGAAGACCCGTGTTATTGGGGCGTGCGTAGTGTTTTGCACGTGTCGGGCCTGCAATCGCGACCGATACCCGTCGATGACGAGGGCATCAATCCTTCCGCCGACGACCTTGCGCAGCCACCGAAGCTGATGCTCGTCACGCCGTCGCATCAATATCCGCTTGGCACGGTGATGAGCCTGGCGCGGCGCCGCATGCTGCTCGAGTACGCGCGGCAGAACCGGTGCTGGATCATCGAGGACGATTACGACAGTGAGTTTCGTTATGGCAGCCGGCCGTTGGCTTCGCTGCAAGGCCTGGATACGTCGGAGCAGGTGATTTACGTGGGTAGCTTCGGCAAGACCTTGTTTCCGGGCTTGCGAATCGGCTATATGGTCGTGCCTGGCGTGTTGGCGGAGAGCTTTGGCACCGCGAGTGCCGAGTTGTATCGGGAGGGCCAGTTGCTGCAGCAGGCGATCCTCGCGGAGTTCATCAACGAAGGGCATTTCACATCGCATATTCGCAAGATGCGCACGCTCTACGGCCAGCGCCGCCAGGCTTTGCTCGACGCCGCCACGCAACGTTATGGAGACGCGCTGCCGGCCGTGGGTGGCGATGCTGGCCTGCATCTGGTGATCCAGCTGCCCGAAGGCAGCGATGATCGCCTGGTGGCTGCTGCTGCGCTGGAGCGTAATATTGTCGTGCGGCCGTTGTCCGGGTATTACGCGCGGCCGGCGCAGGCGCCGTCGGGTTTGTTGCTCGGCTATGCGTGCGTGGCGGATGAAGAGATAGCGCCGGCCTTTAGCGAACTCGCATATGCGATTGACGCGATACTCTAGTCCTACTGTGTGAATCACGTCGCTGCCTAGCCGTTAATTGGCCGCCAAAGATCGCTTCAAGCGTGCGGCGAGCAACGTCAAGGTGAATGCGATCGCGCCGGGTGTCATCGATACGCAAATGCACGCGCCGGGTGCGCTTGAATCATCCCGTGGACTGACATAGCGATATCGCCTATTTTGAGGTCTCGTGCGGCCGGCCATCAGCAGAAACGTTCCAGCACAAAGTTGACGAAGCTTCGCAACTTTGGCGTCATTTGCCGGTCGGGCAGGTACACCAACTGCAAGGGCGCGCGAGAGAAGTCCTGCTCCGGGAATAGCCGTACGAGCTGGCCTGCGTCTATGTATTCGTCGGCAACGTAGTCCGGCAGCATCGCAATGCCGATGCCGTTCAAACACGCCGCGAGAAGGGCCTGCACGTTGTTGACGGACAATTGTCCCGAGACGGGAACCGTGTGCGGCGTCGGCTGGCTGAAATGCCACTCGCGTTCCGGTTGAACGTAGTGGAATGCAAGGCAGTTGTGTGCGCTCAGGTCCTCCGGTGCGTTCGGTGTCCCATGTAGCGCGAGATACTCCGGCGCCGCACAGACCATACGGCCAAGATTGCGCAGTCGCCGCGCGACGAGGCCGCTATCAGCCAGATCGCCGAAGCGGAATGCAACGTCGAATCCTTCATCGGCCAGATCGACCAGACGGTCGTTCAACATCAGCTGTATTTCGACCTGCGGATAAGCCTTGAGAAACGCACTGAGCGCCGGAAACAGTAGATACGAGCCTAGCGCAATGGGGGCGCTGATTTTCAGGCGGCCCCGCGGCACGGCGTGCATCTCGCGAGCCCCAACCTCCGCTGCATTGACCCTGCCGAGGATGTCGACGCACTGCTCGTAAAACGCTTGACCGATTTCCGTGACGCTGAGGTGCCGCGTCGTGCGGTTGAGCAGACGCGTGCCGAGTCGGCGCTCCAACGCCTGGATGTGGTTGGTGATCGAGGTGGTCGACGCGCCGATGATCTCTGCTGCCGCGGTAAAGCTGCCGCGATCTACCACGGTGACGAAGACTTCCATGCTGGTCAGTCGGTCCATTCTCACCCTCAGCGTGATGGTCTTTTTTAAGGCCGGAGACATTGTAACAATTAGACGAAACTGGCCAGGTATGCCTGGACCACGAACTCCCGCCCTTGCGCAACCGCTGCTCGCGCCGCCCGGGCCGCCAGATCCGCCGGACGACATGAGTGATTATCAAGCGTCGCAAAATAGTGAGTTTAGTGCCGGTGTCTTTATCTGTGCCTCGATAACGAATCCAATACCCATCAGCCGAACGTCGTGCTTCGCCGGACCCGAACTGAAGCCTTGACGTGCGCGTCCACGCAAAAAATCAAAGGAAGTCTCATGAACTCATTCAAACGAATGGTGCTCTGTGTATTGGCTGTTTGCCTGACCCAGTTTCACTCGCTCGCTGCGTCGGCACAGCAGTCGAAAGGAAAAATCCTGATCGTCCTGTCCAGCCAACAGGAATTGCCCTTGAAGGGCGATAAAAGCTTTACAACGGGTTATTACCTCAATGAACTCGTGATACCCGCGCGTAAATTTGCCGACGCCGGTTATGAACTGGTATTCGCGAACCCGGAAGGCAATACGCCCGCTGTCGATCAGACTTCGCTGTCTGCCGACTATTTCGGTGGCAGCCAGCAGGCGCTCGAGGAGGCGGAACGCTATCAGGGCACGCTGACCGGCCTGGCCCACCCGCTGAAGTTAAGCGATGTCGCGCGCCAGGACCTGAGTCAGTACAAAGCGGTCTTCGTTCCGGGTGGACCGGCGCCGATGATCGATCTGATGGCCGACCGTGATCTCGGCACGATCCTGCGTGACTTTCATCGGCACAAGCGCACGACGGTGCTTCTGTGTCACGGCCCGGTAGCGCTGCTCTCCACGCTACATGATGCGCCCGCGTATCAGGCGGCGCTGCGCAGCGACAACATCGCGAAGGCGAAGCGGCTCGCTTCGGGCTGGACTTATCGTGGCTACCAGATGACGGTCTTCAGCAACGAAGAGGAGTCCATCGCAGCCAGTAACGTGTTTCATGCCGATCCGCTTTTCACCCCCGAGGATGGACTGACGATAGCCGGGGGCAAGATGTCTTCGGTATCGGGATGGGCGCCGAACGTGATACAGGACCGCGAGCTAATCACAGGGCAGAACCCTGCTTCCGACGCAGCACTGGCTGATTTGACATTACGTACCCTGACGGCTCATTGAGCGGTGATGCGAACGCTTTGATTGCGCTGGCGTCAGCGTACGTCAGATATCTACGAGCTTTGCATTATCAAGCAATTCAAAAGAGTCCTTCAAGCCGGGCCGCCTTTATTGAGGCCGTCGTTGGTAGTTGAATGGTCGACACGCGGGACCTCTACGCGGCCCAACACACTGGAGCATTATCAATGAGAACTTACACGTTAATCGGAGCGACGGGGAACGTCGGTTCCGCCGCCGCTGCGAGGCTGCTGGCGAATGGGCATACCGTACGGGCGTATGTGCGAAGCGAGGCGCATGCCGAGATCTGGCGCAAGCGCGGCGGGCAGCCGTTCCTTGGCGATCTCAACGACGTGAACGCGTTGACGGAAGCCTTTGCGGGCGCCGATGCCGTCTATCTGATGACACCCACGTGGTTTGCGGCCGACAACATGTTTGCCGAGAACGAGCGCTCACTCGACGCGCTGGATGAGGCTGTGGGCAAAGCCGGCCCTCGACGGGTGGTGCTGCTGTCGTCGATCGGTGCGCATCGTCCACACGGCACCGGGGCCATCCTCAAGCTTCACGCCATGGAACGCCGCTTTGCACGCCTGCCCAATGTCACTTCAATTCGCGCAGGCTGGTTCATGGAGAACTATGCGGGCCTTGTCCCTCATGTCAGCGAGTCCGGCGTGCTGCCGAGCATGCTGACCCCGCTCGACGCACCGGTTCCGATGGTCGCCACAGCCGACGTGGGCGCGGCCGTCGCAAGCGCACTGAGTTCCGACTGGAGTGGTCAACGTGTCGTCGAACTGGAAGGTCCGCGCCGCTATTCGCCGAACGATGTCGCGATGACCTTCGCGAAGGTACTGGGGCGCGCGGTGCGCGCAGAGGTGTTGCCCGAGACCCATTGGACTGACACCTGGCTTTCGTGGGGCCTGACGCAGGGCTCGGCGAGTGCAATGTCCGAAATGCTGCGTGGTTTCAACGACAGGTGGATTTCGTTCGAGCGCCCCGCTGGTGAAACGACCCCGGGCGGAACGTCGCTCGAAAACGTCCTGGCCGAGCTCGTTGGGCGGGCCCGACATTAATCGCAGCTTATCGCTGCCGTCAAAAGAGAGAAACATTCTGATCATGCTTAGTTCGACCGGACTGGTTCCGGGCACGGACCGCCAGACCGGCACCTGGCTCGAAGAGCTGGCCGGTCCGTATTACACGTTTCGGGAGGCGGGCGCTCATATCACGCTCGCTTCCGTGAAAGGGGGCGCTGCACCCATCGATCCGGCAAGTCTCGAGGACTTCGCGCAGACCGATGCGACGCGACGCTTTTTGGCGGACGTCGATACGCAGCATGCGCTCGCCAATACGGTTGCACTTGCGACGCTTACATGGAGCGATTATGACGCTGTGTTTTACAGCGGCGGTCTTGGCCCGGTCTTCGACCTTGCCGATGACGAGACGTCGATCGATCTAATCGAACGTATGAACGGCGCGGGGCGCCCTGTTGCAGCAGTCTGCCATGGCGTGGCGGTGCTGCGTGGCGTGACGGGAGTCGACGGCAAGCCGTTCGTCGATGGCCGCGGCGTCACTGGATTTTCCAACAGCGAGGAAGCGGCGGCGCATGGCACGGGCGTCGTGCCGTTCCTGATCGAAGACGAAATGCGTCGTCTTGGCGGCGTCTACACGAGCGCCGCCGACTGGCATCCCCACGTCGTGGTGGACGGTACGCTGGTGACCGGGCAGAACCCCGCCTCGTCGGTTTCCGCGGCGCAGCGCGTGCTGGAGCTGCTGAAATGAGCGGAATCGCCGGGCATCGTCGCTACGCCGCTATGGGATGCGATGGACCAGGCCGAGCGTGACGCGATGTATGCGCGCCAGAGCCACCGCTTGCCGGTAGGCCGGGTCGGCACACCCGAGGACGTCGCGGCCGCCATCCTGTTCGTATCGAGCAATGGCTTCACGACCGGCGCTACCTTGCACGTGGACGGCGGCGGTCTGATTGCCGTCTGATGAGTTGCCGCGAAACGTCGCGGCAGTTTCGATCAATCAATGTCTGGAAATTGCAGGAGCGAATCATGCGTTTTGCGCCGGGTTTTATCGATCGTTTTCGTCGCGTGGTGACACCGGGAACGCAGCGCGCGAGCGGTCGCCGTTCGCTGCCGCGCGACGCCGTTCTTTTTGCCGGTGCGTTGGCCGTTTCCTCGCTGCCGTTAATGCAGGTGGCTTTCGCCGATCAGGTTGATCAGGATCTGGCCCAGCGATCAGCCCAGATTCATTGGCCCGGTACGCCTGACCCCGCACATGCCGACGTGTTCTCGCACAACGAGATCAATATCGACGCTTCGTGCAGCGTGGTTTGGGCCCATCTCCTCGACGCTTCGCGCTGGCCGTCGTGGTATCCCAATTCGCACAACGTGAGGTTCGCCGGCGGCGCGGCGCGGCTCGGGCCGCATACGCATTTCACATGGGACACCTTTGGCGTTCAGATCCGCAGCACCGTTGCCGAATACGTGCCGGGAACGAGGCTCGGCTGGTTCGGCTATGGGCCGAAGGTCGCGGCATACCACACGTGGTTGCTCGTACCCGACGCGCAGTCCTGCCACGTCGTGACCGAAGAGGCCACTAAAGGACCCGGCGCGATAGCGAGCCGTCAATCGAATCCGGCTGGCCTGCACGACGGACATGAATTGTGGATTACGCGCCTGAAAAAGCTGTCGGAAGGCTGAGGGGTTATCGCCCGTCCCGGTCTGCAGGCGCAAACTGCTTTTGCAATCCAGAGAGGATGTGCTGCAATGAATCAGCGAAAACTGGGCCGTTATGGTCCGGCCGTCTCGGCGGTCGGCCTCGGCTGTATGGGCATGTCGACGTTTTACGCGGGCCGTGACGACCAGGAATCGGTCAAGACCCTACATCGTGCGGTGGAGTTGGGTGTCACACTTTTCGACACTTCCGACATGTATGGAGATGGCGCCAATGAACTGCTCTTGGGTCGCGCGCTCAAGGATGTGCGATCGCGTGCCCTGATCGCGACGAAGTTCGGACAGACTCGCGCCGCCGACGGGACCCTCGCAGTCAACGGACGTCCCGAATATGTCCGAGCGGCATGCGAGGGATCCAAACCTAGCGCGGCTTTGCGACCGAAAGTTGGAATCGGCTGCCTTCCGCCAGTCAACGCTTCCCGGACATTCCGGGCTCACTCACGATTTCAAGGTATTCCATAAAGAAACGGCGCTCTTTTATCGCAGCGCACGCGATGATCGACTATCGTCAATCTTCGACAGCAATACGAGACGCGCCGTCGGTCGGGCGCAACACGTTTTTAGCAATTCTGAATTGCTCAGGGGTAGCATTTGCAACCGCCAGCGCGTCAATTGCCTGGGAAACACCCATCCGTGTCGTTGTGCGGGCCTTCTACGGCATCTCCGCGGTTCAAGCCGGTGGGTCGACCTATGCCCAGTTTTTAGTACCTTCTTACATGATGTCTCAGGTCTTGATAGAGTGACGTCTCCATCCTAATAAGACGGCCGGAAAAACGGCTTACGGAGACGTAAATGAAGTTCTCATATTGTCTTGCATCATCAGTTATCCTTACATTTATTTCTGGTGCAGCTGGAACGGCATCCGCCTATGCCGCGGCGCCCGTCAAGCTGGTCACCGAAGAAGCAATGGTGGCATCGCCGCAGCCGGGCAT
>NZ_JAMFSB010000353.1 GCF_026225065.1 Paraburkholderia sp. | reverse complement strand
GAGAGTTGAGCGCGACATATGACATTTTTATATTACTTCTTGTGACGCAAATCAAGGACTGAATCGGAGCGGCACAACGGAATCTGCCGCTCAAACTCAAAGTTATCTTTTGCGTCCATGGCGTGAGGGCGCCACTCTACGGCGACGTCAACAAACCTGGCTTGTATCTCGTGATGATGAAATGGAATCCCGGTTGGTTCAGCGCACCGCATTCGTACGCGACCGATCGGATCCAGGTCGTAGTGTCGGGCACCTGGTGGGTCAACAGCGGCCCTGATTTCGCACCTCAAGACGCGGTACCGGTCCCAGCTGGTGGCTTTGTCAAACGTGCCGCGCGCACGCCGCACTATGATGGCGTGCCGCGGCATGTGAAAGAGCCGGTCGTCGTCGCGGTGTTCGGGATGGGTCCGGTTGACCTGCAACTTTCGGATCCGGACAAGCCTGCATGGCGCCGGGTCTGATTGGCGCTTCGCAGGCTTGTCCGGCGGGCTCACGCACCGAGTTGCTGCTTGTTCAAGCCCGCGTCGGACAACGCGCACAGTGCGACCGCAGACCAGTCGCTCTCCGCACCGAGCCCTTTTGACCGCAACGTGAGGAATCGGTCGTGGACGAGGCTGGCAAGCGGCAGGGGGACCCCGAGCGACTCGGCGGCAGCCAGCATCAACCGGTTGTCTTTCTGACCAAGAGGCAACGCAAAGCCGGGCGGCTGGAAGCGCTGTGATGCAATCAGCGGGCCGTAGATCTTGTATGGCGCCGCGTTGAAATTTGCGCTGGTCAGCAATTCGACGAGATGCATCGGGTCAAGGCCTGCCTTGCCCGCTACCGCACACGCTTCGCCCAGCGTTTCGATGATCACGGACAGCATGAAATTGCCGATCAGCTTGACGAGGTTCGCTTGAGAAGGATCCGAGCCGACGATGCCGACCGACTGCCCAAGGCGTTCAAGGAGCGGAACGGCGACCTTGAGATGCTCATCAGCGCCCGCGGCCATGATAAAGAGCTTGCGTGCCGCCGCGGCGTCGGGTCGGCCAAAAACGGGCGCCGACACGAAGCCCAGACCTGCTTCGCGATACTTCGTTGCGTGGTCCTGTGCCGTTGCGACACTGATCGTGCTCATCGAGATGTGTACCCCGCCCGGCTTCAGCATCGTGGCGATACCCGCTTCGCCGAACGTCACGGCTGTGTGTGCGGCATCGTCAGCCACCATCGTAAACACGACGTCGGCCGACCGCGCTGCGTCCGCGGGACTGGTCGCAACCCTTGCGCCCGCTTCGCGCAACCGTTCAGCGCGTGCCGGAGTACGGTTGAAAACATGCACTTCATATCCTGACTCGATGAGGTTCGCTGCGATTGCGGCGCCCATGGAGCCAAGGCCAATAAATCCGATCTTCATTGTGACATTCCAAAGTAATGCGCCGGACGGACGCGGGCGCGCTCAGACCGCAAGTTGATAGACTTGACGGCTAACCTCAGGCGTCACGTCGCCGCGTTCGCCCAACGCCGTCATCCCGTGTTCTTCCAGTTTCGCGATCAGCGTGGCGACGGACTGGCCGTCGATCTTGTAATCACGCAGGCGGGTACCGACGGTCATTCTCTCGAAGAACACGCGGGTCGCACTGATCGCCGCATCGATGCGTTCGTCCTCGCTGCCTTCGGTAATGTTCCATACGCGCTCGGCGTACTGCAGCAACTTCGCGCGTTTCTGTTCCTTGCGCACGGTCAGCATCGCCGGAAGCACGATTGCAAGCGTTTGCGCATGATCGAGGCCATGCAGCGCGGTAATCTCGTGACCGAGCATATGCGTCGCCCAATCCTGCGGCACACCGGCGCCGATCAAGCCGTTCAGCGCCAGCGTCGCGGTCCACATCAGGTTGGCCCGCACGGCATAGTTTTTCGGCTCGGCCAGTGCTTGCGGCCCGACTTCAGTCAACGTGAGCAACAAGCCTTCGGCGAAACGGTCCTGCACCTTTGCTTCGACAGGATAGGTCAGGTATTGCTCGACGATATGCACGAACGCGTCGACCACACCGTTGGCAATTTGCCGGGCTGGCAGCGAATAGGTCGTCGTCGGATCGAGCACCGAGAAGACCGGATACGTCGCTTCACTGCGGAACGGCAACTTGTCGCCTTTCGCGCGGTGGCTGATGACACCGCCATTGTTCATTTCAGAGCCCGTAGCGGGCAGCGTCAGAACACTACCGAACGGCATCGCGTCATGCACTTCGACCTGCCGGGCCAGGATGTCCCACGGCTCGCCATTGAACTTCAGTGCGGCTGCGATGAACTTGGTGCCATCAATCACGGAGCCACCCCCGACAGCCAGAAGAAAGTCGATGTTCTGCTCGCGTGCGACAGCAACCGCTTGCATCAAGGTTTCGTAGGTGGGATTGGGTTCGATACCTTCGAATACGAACAAGGCACGCTCCCCGAGCGCCGCCTGTACTTGCGCGAGCACACCGTTGCTCTTGATACTGCCGCCGCCAGAGGTGATCAGCACGCGCGCTCCGCGCGGTACGTGGGCGTCAAGCGCAGCGATCTGGCCTTCGCCGAAAATAATGCGGGTGGGGTTATGAAACGTAAAATTTTGCATTGGATCTCTGTTCCTTACTGATTTTCAGATATCTTCAAGATGAGTCACAAAAGGTCGAATAGTTGCGTCATCGGGATTCACATACACAACATCAGTCGGTACACGACGCGGAGCGTCCACGGTAAAAAAGACCGCCGGCGACTCCAGTATTTCCGTTATTGCATGTACGGTGTTCCGCTCAAAGGTGACCAGCTGGCCCGCGGTAAGGACGCGAGGCGCCTCGTCCTCAATCGCAAAGGTGACCTTCCCGGTCAGGAGGTACAGATGCTCCTCGCACGTTTCGTGGTAATGGCGAGGTATCGGATAATAAACACGAAAAAGTCTTGAGCTCGCGGACGGTTCGTCGGTGAGGTAGGTGTCGACGATTGTGCTATCTGCCTCGTCAGGGAATTGGCTGATAACTTTTTGAAGGTCAAAGAATTTAAACAATTTGCACTCCAGATTAGGGTAGAGACAGGCAGCGGGCGAAACATGCGCCAGGACGGATCATGTCTGGCCGGTTCACTGCCAAAATCTGTTTTCTGCTCGTCCATTGCGATGTTCCCGGCTCGTAGATTCGTTGTACAAATTATCGATATTTGAATCTTGCCATGAGGTGAGCAGCGGCAAAATGCCCGCATTCGCAAATGACATTTGCAGAAATGAGGCAGCGCATCGGATGTGGGTTAGTTCATGCCGCGAGTGCGCGCTGGGGCGGCGCCACGAATTCCGGAAAACCGCGCGTCGATTATCAGCTGACGCCTTTGAGACGCAGCCTGCTGGACAAGATCTGCGGAATCTGGGATTGGGTAGAACTCCATATGACTGAAATGGAATTCGCGAAAGGGCAATTCGACCGCGGGGAAAGTCGGCCGGAGCGCTCGCGCCCGACCAACGTGTATTAGCCTGGACCGGACCTCACAGTTAGTCGGCAGCGGCGGTAGGTGATGGCAAGCGGCAGCTACCCTAGCCGCTTATGCAGCGGTAGTCTGCGTCTTGTCTGCGGTGGCGGCCCCTCGCCGGCCGATGACCAGCAGCATTGCCAGCACGCCGACCAGATCGACCGCCGCGCCGAGCACGAAGCCGCTGCTGTAACCGCCGAAGTACTGGACCGCCAGACCCATCATGGTCGGACCGACGATGCCCGAAATATTGCTTATCAGGTGAACAAAGCCGCTTACCCCGCCCAGATGCCTGCCTGGCACAAGCTCGTGCATGGTGGCCCAGCACGCTTGCGACGAAGCCGTCAGGAACAGCACGGCGGACGCTACGAGCAGTACTGCGGGTATCACGGAATCGACCACGCTAACACCGAGCAGAGCGAGACCCGATAGCGCGAGCGGCACAGTCGCTGAGAGCTTGCGCGCCAGCAGCTTGTTGCTCATGCGCTTGAAACACGCATCGGCAAGCAGGCCGCCGCCGAAGTAGCCAATCCCGCCGCATGCCCATGGCACCGCGCTCAGGATACTCATGTGCTTCATGTCCAGATGCAGCGCGTTGGTGAAATAGCTCGGCATCCACGAGATGAACACGAACAGCGTGTAGTTCACTGCGAACAGGCCAACGCCAAGTGCAAGCGTGCTCGGACGAAACAGGTAGCTGCGCAACGGTGTGCTCTCATCGCCGCCCTCTGCCGGATGCGCCGCGCTGCGGCTCGCTTCGACCATCTCGCGTTCGGCCGCGCCGACCCGCGCGCTTTGCGCCGGCTTGTCGGTCGCGAATATGCGCCATGCGACGATCCACGTCAGCCCGAGCGCCGCGATGATCACAAACGACGTGCGCCAACCGTAAGCGATGGCAATCAGCCCGACCACCGGCCCGGCGATCGCACTGCCTACCGTCTGGCCCGAAAACGTAAAGCCGACCATGGTTGCAGTCTCATGCCGGGGAAACCAGTTGGTGATGGTCCGGTTGGTCGTCGAATTCATTGGACCTTCGCCGAAGCCGAACAGCGCCCGGGAAATGAGTAGTGTGCCGAATCCGGTCGCGGCCGCGGTCAGTCCGCAGAGAATGGACCATGTCCCCATAGCCCAGGAGAAAACCCGCCGCGGTCCGTACTTGTCGGCGAGCTGGCCGCCGACGACTGCAAAGATGGAATAGCCGAAGAAGAAACTGCTGAACACCACGCCGAGTTGCGACGGGGAAAGACCCAGCTGCTTGTTGATGATAGGTGCGACCACACCGAGCGCCGCGCGGTCCATGTAATTGATCGCACCTGCAATAAACAGCAGCAAGGCGACAACGTAGCGATACTTCCCAGTCTTCATGTTGTCTCTATTCCGTGTAAGTAGGGGCGACGGATTTTGTTATCTGGCACTTCTAACGAGTGTCATGGAGGTACGACTTGTTGACAGGCCTGGCAGGAAGCGGCATGAAGAACTCAACTCATGATGCCGATCTGCCACGGCACGAATTCGTGGTCGCCTAGCCCGAGCATTTCGCTCTTCGTGTGCTCGCCCGACGCGGCTGCAAGAATAGCGTCGAAGATTTTCTGGCCCGTGCTGTGGATCGACGCAACGCCATCCAGAATCCCGCCGCAGTTCAGATCCATGTCTTCAGTGAGACGGTCGTACATCGGCGTGTTGGTGGCGAGCTTCAGCGACGGCACAGGCTTGGCGCCGAACATCGAACCACGCCCTGTGGTGAAGGCAATCAGATTCGCGCCGCCGGCGATCTGACCCGTCGCCGAGACGGGGTCGAAACCAGGCGTGTCCATGAAAACGAGTCCAGCCTGCTTCACCCGCTCGGCGTATCGATACACTTCCATCAGCGGGCCAGTGCCGCCTTTCATCGCGGATCCAATCGACTTTTCGAAGATGTTCGCGAGTCCGCCCACCTGATTGCCAGGGCTGACCTGTCCGTTGATCTGAACGTCTCGACCGACCGAATACTCGTCTTTCCACCAGCGGATCCGCGCAACCAGCTTTTCGCCGACTTCGCGGCTGACCGCGCGCCGCGTAAGCGTATGTTCTACGCCGTAGATTTCGGGTGTTTCGGAGAGGATGGCCGTGCCGCCATGACGGACCAGCAGGTCCATCGCTGCGCCGAGCGAAGGATTTGCCGTGATCGACGAAAAGCCGTCCGAGCCGCCGCACTGCAGGCCGATCTTCAGGTGGCTCGCGGAAACCGTCGTGCGCTTCACGCGATTCGCCTCGGGCAGCAGGGCCTGGACCGCAGCCACGCCGGCCTCAATGGTCCGGCGGGTGCCGCCATTCTCCTGCATGATGAATGTGTGCAGCCGCGAATCAACCTTCAGGTCTTCCTGATCCATCAGTCCGGCCAGCTGATTGCGCTCGCATCCCAGCCCGACGATCAACGCCGCGGCGAGATTGGGATGGCGCGCGTAACCCGCCATCGTTCGGCGCAGCAGCGCCATCGGCTCGCCGCTCATCTCCATGCCGCAACCGATCGAGTGAGTGAACGCAACCACGCCGTCGACGTTGGGGTAGTCCGCCAGCCGTTCCGGCGTGAACCATTCGGCGATCCGGTGTGCAACCGTGGCCGAACAATTGACTGTCGACAGCACGCCGATGTAGTTGCGCGTGGCAACCTCGCCGTTGTCCCGCACGATGCCCTGGAACGTGGCGCGCTCCGCTTCGGGCACCATCTCCACGGGCTGGTAGTCCGCGCCGAATGCGTAGTCCCGGTCGAACTCGCGGAACTCGACGTTATGGCTATGCACCATCGTGCCTGGCGCAATATCCGTCGCGGCGAAACCGATCACCACGTTGTATTTGCGAACCGGCTCGCCTTTTTTGATGGGCTTCGCTGCGATCTTGTAGCCCGCGGTCACCTGACTGCGGCAAACAAAATCTTCCGACGGAACCGGCGTACCGATTGCCACGTCGATGCGTGCAATTACCACGTTGTCGGCGGGATGCAAGCGGATCACTGGCCCGCTCACGTTTTTGCTCATCGCCTCAGTCATCAGACACTGCCTTCTAAAAAATTGCACTCAGCGGTCAGAAAGAGCGATATGAGTAATCGCTTTCTTTAAGGGCCGCTACAAACGACGCTTCGCTGCTTGATCTCCTTGGGTATCAAGCATCTTATGGCACTTCGTTTGTGAGTTCAATAGAAAGCGCTTACTTTGACGGGCAAATTTATGCCCGTGCTTTGAGAAAGTGTGTTGCGCAATACGGTGCGCCACGCGCCTCTAGCTGTTGCGAGGACGTGCGGTCGTACCGCGCACGATCAGGTCGGTCGGCACGATGTACTGCGAACTCACGGGCCGTCCTTCGATCCGCGCGAGCAGATACTCGGCGCTGCGCGCGCCGATTTCATCGGCGGCGAGCCGCATGGTGGTGAGGGGTGGTGAAGTAAAGCTGGAGAATTCAATGTCGTTGATGCCCGCGATCGACAGCTCGCCCGGCACGTCGATACCCGCCTCGCGCGCTTCCGCCAGCGCGCCGATTGCCAACAGATCGGTGCCGCAGATCACGGCCGTCGGACGCTCGGAGCCGTTCATCAGCGCCTTCATCGCCATCTGGCCTTCAATGATCTTGTGCGGCATCTCGATCAGATGCTCGTGGCGCAACTGCAGCCCGCGCGACTGTAGCGCCGCGCGCACGCCGATGATGCGATCAGCCGCACGATCGCTGTGCTGCGTCATTTGCGTAATCATGCCGAAGCGGGTGTGCCCGAGCTCGAGCAGATATTCGGCGAGGCGCCGTCCGACCGCAACGTTGTCGAAACCGACATACGGATGGTCGTGATCGACTGTCCAGCCGTTGACGAGCGGAATCTGTTCCTTTTCGATCAGTTCGTAGAGCGCGGGCGAGTGGCTGCGGCCGACGAGCATCAAGCCGGCGATGCCGTCCGCGATCAGGGCGCGCACCTGCTTGAGTTCGTCTTCCTGGTCGTAATACGAGCATCCAAGCAGCAGCGTATAGCCGGCTTCGCCGATGCGCTTTTGCAGCGCGAACACGCCGATCGCGAAGTTCTGGTTTTCCAGCGATGGGATCACCGCGCCAATCGTCTTCGACTTCTGCGATGCCAACGCACGCGCCGCCGCATGCGGCGTATAGCCAAGATCGCGCGCGATGTCGCGCACGCGGGTCTGCAGCGCGGCGGCAACCGTTGCGTTGCCGTTCAGTACGCGCGAAACCGTCGCTGTCGAAACGCCCGCTGCGCGAGCCACATCCATGACGGAAACCGCATTCGATTTGCGACGCGGCGCTCTTTTCTTAGTGTCTGTGGTCAACTTGCACCCTGCCCGGAGTCGAGGCGCACATCGCGCCATCCCTGTGCCGCATTCTATAACGTGCAGCAGCCAGCAATGACGATAACCGGGTCAGAGTACCGGGCTAGTCGATCCGCTCCGGATCGCCGTCGAACTCGACGAGACAGCCAAAGCCGCCGTGAAAGAGCGCCTCGCGCGCGTCTTCGGTTTGCCCTGTTGCCGCGATCCGGGCGGCCTGCAGTTCGGCGTCGTCCTCAGGTGCATAGCCGAGCTTGCGCACGTTCGCGTTGTCCCAGCGGTTACGCGCATTGCCCGATACGCCGTACACGATCACGAAGTGGTAGTCGGCGTAATCGATACAGCGCTTCGTCAGTTGCACCATGTCGCGATGGCTGACCCACGTGAAGAGGTGACGCGGTGCCGTCGGCGTGTTGTCCGGGCGAAACGAGCCGATCCGTATGCATGCAACCGACATGCCGTGCTTGTCCGCGTACATGCGTCCGAGCGCTTCGCCGAACACCTTCGATACGCCATAGCGGCTGTCCGGCCGCGGCGCGACCGCATCGTCGATCATCCGGTCGCGCCGGTGAAAGCCCACTGCATGATTCGAGCTCGCGAACACCACGCGCTTGACGCCAGCCTGCCGCGCGGCCTCGAAGACGTTGTAGCAACCTTCGATGTTCATGTCGCGGATCTTTTCCCAACTGTCCTCGTCGGGAATGCCGGCCAGATGCACGACCACGTCGACACCCTGCATCACCGGCAACAGATCCTCTAGCCGCGTGATGTCGGCCGTGACGATTTCTTCGCCCTCGCCTGCCTCAGCTTGCGGGGCGATGTCCGCGAGACGCAACTGATATTGGCCACGCAAGCCGGCACGCAAAACCCGGCCAATATGGCCCGCCGCGCCGGTAATCAAAACCCGTTTCATTCGATGTCTCCATTCGGTGTCGATAAGTCAAACGCCGCGGCCGCGGCCGAGCGCTGGTGATACGCGTTGAGATAGGCGTCGCGAGACGGCACGAGATGCGCGCGGCACAGCGCGATCAGCCCATCGCGATCGCCGCGCCGCAAGGCGTCGATCATCTGGTGATGTTCGGCGCGCGCCTTCTCCAGGAAGAGCGGAAATACGATCGATACGGAGCGGATCGCGTGCGTGCGCCGCTCATATTCATGAATCGCATCGACAAGCACCTGGTTGCCCGATAACGCGAAAAACGCCCGATGGAACGCCATGTTGACGCGGAACACGCGGCGCAGATCGCCTGCCTGCGCGGCGGCGTCATGTTGCGCCTGCAACGTTTCCAGTTCGGCGAGCTTCGCGGCGTCGACGGGGAAAACAATGCGGCTCGCCGCGTCGGTCTCCAGCAGCTCACGCAACGCATACAACTGCGTCACTTCGCTTGCAGTGAACGACTTGACCAGCGCGCCGACATGCCTGCGACGTTCGATCAGGCCACGGCGCTCCACTTCGCCCAGCACCTGGCGCGCCACATGGCGCTTCAGATTGAAGCGCTCGCACAGGTCGTCTTCAACGAGACGTTCGCGCGGATGCAGCAGGCCGAGCACGATCTCCTCTTCGAGCTGGTCCGCGACACGGCGTATCGTTTCGTCGGTGTTACGGTCGCGCAGCACCGGTGCGATTGCACTGGGGCGCCGTTGCGCTGCTCCGTTGCCGATCGGGCCGCCTGAAGTCACAGCTTGTTTCCAGGCACCGTGGCCACGGTCTGCGGCGCCTTCAGAAAGTCGAAGTCGCACCCCTCGTCGGCCTGCGTGATCGTGGTCAGAAACAGCTTTCGATAACCGCGCATGTTCGGTTCGGCTACGCGCGGCGGCAGCGCCGCCAGACGTGTGGCGATTTCCTCGTCGCTCACCAGCAGTTCAACCGAGCGCTGCGCCACGCTCAGGCGAATCCGGTCACCCGTACGCACGATCGCGAGCGGACCGCCAATCGCCGACTCCGGCGTCACGTGCAGCACGATGGTGCCCGCCGCGGTGCCGCTCATGCGGCCATCGGAGATGCGCACCATGTCTTTCACACCAAGCCTTCCGAGCTTGCGCGGAATCGGGATGTAGCCCGCTTCCGGCATGCCGGGTGCCCCGACCGGCCCGATCTGCTTGAGCACGAGCACGTCGTGCGCTTCTACGTCCAGTTCGGGATCGTCGATGCGCAACGCGAGGTCCTCGGCATTCTCGAACACCACGGCGCGGCCTTCGTGTTCCATCAAGTCCGGATTCGCTGCGGACTGCTTGATAATCGCGCCGCCCGGCGCCAGATTGCCGTGCAATACGGCGATGCCGCCTTGCGGAAAGATCGGCTTGCTAAACGGCCGCACGACGTCCTGCGCGAAGCTGGCAGGCGCCGCGTCGAGCTCTTCGCCGAGTGTGCGGCCCGTGACGGTCAAGGCGTCGAGATGCAGCAGGTCCTTCATTTCGCGCATGACGGTAGTGAGTCCGCCCGCGCGATGCAGGTCCTCCATATAGTGCTGCCCCGACGGTTTCAGATCGACCAGTACCGGGGTCTCGCGTGCCATCAGGTCGAGCGCGTCGAGATCGATCTTGATGCCCAGACGCCCGGCGATCGCAGTCAGGTGGATGATGCCGTTGGTCGAACCGCCGATGGCCAGCAACACGCGCAACGCGTTTTCGATTGCTTTCGGCGTGAGGATTTTCGCAGGCGTGAGATTCGCGCCGATCATCGCGACAGCCTGAGCGCCGGTGCGCTCCGCAATGCGGATGCGGTCGGCGCTGACCGCCGGCGGCGAGGCGCCGCCCGGCAACATGATGCCCATCGCCTCCGCAATGCAGGCCATCGTGCTGGCGGTACCCATCACCGAGCAGGTGCCAACCGTCGCCACCAGCTGGTTGTTGACCGCATCGATTTCGTCCGCGTCGATCTGGTCGCCGCGGAAGCTCGCCCAGAAGCGGCGACAGTCGGTACAGGCACCCACTCGCTCGCCACGGTGCGAGCCAGTCAGCATCGCGCCTGTTACGAGCTGGATGGCGGGAACACCGGCGACAGCGGCGCCCATCAGTTGCGCGGGCACCGTCTTGTCGCAGCCGCCAATCAGGACGACCGCATCCATCGGCTGCGCGCGGATCATCTCCTCGGTGTCCATGGACATGAGGTTGCGCAGATACATGCTGGTCGGATGCGAGAAGCTTTCCGCGATCGAAATAGTGGGGAATTCGACCGGCAAGCCCCCCGCCAGCATCACGCCCCGCTTGATGGCCTCGACCAGTTGCGGCGCGTTGCCGTGACACGGGTTGTAGGCGCTGCCGGTGTTAGCAATGGCGACGATGGGCCGCGCCAACGCGTCGTCGGTGTAGCCCGCGCCCTTGATGAACGCCTTGCGCAGGAACAGCGAAAAGCCCGCGTCCCCGTAATTGGTCAGCCCCTTGCGCAAACCACGCGGCGAATCGTCGCCCGGCGTATCGTCGCCCGGCGATTCGTCGCGCGGCTGGTCTTCATCGAGCTTGTCTGCCATCACCATGTCCCTCAATCAAATTATCGATAATCTTGACGATGATTCTAACGAGACTTATAGTGATCCGCAAGTAAGCGCTTTCTCAAAGTTGAACATTTTTTGGGCTGCGCGCTCCTTTCTCTTTTTAAACCGGATGTCCCGATGAAAAAAAGTGTCGTTGCCTACCGCAAGCTGCCTGCCGCAGCCCTGCGCATCCTCGAAGCTCAATACGACGTGACCTGCGCCGACGCCGATACCCAGCGCGACGCGTTCCTCGCAGCGCTCGCGAACGCACACGGCACGATCGGCAACAAGCTCAAGCTGACCGCCGAATTTCTCGACGCTGCGCCCAAACTTGAAGTGGTGTCGACCGTCTCTGCCGGCTACGACGACTTCGACGTTGCGGACCTCACGCGCCGCGGCATCGTTCTGTGCAACACCCCGGACGAAGTCACCGAGACGACGGCCGATCTGATGTTCGCGTTGATCCTCGCCACTGCGCGCCGCATCGCCGAGCTTGATGCCTCGACCCGCCGCGGTGAATGGCAGAACTCGTCGGGGCCTGCGCAATTCGGCGTCGACGTGCACCACAAGACGCTCGGCATCATCGGCCTCGGCCGCATTGGCGCCGCGGTGGCCCGGCGCGCGGCGCACGGCTTCGGGATGAACGTGCTCTATGCGAACCGCTCGCGCAATGTGGCCGCGGAGGAAGCGTTCGGTGCGAAATGGTGTCCGTTGCCCACGCTGCTCGCCGAAGCGGACTTCGTGTGCGTGCTGGTGCCGCTTTCCACCGCGACCGAGAAGCTGATCGGCGCGGCCGAATTGCGTTTGATGAAGTCGAGCGCGATTCTCGTCAACTGCGCGCGTGGCCAGGTGGTCGACGAAGCGGCGCTGACCGACGCGCTGCGCGAGGGCCGCATTCTCGGCGCGGGGCTCGATGTGTTCGAACGCGAGCCGCTGCCCGCCGATTCGCCGCTATGCGCGCTGCCGAATGTGGTGCTCGTGCCGCATATCGGCTCGGCCACAGCCCAGACACGCGAAGCCATGGCGCGCCGCGCTGCGCAGAATCTGGCCGAAGCGCTCGAAGGACGCCTCACGGCGACGTGTGTCAATCCGTCTGCAGTCGATGCCCGTACTCTGCTGCATACGCCGGGGGACTGACGAGCCGCCGCAGGGCGGCCACGTTGCGAGGTTCATCTTCGTCAGCAAGCGGCACGCTTCGCTCACAGCCGAAGCGCGCAAAGGAACCACGCGCTCACCTCGCTGGCTCAATTCGGCGAATGAGCGGCCACCGCCGCACTGACCTGCGGCCGACTGCGAATGAAAACCAGCATCGCAAGCACACCCGCAAAGTCGATCAGTGCTCCGAACATAAACGCGCTGTGATAGCCACCAAAGTACTGGATCAACATTCCCGTCAACGCCGGCCCGATGATCCCCGACAGGTTGCTCAAAAAGTGAATGAAGCCGCCCACGCCGCCCTGACGATGCAGCGGCAGAATCTCGTGCTGGATCGCCCAGATCGACTGGCACGATCCGGTCAGGAACAGCAGCGCCGCGGCAATCAGCGCGACCGCCGCCGTCAACGACCCGGCCGAGGTAATGCTCAGCACCGCGACGCCCGATAACGCCAGCGGAATCGTGGCGACCAGCTTGCGCGCCTTGATCGGGTCGTCCATGCGCTTATAGACGATGTCGCCAATCACGCCGCCGCCGAAATAGCCAATCGCTCCGCAGATCCACGGAATCGACGTGATGATGCTCATCGACTTCAGATCGAGATGCATCACGTTGGTCAGATAGCTCGGCAGCCACGAGATGAAAACGTACTGCGTGTAGTTCACTGCGAAGAGACCCGCGCCCAGAGCCAGCGTGCTCGGACGGCGCAGATACGCGCCGAGCGTCATGCCGTCGTCTTCGACATTACGCGCTTCCGCAATCGCACGGCTATCGTTGATCAGTTTCGCTTCGCCCTCGCCGACGCGGCGGCTCTCGCTGGGTTTGTTGGTGACGAACAGACGCCATAACACCAGCCAAAGGAAGCCCAATACCGCGATCACGATAAACGACGCACGCCAACCGAAGCCGATGGCGATCAGTCCCACCACCGGTCCTGCGATCGCGTTGCCGAGCGTCTGACCGGAGAAAGTGAAGCCGATCATCGTCGCGGTTTCATGACGGGGAAACCAGTTCGAGATCGTGCGGTTGGTGTTGGAGCTCATGGGCCCTTCGCCGATGCCGAAGAACACCCGATACACCAGCAGCGAGACAAAGCCGGTCGCGCTCGCGGTCAGTCCGCAAAACAGCGACCAGAATCCCATGGCCCACGTGAAGACGCGCAGCGTGCCGAACTTGTCCGCGAAATAGCCGCCCAGGAACGAGAAGATCGAATAGCCGACGAAGAAGCTGCTGAAGATGACGCCAAGTTGCGACGGCGAGAGCACAAGCGTCTTGCTGACTATCGGCGCGACGATGCCGAGTGCCGCGCGATCCATGTAGTTGATCGCACCGGCCATGAAGAGCAGCCCGGCGACCACATACCGATACTTTCCCGTGTCCATATGTCTCCAATCATGTAATCGCTTTCTTTTGACGTACGAATCGCGCCAGCAGTCAATCGAAAGCATTGAATATGCAGGCACTTTAGTAGAAGCGAGAGTGGAAGACAAGAGAAAGCGCTTACTCGTTTTACCGTATACTGTGCCTTCGTCGGGTATCCACCTACCCTCAACACGGAGACAAACCCATGTGGCAGCAGGCTGAGCGCTATCCCGATCCACGCGTCATTTCGCTCGATCCGTCCTTTGATCAATACCGCGTCGCGTTCTCCGCGGTCGAGCGCCTCGCTACCGGCTACCGCTGGACCGAGGGTCCGGTGTGGTTCGGCGATGGACGCTATCTGTTATGGAGCGACATCCCGAACAATCAGATGCTGAAATGGGAGGAAGAGACCGGCGTAGTCAGCGTGTTTCGCAAGCCGTCGAACTTCGCCAACGGCAATACGCGCGACCGGCAGGGTCGCCTCGTCACCTGCGAACATGGCCGCCGTGTGACACGCACCGAATATGACGGCAGCATTACCGTGCTGATGGATTCGTTCGAGGGAAAACGCCTGAACTCGCCGAATGACCTGGTGGTCAAGTCGGACGGCTCGATCTGGTTCACGGACCCGCCAATGGGTATCGCGGGTCACTATGAGGGTATCAAGGCCGAGCAGGAATTACCGCACTCGGTGTACCGGATCGACGGTGTCACGGGAGAAGCTTCCGTTGTGACGCGTGATCTGAAGGGGCCTAACGGTTTGTGTTTTTCACCGGACGAACGGTTGCTGTACATCATCGAATCGCGCGCCGTGCCTGAACGCCTGATCCACGTCTACGAGATGGAGCCTGATGGGCGAAGGATTGGTAAGGGACGCGTGTTCTTCAATGCGGGGCCAGGTACGATCGACGGCATGCGCGCCGATATCGACGGCAACCTTTGGTGCGGCTGGGGCATGGGCAGCGACGAACTGGACGGCGTGGTGATCATCTCGCCAGCCGGCAAGCCGATTGGCCGCATCGCGCTGCCCGAGCGTTGTGCGAACCTGTGTTTTGGCGGCCGCGCCCGCAACCGCCTGTTCATGGCTTCGTCACAGTCCATTTACGCGGTCCACGTGAACACCCAGGGCGCCGTGGGCGGTTAAGGTGTCTACGTGAGGTGACGGCGGGGGCCGCGCCGCGAGGGTCCGGTCCGCCGTCTTCTCTTTAAGTACGCACCGCTTCGGGCTCTTGCCGTTTTCTATGTTCGTGACGAATATCGGTGCCGCGAACCACATACACGACGGATTCAGCGATGTTGGTGGCATGGTCGCCAATCCGTTCGATCGCCTTTGCGATAGACAAATAGTCCAACGCCGTCGTGATAGTCCGGGGGTTTTCCGTCATCGATGTCACGAGCTTGCGCACAAAGGCCCTGAACTCGTTATCGATCGCCTCGTCATCCAGGATGATCTGTTCCGCGGCAGCCGTATCCATGCGCGCAAACGCGTCCAGCGCGCGGCGCAGCACGTCCGCAGCCATGGCGCCCGAGACCTTGATCTCAGCGATATTGACATCCTGCGCACTGACTCGCGGCGCAATGCGGCGGATTCGCTTGGCGATCTTGCGCGCCTCGTCGCCCGCACGCTCGAGATTGGTGACGCATTTCGAAGCCGCCATCAGCAGACGCAGATCGCGAGCGGCCGGTTGTCGACGAGCGATGACATTGCAGATTTCTTCGTCGAGTTCGATTTCCATCGTATTCAGACGGCGCTCGCCTTCGAGGACGAGATCGACAAAGTCGAGCTCGAAGGTATCCAGGGCCTGCATCGCAAGCGCGATCTGCGACTCCACCAACCCGCCCATGGCGAGCAGACGTGTGGAGAGCAGTGTGAGATCGGCGTCAAACTGGCTCGAGAGATGTTTATCCGGCATATATGCTCCTCAGCCAATGGGGGCCGTTGACGTGTTTCAAAAACAGTATATACCGTATTATCTCTGCGCCAAATCTTACCTGTACAAGTATTCGAGCGAGTGTGGTAACTACGCAGCAGGTTGCGCAAACAGCTCCGCGATATAGCCCGCAGCCTTGATGCCCGTCCCCGTCAACAGGACGACCGTGCGCTCGTTTGCCTTGATCGTGCCGCGCCGGCTCAACTCGTCGAGTGCGGCGGCGGCGTGCGCGCAGGTCGGCTCAACAAAGACGCCCTGTCGCGCCAGCTTTTTAAGCGCCGCGACAATGTCGTCTTCGGAAACGGCTACCGTCGAGCCACCGCTGTCCCGTAGCGCGGTAATCATTTCTCGCAGGCGAAGCGGGTGCGCAATTGCCGTGCCTTCGGCGACGGTCTTCAGGACCGGCCGGGCTACAGGCGTATCGACGCCCGCCTGGAACGACGCATCGAGCGGCGAGCAGTTCAGCGGCTGCGAAGCAAAGAGGCGTGGCAGCTTTTTGATCTGTCCTGCAGCAAGAAGCTCTTTGAAACCAATGTCACACCCCAGCAGGTTGCTTCCCGCTCCCACCGGAATGATGATGTTGTCCGGCGCCTCGAAGTTGAGGTCTTCCCACAGCTCGTATGCGATGGACTTGGTGCCCTGCAGAAAGAACGGCTGCCAGTTATGGCTGGAGTAGAAAATCTCGGCAGATTGTCGAATCGCCTCCGCTTGCGACTCTTCACGCGGTCCCTCAACCAGTTGGATCTCTGCGCCGTATGCCCGAACCTGAGCCACCTTCGCTGGAGACGTATAGGCTGGCGCAAGGATCTTCACGCGCATTCCCGCTGCTGCACCGAATGCGGCAACTGATGCGCCGCCGTTGCCCGAGCTGTCTTCGAGCACAGCGTTCACGCCAATCTGGCGCAGGAACGACAGCATGACCGCAGTGCCGCGATCCTTGAAGCTGCATGTCGGATTGAACCACTCCAGCTTGAAAAACGGGCGGTGCTCGTTCCAATCCTTCTGCACCAGCGGCGTACATCCCTCCCCCATCGAAACCGGCTGAGCGATATCGACCGGCAGCGCAGCGCGGTAGCGCCATAGCGAACGATTGCTCCGGTCGATGTCCTCACGTCCGATGCCTGGCTGCGGCGTGATGAGAAGCGGTGTCTGGTTATCCGAGCACCAGCGCGGTTGCTCGAACGGATAGAACGCTCCCGTGAGCGGGTCGATGTACTGAGCTGTCGACATGTTCGTTCCTGACGTTAATGATGTGGCGATCTGACGTGTTGCCGACTCAGGCGCCGGCTCCGAAGACACTCCGGCGGCGTGCATCACTTCGCATCGCTGTACACCGTCGCGCGTGAGACACCCAGATACTGCGCCGTCACCTCCATCGCCCTGCGGATTTCCATTACACCGGAGTCCTTAAGTTCACGCAGGAGCATGCGACGGTCTTCCGTCTTGAGGGCGCGCGGCGTGGTGGCGAGTCTGGCCGCAAACTGGTCGATACGCGTGCGGATCAGGTCCGCCCCCGCCGGGTCCAGCGACTCTTTCATGGCCGCGTCCGCATCGATCCGGACAAATTGACCGACGGCGCTCTGCAAGCCGCGGAACAGCGTCAGGTCGATATTCATGCACAACGCGGCGACGTATTGGCCGGATGAATCCTTGATGCCGATCGAGGTGCTTTTTGCCGGACGGCCATCCGCAAACTGATTGGCGTAGTTCGCAATCACTTGGGGATATTCCGGGTCGGCGATGCGCGCCAGCCCGAGTTCGGTTGCCGGATGGCCGACTTCCCGGCCCGACAGATTGTTGTGGATCGCCAGAACGGCATGTTTGGGGTCGAGCAGATCGTGCACGACCACTTCGCAAAACGGCGCGAACGTCTCGGCCAATCCTGCCGCGATCTGGCCGACCTGCTCCAGCAGCGCGCGCTGCTCAATGGTTTGTTTCGTCATAGGAACGGCTCACCGGACATCTATAAAAGACATATTATCTATTATTAGATATTTCGTCAATTCAAGCTCAATGCCCGTCGCGTCCGGTACAGCGTCGGGTTTATCACTCCAGCAGATAAACACATAGCATTTGCTTCGTTGCTCTTGGCTGTACGGGCCGGTAAATTGGGGGCATCGCGCCACCACCGGCGCCTACGCTGCGACCGACCGAAGAGTTTAGTGTGACGATTGCTACCGACCGCGCGGTGTCCGCGCACCACACCGTTCCCCAAGCCATTGAAATACGGGCCTTCGATGGCCCTGTGGGCGCCGAAGTACTTGGGCTCGATCTGAGCCAGCCGCTGGCCGCCGAAGATTTTGCGCGCATTCATCGCGCGCACCTCGACCATCACGTGCTGGTGTTTCGCGACCAGCGCATCACGCCTGATGAGCAGATTGCCTTCAGCCGCCGCTTCGGGCCGCTGCAGATCCACGTGCTGCACCAGTTTCAGCTCGCAGGGCATCCGGAAGTGCTGATCGTCTCGAACATCGTCGAGGACGGCAAACCGATCGGTCTGGGCGACGCCGGCCATTTCTGGCACTCCGACCTGTCGTACAAGGAAACACCGAGCCTTGGCTCGATGCTGCATGCGCAGGAGCTGCCGTCCGAAGGTGGCGATACCCTGTTCGCCAACATGCACCTCGCGTGGGACACCTTGCCCGCTCATCTGCGCAGTGCCGTAGAAGGACGCTCGGCGGAGCATACGTATCTCGCGAAATACGCGGAATTGCAGAAACGCAGTCCGTGGCGGCCGAATCTGTCCGCCGAGCAGATTGCCCAGGTCAAACCCGTTGTGCATCCGGTCGTCCGCACGCATCCGGAGACGGGGCGCAAGGCGCTCTTCGTCAGCGAGCATTTCACCACCCGCATCATCGGGCTGCCTGAAGACGAGAGCCAGCAACTGCTGGAAGAACTGTTCGCGCATAGCGTGCGCCCCGAGCATCTGTACACACACGAGTGGGCCGAGCACGACATGGTGTTCTGGGACAACCGCTCGTTGATGCATCTCGCCGCCGGTACGCCGGACCATCTGCGCCGCAAAATGTATCGCACAACAATTGAAGGCGACGTGCCGTTCTAACGGCCCTATTCGTCCGTCTGCGCCCGCTTGCGCACGCCCACACGCTGACCGGAGTTTCAATGCAGTCCACTTTTCCCACGACGGCCGCCGGGCCGTCTTTCGCTCGCCGTTTTGCAACGAGCATGCTCACGATCTCGATCGGTGCCGCAAGCCTCACCGCTCCGGCGCTAGCGCATGCCGAAGGGCAGATTCGCGTCGCCGAGCAGTTCGGTGTCGTCTATCTGCTTCTGAATGTGGCGCGCGACCAGCAATTCATCGAAAAGGAAGGACACAAGCAAGGCCTCGACATCAAGGTGGACTGGCTCAGGCTCTCAGGTGGCGCAGCGGTCAACGACGCGCTGCTCTCCGGCGCGGTGGATATCGCCGGGGCCGGCGTCGGCCCTCTGCTGACGATCTGGGACCGCACGCATGGCAGGCAGAACGTCAAGGGCGTCGCCTCGCTCGGCAATCTGCCCTACTACCTCGTGTCGAACAATCCAAATGTGAAAACGATTGCCGATTTCACCGAGAAGGACCGGATCGCAGTGCCGGCGGTCAACGTATCGGTTCAATCGCGGGTGTTGCAGTTCGCCGCCGCCAAGCAATGGGGCGACAAGGATTACAACCGCCTCGACAAGTACACCCAGGCAATTCCGCATCCCGATGCGGCCGCTGCAA
This sequence comes from Paraburkholderia sp., assembly GCF_026225065.1. Classification (GTDB taxonomy): domain Bacteria; phylum Pseudomonadota; class Gammaproteobacteria; order Burkholderiales; family Burkholderiaceae; genus Paraburkholderia. Next base: position 12,888 of record NZ_JAMFSB010000353.1, on the reverse strand, counting down.
TTATCGCCGGCGGCACTGAAATTACCGGGCATTTTGGCAATCCGCCGTTTCAGGAGCAGGAACTCGCCGGCAATCCCAAGGCGCACATCGTGCTGAATTCGTACGACGTGCTCGGTGGGCCGAGCTCGGCCACGGTTCTGTACGCGACCGAAAAATTCCGCGACTCGAACCCGAAGACGTATCGGGCGTTTGTCGATGCGATTGCCGATGCGGCGCGCTTCGTCTCCGCCAACCCGGATGCCGCAGCCGACATCTATATCCGCGTGAACCAGTCGAAAATCGACCGTAACCTGTTGTTGAAGATCATCAAGAATCCGCAGGTGCAGTTCAAGGTCGCCCCGCAGAATACCTTCGCACTGGCGCAGTTCATGTACCGGGTGGGCGCGATCAAAAACGAGCCGAAGTCGTGGAAGGACTACTTCTTCGACGACCCTGCGACGGCGGCGGGAAGCTGATGGCTACGATTGCCGACACCGCACCGGTCATCACGCGTCCGCAAACCAGTGAAAAACTTCTGGTAGTGGACCGCGTGAACCTCGAATACCGCACGCGCGAGCGGATCGTTCGCGCGACCCACCAGGTGAGTTTCGACGTCTACGGCGGCGATCGTTTCGTGCTGCTCGGGCCGTCCGGCTGCGGTAAATCAACGCTGCTCAAGGCCGTAGCGGGTTTCATCCAACCCACCTCCGGCAGTATCTCGCTTGACGCTCAACCCGTGCACGGGCCAGGTCCCGACCGTATCGTGGTGTTTCAGGAATTCGACCAGTTGCCGCCGTGGAAGACGGTGCTGCAAAACGTCGTGTTTCCGTTGCGCGTGGCCAGGAAGCTCTCGCGTGCCGAAGCAAATGAACGGGCACTGCACTACCTCGACAAGGTGGGGCTTGCGTCGTTTGCAAAGGCGTATCCGCACACCTTGTCGGGCGGCATGAAACAACGCGTGGCGATCGCACGCGCGCTCGCCATGCAGCCACGCGTTCTGCTGATGGATGAGCCGTTCGCCGCACTCGACGCCTTGACGCGTCGCAAGATGCAGGAAGAGCTGTTGCGTCTATGGGAAGAGGTCAATTTCACCCTGCTGTTCGTGACGCACTCGATCGAGGAAGCGTTGATTGTCGGCAACCGGATTCTGTTGCTGTCTCCGCATCCGGGCCGTGTGCGCGCTGAGCTCAATAGCCATCAATACACGCAGGACAGTACCGGCCGCAGCGACTTTCAGCGCACCGCCGAACGCATCCATCACCTGCTGTTCGAACAGACGGAGTCTGCGCAATGAGCACGCCGCCCATCTTGCTGCCACCCGTTCGTGAAGAATACGAACGTCCGCTGGAGCCGCTCGGCGATATCGTGGTCGAAGCGCCGTTGCCAATCGGCAAACGCATTTTCGCGCATACATGGCTGCGCAAGACGCTGATCGCGCTGGTCCTCGTGATCATTTGGGAATTCGCGGCGCGTGCCGTCAACAACGATCTCTTGCTGCCGACGTTCAGCGCTACGCTCAGCGCATTCGTGCAGGGAATCTGGTCCGGCGAGTTGCTGCAGAAGACCGCCGTGTCGATGTCGGTGCTGCTGCGCGGCTATCTGCTTGGTGTCGCGTTCGCGTTCGCGCTGACTTCGCTGGCCGTGTCGACCCGCATCGGCCGTGACCTGCTCACCATGCTGACCGCGATGTTCAATCCGCTGCCGTCGATCGCGCTGTTGCCGCTAGCGCTGCTGTGGTTCGGCCTCGGCACGGGAAGCCTGCTGTTCGTGCTGGTTCACGCCGTGCTGTGGCCGCTCGCGTTGAATACCTATTCAGGCTTTCAGGCGGTGCCCGCGACGCTGCGCATGACGGGCCGCAATTACGGTCTGACGGGCTTGCGTCACGTTGTGTCGATTCTGGTGCCAGCCGCGTTGCCGTCGATACTCGCCGGGTTGCGGGTAGGCTGGGCCTTTGCGTGGCGCACGCTGATAGCAGCGGAACTGGTATTCGGCACCAGTTCGGGCAGTGGCGGACTCGGCTGGTACATCTTCGAGAACCGCAATGAACTGTATACGGATCGGGTCTTCGCCGGGCTTGCGGCCGTCATCGTCATAGGTCTGCTGATCGAGCATCTGGTGTTCGATACGCTCGAGCGGATTACCGTGCGCCGCTGGGGCATACAGCACTGAGAGCCACGCGAGGCCCGGCTCCAGCCTGCCCGGCCATAGCAGCAGGCAGGCAAGAGACGGCAAACGCCCGGCCTTACGTCGTCAACACGTCCGAAAACACCCGCGAAGCAAGCCGGTTCGAATCAGTGCCGCTGTTGAGCACATTGACCGCTTTCAGATCGTCGGCGTAAAGCGCGATTTCTTTCCTGAACACATCGCCCGTGGGGTGATGATGATCGGTGTGACTCTTCAGCATCGCAGTCAACTGGTTGACGTCCGCGGATGGCGCGTGCACCGAGAAGATCTGCGCTGCCTTCTCCGGATTGTTAGCAGTCCATTCGGTTGCTTCCAGCAACGCCTGGGTCAACGCCTGAGCGGTCGCCCGGTCCTTGCGGATCAGCGAACCACGCACACCTAACACACAGCACGAGCGCGTCTGATACTCGCCGCACAGGTTGTTCGACACTTCATACAGGTGGTCCGATTCGCGAATGTTCCAGATGGTCGGATCGCCGTCCGCGATTGCGTGGACCTCGCCTTTCTTCAACGCTTCGCCAAGCAGGTTGGCCGGATACTGCCGCCAGGTGACCTCCGTATCGGGATCGATGCCCTGCTTCTTCAGCACGATCGCGAAGAAGTTCTTGGTTGGGCTTGCCATGTCGCTCACGCCGACAATGTGCCCTTTCAGCCCCGCCACATCGACGATGCCCGAACTGCGCGTCGCCAGCAGACGCATGCAGCCGCCGTGTATGCCTGCAGTCAGCTTCACGTCGAAGCCCTGCTCCAGAGGCTTCAGCCAGCGCAGCGCCATGCCGACGCCCGCGTCGGACTTACCCGTCGCAATCGCCTCCAGGAGTTGATCAGTCGAACCGGCGAAATTCACCAGTTCCACCTGCAAGCCATGACGGGTGAAAAAACCCAGCTTGTCCGCAACCGCAACTGGCGCCGTGCAGATCGCCCCTGCGTTCCAGGAAAGATTCAGTGGCTTGAGCGGCGTTTGCGCCGAGGCAAGCGGCACAGCCAGACCTAGCGAGGTGCCGCCAAACGCGGCCGCCCCCGCTGCCCAGGCCGTCTTGCGAAGCCACGCGCGACGCGCGAGGCTCGCGGGAGAAGTGTCGTTGCTGAATGTCATTTTGTGTTTTCGTCGTGTGGTCAATGTTGTACGAATGCGTGCTCAGGTGTCGAGCCCCAGCTGCGCAAGCACTTCGCGGCGCAGCGCAACCAGCTTCGGATCGTCGCGATGCCGCGGATACGGCGCGTCGTTGCGAACTTCCGCGACGATGCGTGCTGGCCGTTCGCTCAACACGATGACGCGGTCGGCAAGCAGCAACGCCTCTTCGACGTCGTGGGTCACGAGCAGGACCGAGAAACCTGCGCCCTGCCACAGACGCGCCAGTTCGCCCTGCATACGAATGCGCGTCAGCGAATCGAGCTTGCCGAACGGCTCGTCGAGCACCAGCAGCGCGGGATCGTTGACCAGCGCGCGCGCCAGCGCCACGCGCTGCGCCATGCCACCTGAGAGCTGATGCGGAAACGCGTCGGCGAATTCGCTGAGACCGACCAGTTGCAGGACGGCGTCGATGCGATCCTGCGTCTGGTCGTGAAGCGCGTCGCGCCGCCAGCCGCGTCGACGGCGCTGCGCCTCCGGGCCAACCCCGACATTGCCGCGCACCGTACGCCACGGATACAGCGTGGGATCCTGGAAGACGACGACCCGCGACGGATCGGGGCCGGTGATCTCGGCGCCATCGGCGTGCAGCGTGCCTTGCGTCGGCTTGTCGAGGCCGGCGACGAGCCGCAGCAGCGTCGACTTGCCGCAACCGCTCGGTCCCAGCAAGGCAACGAACTCGCCGGGTTCCACGGCGAAGTGGATGTCCTGTAACACCGGCAACGTCGCGCCACGCAGTGCGAACTGATGGCACACACGACGCACATCGATACGCGCGCCGCCACGCAACGCACGCCCGCTATCGGACCGCGCAAGCACTTCGGGTACGGCTACCATTTGAGCAATCCTTTCTGCCATCCGAGCAGCCGGTCGCGAACGCGGAACAGCAGCGTGATGAGGCCCGAGCACATCAGCGCCATCACAAATAGCGCCGCATACATGTTCGCGTACGCCGCCCAGCCTTGCGCCCACTGCAGATACCAGCCAAGCCCAGCCTTCACACCCATCATCTCGGCGACGATCAGTACTGAAAACGATGCGCCGAGGCCCATGAAAAGACCCACGAAAACCGAAGGTAACGCCGCGGGAATCGCCACCCGGAGGATCAGAAACCCGGGTCTGGCGCCCAGCGTGCGCGCGATGTCGTAATAGGCCGTGTTGACGCTGGCGACACCCGACCACGTCAACACGGCCACCGGAAACGCGGTGGCGAGCGCAATCAGGAACACGCTGGCGCTAAAACTCGAAGGAAAGAAGAAGAAAGCAAGAGGTAGCCAGGCCGTCGCCGGTAGCGGGCCGATGAGGCGCAGCACCGGATGCACCCAGTAGCCCACCGCCTTCGACCAGCCAATACCGACGCCCACGATAAAACCCGTCGCAGCACCCAGCACGTAGCCGTAGGCAAGCAGGCCAAACGAGTGCGCGACACTCGAACCGAGTCGCGAATAGTCCTCCGCGTATACCCCGATCAGCGCCTGCGGCGGCGCGAAGAAAGGCCGCGGCAGCCATTCGAGTTGCGCGGTCAGCACTTCCCACGCCGTGATGCCAACGGCCAACGCGAGCAGCCAGGGCATCGCGTGAACCCAGGCATCGACGCGCGCCTGCGGTTTGACATTATGTTGCGCTGCACGCGCATCGCCCGCCTTGCCGTCTTCGCCCGCCCGGCTGCGCCACCCGGCCACGCCGACAGCAACGGCCAATGCCGCGAGCACCAGCTTGATGACGAGGTATTGCCGCGTGTAAGGCCAGTCGTCGGCGGCTGGCCACCATTGGGTCAGCGCTGCACTGCCGAGCCAGGCCAGCGCGGCAAGCCATGTGATGGACGCGCCGCGCGAAAGCGTTGCGCGCGTCATCGTGGCCGTGGCCGGTTTCACGTCGGCCGCATCGCGCGTCGTAACCGAATCGAGCTGGGTGGACATGATGATTCCAATCTCCCGCATGGTTTCGCAGGCAAGCCGCGAGCGCTGCGCTGTTAAAACGCCTGGCTGGTGGAGAGTTTTGTCCGAAGAAACGGTGCGCTAGTGCGAAGCGTGGCCCAACGTCAACCCGCGATAACCTGCGCCCTCCAGGCACTGAGAAGCCAAGTATCGCGGCGGTCCTCGTACGCCCCAACCAACAAATTTCGCTTTGCTTATGTGTTGACGCCGAAGCTCGCCGTTTTAACGTTTGCGCGGCCAGCATAAGGAGCGAGCGCGCGTGCTGCTGACATCAATCCAGGGCATTCCCGTGACAATCGACCGGTTAAAACTTGCCGCCCCTTGTATTGAAAGCATTTTGAAACCATAGCCAGGTGCCGATGCCTGCCCTTTCGTGCACCCGCAATATATGCACATAACAAAGTAATAGATGACCCGCTTATGCACGTTGTGAGAACGAGACAGAGCAAAATTTTCCAGCCCTAAACAATTATGTTTTCGATATATTCACGGCATTCTTACTGGCCACTGACGGCGGTACCCCGAATTGGAGACGGGGAGGTCTTGGCGGAGCAGGAAAAAGCGGGAACAGTTTTGCTGTCGTCCGTTCTCGCTATCAGCCGGTTGTCCGAGCGCGGGGTTTATATCGTAGTCCATACGATTCGCGCAACGAACAGCTGACATAAATGGGACTTGCTCGCCTTGCGAGTGACAGCCCCACTCACACAAAGTGAAATCAGATGAAAATGAAAAAGACCTCGGTGGCACTACTCGCTCTTGGCGCGTTTGCCGGCGCCGCACATGCACAAAGCAGCGTGACTCTGTACGGTATCGTCGACGCGGGTATTCTGTTCAATAACAACGTCAAAGGCTTGCACGAATACGCAGTCTCGCAGGCAAACTCGTCACGCTGGGGCCTGAAGGGCACGGAAGACCTGGGTGGCGGCCTGTCGGCGATCTTCACCCTTGAAAACGGCTACACCACGGGCACGGGTGCACTGTCCCAAGGCGGCCTGGAATTCGGCCGTAAAGCTTTCGTCGGTTTGAGCAGCACCACGTTCGGTACGTTGACGGTTGGCCGTCAATATTCGATCAGCAACGACCTGACCTCTGTGTTCGCCTCCGGTGCCGACTGGGCCGCCTCGGGCCTCAGCTACGGCACGCGCGCCAGCGACGTCGACAACGTCGATACGTCGAACCGCGTCCAGAACTCGCTCAAGTATACGAGCCCGAACTACAACGGTCTGCAGGCAGGCGCGCTGTACAGCCTGGGCGGTCAGGCTGGCGACTTCACCAGGAACTCGGTGATCGACGGGGCGGTCTCGTATGCGAACGGTCCGATTCACCTCGGCGCAGGCTACACGTTCGTGAAGGATCCGTACTACGCGACCTACGGCAACCAGGGCAATTCGTCGTCGCCGACGTCTTCGGCCACGGGTGCGAACGACAACATGAACAACAAGATCTACGGCGGCTACGCTACGGCGGGTTCGCAGCAGATCATCGTGGCGGGTGGTTCGTATGCAATCGGACCGGCAACCGTCGGCCTGCTGTATTCGAACACGCAATTCGGCAACCTGGGTTCGGTCACCGCAGTGGGTCAGATCACGGCTCCGAAGTACACGGGCAATGCAACGTTCAACTCGGGCGAAGCCAACCTGAAGTACCAGGTGAACCCGGCTCTGCTGCTGGCAGCCGCTTATATCTACACGCACAACAGCGGCGCAGACAACCTGGGCAGCGCGAAGTACAACCAGTTCAACCTGGGCGCGATCTACTCGGTGTCGAAGCGCACTTCGTTCTACGCGATCGGCTTCTTCGAGACGGCTTCGGGTATCGACTCGACGGGCAAGAAGGCAGTTGCAGATCTGAGCGGCAGCGCCTATTCGGCTGACAACCACCAGCTCGCCGCTATCGTCGGCATCACCCATCGCTTCTAAGTGGGTGGACACCGGCCGCTCCCAAGCGGCCGGTTAGTCAAAAGAAGAGCAGCGCTCGCAGTTCAATGCTGCGGCGCAACGGCGCATCGGCCGGCGACGTAGGATCGTCAAAGGCCGTATGCGCAGTCAGACGCGCAATTCCGTCACCCGCCGAATCGTAGATCTTCAGCAGCAGGTATTCATCGGGCGTCATGTTGGGGAAGTAATACCAACGGTGTCGCGGATTGAAAACCAGCGCATACGTCTCGCCCACCTTGTCGGGATAGACGAGGTCCGAAGCCACCAGATCGTTGAGCGCAATACTGCGTGAATCGCACAGCGCAAGCGGCGACGATTGCACGGTTTCGCCGATTGGTCGCCACAGGTTGACGATCGCTACGCGGCCCTTCAGCAGTTGCTCAGCTTCATCTCGCGGTAAATGGTCACGCACCCGGCGAGGCCCCGACACGAATGTCTGGTCGTTATGGATGTATTTGACCGGTTCCCTCACGCCATCATGTCGATCAACCCTGCCGTCACGCAGCGTGTGATCGAACACGACCACCCGCTTCGCCCCAGTGGCTTCTTTGAGCAGCGCGTCTGCTTCCCGGTAATAGACGGACTCGATCTTCGCCGGGTCGGAGAAATCGCTGAGCGCGCTCGCGCGGCGATGCAGTTCGAAACCATTGCGATCGAGCGACAACGCACCTGGCGGCGGCGCGATGCGCGCATTCGAGATCGTCACACGATGCGCCCGGTACACGCCGCTGCGTTTGGGGACGCCGGGCGGTGGTTCGTATTGGTACGACACCGGCCTCTCGCCATTGGACTCGAGATAGTTCAGCTCCGCCTCGATCGTCGTAACCGACGCGGGCGTATCGACGACAATATCGCTCATGTTAGAGCCCCTTCCCCTTAAAACGATTCGCTGAACGGTCGCAAATCGATTTCCTGCGACCACGCGCTGCGCCGCTGCTGATGGAGATGCCAATAGGCCTCGGCGATATCGTCGGGATTGAGCAGGCCATCCGGTCCGCTTTCGGCAACACGCTGCGGTGCAGACGTACGCAGCCGCTCACCGTCGATGCCTCCATCGATCACCACATGCGCAACATGAATATTCTTTGGCCCGAACTCACGCGCGAGACTCTGCGCAAGAGAGCGCAAAGCGGCCTTGGCGGAAGCAAATGCCGCAAATGGCGGACGGCCGCGCAACGAAGCGGTCGCGCCTGTGAACAGCAGCGAACCTTGGCCCGCGGCCAGGAGTGCCGGCAGCGCCGCCCTGGCGAACAGGAAGCCGCCGAGCGTCGAGACGCGCCACGCCGCTTCGAACTGCTCGGCAGTCAACTCAAGCGTCGGCACCCGTATCCCGCTAGCGGCATTGAAAATTGCCGCTTCGAGCTTACCCGCCTCAGCGAGTTGCCTCGCGATTGCGACCAGGTCGCTTTCGCTTGTGACGTCGCCGGGAAATGCCAGAGCATGGCCACCCGTGCCGCGAATCTCATCGACGACCGCATCGAGCCGTTCGCGCGAGCGGCCCGTCACGGCAACGCTGAAGCCCTCGCGAGCAAAGCGGCGCGCGAGCGCCGCGCCAAGTCCAGCGCTCGCTCCCACACCGGCAATCCACGCGACACGCTTGCGCGCCTCGCCTTGCCCGACAGCGTCGGTCATTGCGCCCTCCTTTGTGTTCTGGTCGTGAGCATCATCCCGGCGGAATGTCGAGCGGCACGACAAACATGCCGGCAGTGTATTCCATATGAAAATAGCCGCTGCGCGCGTACGCGGCAATGCGTTCCAACCGCTCGGACGATTGGCAGCTGTGGGCCGCCGCCGATGTCTCGTCAGGGGACCGATCCGGATTCACCGGGACGCGCTTTGACAATTGCTTTTGCAGGCTTCGCACAGGATGGCGGAGTCCGCCCCAAAAAAGCGTCGCTGAATGTGTGGCCATACGACCTCCGTCGATTCAATGCCATCCAGTCAAATCTAGTGTGCCGCTCAAGCAAGCGCAAACAAGTTTTTGTGGATTGGTTTTCGGAGAACGCAGCAAAAACCGCATTGGCAACAAGGAGAAACGGCCTCTTCCGCCTCGACTCAGTTCAGAGTCGCCCCGGTCGTGGATCGACCACGAAGCCATCGCGGTTCGGCATTTTCACAGCCGGCAAAGACCGTGCGTCCAGACGGGTGTCCGGCGGCACGATGCCGTTCTGGTTGAGCACGAATGCGCAAACCGCATAGACGTCATCGGCGGAAAGCGACTCGGGCGCAGTAAAGGGCATCGCACGGCGAATGTAGTCGAACAGCGTGGTCGCGTAAGGCCAGTAGCTGCCTACCGTGCGTTTCGGCTTCGCGCTCGCCAACGTGCCGCGCCCACCCACTAACGCATCGCCGAGCAACCCTTGGCCCTGCGCGCCATGGCATGCGGCGCATTGCGCCGCAAACACGCGTGCACCCGTGGCGACATCGCCGCTACCTGCGGGCAGGCCGCGGCCGTCGGGCGCGATGTCGATATTCCATGCCGCGAGGTCCTGGTCCGATAACGGTGTGCCGACACCGTAGCCCGCGTATGCGCTCGACGCCAGCACACTCGCAACGACAAAAACGCTAGGCGCAAGCGTGCGTCTCAACACATTACGCATTGCGCACCTCGCCATTAGCCTCAATACGCCATTGCTGAATCGCGTTGTAGTGATACTGCGAGTTCAACCCACGTGCAGCCACTAGCGCTTCCCGCGTGGGCTGCACGTAGCCGGTCGAATCAGTGGCGCGCGACAGGATCACCGCGGGCGCACCCTGCCATAGCCAGTCCAGTTGAAAGCGCGACAGCGCGCGATCGCGCGGGCTCCCGTCGAGGCGTGCGAGCTGCCACGTTGCGCCCGCATCCGTCGATACCTCGACCTTGCGAATCGCACCGCGCCCTGACCAGGCGAGGCCAGTGATCGGGTAATAGCCTTGCGTGCTCAGACGATGCCCAGGCGAAGGCCGGGTAATCACAGACTTTGCATCCATTTCGAACGCGAACTGACGGGCGGTTCCATTTGCCATCAGGCTCGTGTATCGAGAGGTTTCCTCGCGTGTCTGCAGCGGTGCATCGACGAACTTCAGACGGCGTAGCCACTTGACGTTCGTGTTGCCTTCGAAGCCCGGCACGATCAGGCGCAACGGATAGCCGTTTTCCGGGCGCAAATGCTCACCGTTCTGCGCATAGACCACCATGGCACGCTCGAGGATGCGATCGAGCGGCAAGCTGCGCGTCATCGCCGCGGCATCCGCGCCTTCCGCCAGCATCCAGCCGCCGCGTCCACCTTGCCCATCTTTCGAGGTCGACAGGCCACCCACTTCTTCCAGCAAGGTCGAAAGCCGCACCCCCGTCCATTCGCAGCACGACAGCAAACCGTGCGTTAGTTGCACCGGTTGGCCGCTGGGTCCATTCCATTCGCCGCCGGTATTGCCGGAGCATTCGATGAAATGGATCCGCGATTCGGACGGCAGGCGAACCAGGTCATCCATCGTGAACAGCTTCGGCTCGCGTACAAGGCCATGAATCACGAGGCGGTGCTGATCGGGATCGATATCCGGCACACCGTTGTGATGCCGTTCGTAGACGAGACCGTTCGGCGTGATTGTGCCGAACAGATCCGCTAGCGGCGTCATCGACGAAGCGGCCCCGGGCAATGGCCACGCCTTCGCGCTACGACGCACCACGTCGGCCTCGTGCGCTGAGGGCAAGCCATAGGGATGCTCGAGTATCGGCGTGCCCGGCGTGCGGCTCCATGGCGCGATATCAAGCGGCTTTAGCAGCGGGTTTGCCGCCGCACCAGCGCGCTGCGCGACCACCAGACCGCTCGCGGCGAGTCCGCCCAGCAAACGGCGACGGCCGCGCGAAGTGGGCCTGTCCGGTGCATGGGGTGTGGTGTCGCGAACCTTTTTCATCAGCGTCAGTGCGTCATGGGCCAACTGACCATCGTAGCAACTGAAGCCGCGCCGACCAAACGAGCAATCGTGATATCGATCGAACCCAATGTGTAGAACGCCCGCTGCCCTCGGCTTACCAGGCTCGCAAATAAACTAAACAGAAAAACGCCGATAAGGATTTGAGGATTCGTTATTGGAGTGCGCCCTTGTCGATTCTTATACTCGATCACGGTCAGCACTCGCCAGCGAAGAGTGCCAAATTTCCACAGCAGGAATGCCTAAATGAGCCTACGTCCTTTGCATGACCGCGTGATCGTCAAACGCCTCGATCAGGAAACAAAAACCGCTTCGGGCATCGTCATTCCCGAGAGCGCCGCAGAAAAGCCCGATCAGGGCGAAGTAATCGCCGTTGGCCCCGGCAAGCGCGATAACGACGGCAAACGTATCGAGCCGGATCTGAAAGTCGGCGAGCGCGTGCTGTTCGGCAAATACGCAGGCCAGCAGGTCAAGGTCGACGGCACGGATCTGCTCGTGCTGCGCGAAGAAGACATCGTCGCCGTAGTCCACCAATAAGGGAGCATCACAAGATGGCAGCCAAAGAAATCGTCTTTAGCGACAGCGCGCGTTCGAAACTGGTCGAAGGCGTCAACATCCTCGCCAATGCAGTGAAAGTCACGCTCGGCCCGAAAGGCCGCAACGTCGTGCTCGAACGCAGTTTCGGTTCGCCGGTTGTGACGAAAGACGGTGTGTCCGTGGCCAAGGAAATCGAACTGGCGGACAAACTGCAGAATATCGGCGCGCAACTGGTGAAAGAGGTTGCATCGCGCACCAGCGACGCCGCGGGTGACGGTACCACCACTGCTACCGTGCTGGCGCAAGCTATCGTCCGCGAAGGTCAGAAATACGTCGCGGCGGGCCTCAATCCGCTGGATCTGAAGCGTGGCATCGACAAGGCCGTGACCGCAGCAATCGAAGAGCTGAAGAAAATCAGCAAGCCGACCACCACGAGCAAGGAAATCGCCCAGGTCGCGACGATCTCGGCTAACGGTGAAGAATCAATCGGCCAGCGCATTGCCGAAGCCATCGACCGTGTCGGCAAGGAAGGCGTGATCACCGTCGAAGACGGCAAGTCGCTCGCGGACGAACTGGACGTGGTCGAAGGGCTGCAGTTCGATCGTGGCTATCTGTCACCGTATTTCATCAACAATCCGGACAAGCAGGTCGCCGTTCTCGACAGCCCGTTCATTCTGCTACACGACAAGAAGATCTCGAACATCCGCGATCTGCTGCCGGTGCTCGAGCAGGTTGCCAAGGCTGGCCGTCCGCTGCTGATCATCGCTGAGGACGTCGAAGGCGAGGCGCTCGCGACGCTGGTTGTGAACAACATCCGCGGCATTCTGAAGACGGTGGCGGTCAAGGCGCCTGGCTTCGGCGACCGCCGCAAGGCCTTGCTCGAAGACATTGCGATCCTGACCGGTGGCCAGGTGATTGCCGAGGAGACCGGTCTCACGCTCGAAAAAGCGACGCTCGCGGAACTGGGCCAGGCCAAGCGCATCGAGGTGGGCAAGGAAAACACCACGGTCATCGACGGCGGTGGCGACGCGAAGAACATCGAAGCGCGTGTGAAACAGATTCGCGTACAGATCGAAGAAGCCACCTCCGATTACGACCGCGAAAAACTCCAGGAGCGCGTCGCCAAGCTCGCAGGCGGCGTGGCGGTGATCAAGGTGGGCGGCGCCACCGAGATCGAAGTCAAAGAGAAGCAGGACCGCGTGGACGATGCGTTGCATGCGACCCGTGCAGCCGTGGAAGAAGGCATTGTGCCCGGCGGCGGCGTGGCGCT
>NZ_JAMFSB010000352.1 GCF_026225065.1 Paraburkholderia sp. | reverse complement strand
GACACTCAGGCATTACCCCAGCCTTGTTACGAACTGGCTGGCTAATCCGCTACAATCGCGGTTTACTGATTAAATTCATGGCGTTTCATGACCAACGGCATTCAAAGCGGCCCTCACAGCAGCACTGGTAACGGCCCTCAGATTCGCGGCAGCATTCCCGCCATCATCACCCCGATGCTCGAAGACGGCAGCCTCGACCTGCCGGCGTTCCGCAAACTGATTGACTGGCATATCGAAGAGGGTACGAACGCGCTCGTCGTGGTCGGCACGAGTGGCGAATCGGCTACCTTGTCGGTCGAAGAACACGTGCTAATGGTCAAGACCGCAGTGGAACACACGGCCGGCCGCATTCCGGTGATCGCTGGCTCCGGTGGCAATTCCACCACCGAGGCGATCGAGCTGACGCAGCAGGCCCGTGAAGTCGGCGCGGACGCGACGCTGCAAGTGGTTCCGTACTACAACAAGCCGACCCAGGAAGGCATTTACCGCCATTTCACCAAAATCGCGGAAACCGTCGATCTGCCGGTGATTCTGTACAACGTGCCGGGCCGCACGGTGGCGGATATGTCTAACGAAACGATCCTGCGCTGCGCGCAGGTGCCGGGCATCGTGGGTGTGAAGGAAGCGACGGGGAACATCGACCGCGCTGCTCACCTCATCAAATCGGCCCCTGCGCACTTTGGCATTTACAGCGGCGACGATCCGACTGCGATCGCGCTGATGTTGCTGGGTGGCCACGGCAATATCTCCGTGACCGCGAACGTAGCACCGCGCGACATGAGCGAGTTGTGCAAGGCTGCTCTGGCGGCCGACGCAAAGACCGCGCGTGAGATTCACCTGAAACTCCTGTCGCTGCACAAGAACCTCTTCATCGAATCGAATCCGATCCCGGCGAAGTGGGCTTTGCAGCAACTGGGGCGCGTGCAAGGCGGAATCCGCCTGCCGCTCACCCCGCTCGATGCGCGCTACCACGAAGTGGTGCGTGCGGCGCTGCGCGAAGCGGGTTTGCTCAGCTGAGTGGTTTCAGCACCGAGTAGCCCGTCACCGGCATTTTTTTAACCGACGTCGATATCGCCCACGTTCCCGGCATTGAACCAGGCACCGCGTTCCAGCTTCACGAAGGACCTCATGAAACGTTCCGCACTTTCCCTCCACGCAACCCGCATGGCGGCGCTGGCGCTTGCCCTGGTGACGCTCGCCGGCTGTGACACGCTGAACGACTGGTTTGCGTCCGATCGCGTCAACTACAAGGGCGCGGGCACGGCCCCGCCGCTCAACGTCCCGAGTGATCTGCAGGCCCAGCAGACCCAGCAGAAATACGTCGCCCCGCCGGCCAACCTGGCGCTTGGCGGCGCACCGACGCGTGCGGTCACGACGGCCGGCAATTCGGTCGAAGGCAAACCGAGCGCGCAGGATCCGCTCGGCATGCACATCGAGCGCGACGGCGATCACCGCTGGCTGGTTGTCGACGGCCGGACCCCGGAGCAGTTGTGGCCCCAGATCGAGGAATTCTGGCAGGAAAACGGCTTTGCGCTGAAGAGCGATACGCCGAACACCGGCATCATGTCGACGGATTGGGCTGAGAATCGCGCCAACATCCCGGACGACTGGTTCCGCAACTCGGTCGGCAAGCTGGTCGACTTCGCTTACTCGTCGGGTACCCGCGACAGCTTCCGGACGCTGGTCTCGCACGGTCCGGATGGCGCCACGGATATTTCAATCACGCATAGCGCGATGGAAGAAATGCTGACTGGTCAGGACAAGACCTCGTCGCGCTGGGTGGAGCGTCCGCGCAATCCGGTGCTGGAAGCGCTGTTCCTTGCCAAGCTGATGCAGAAATTCGGCCTGACAGACGCGCAGTCGAAGCAGTTGCTGACGGACGCCCGTCCGGCTACCGCGCCGGTTACGGTGGACATGACCGCAGGCGGTGCAACCCTCGATCTGCAGGAATCGTTCGACAGCGCCTGGCTGCGTGTGGGCCTCGCGCTTGACCGTACGAACTTCGCCGTGGACAACCGCGATCGCCAGAAGGGCATTTACTACGTGCGCTATGCAGACTCGGCGCAGGAGTTGAAGAAGGAAGGGCTCTTCGGCAAGCTGTTCAGCGGCGGTTCGAACAAGCCGGCACCGGAGTTCCTCGTCAACGTGCGGCCGAAGGGCGATGCGCAGACGCAGGTGGCGGTGGTCGACGCCAACGGTCAGGTGGATACCTCGTCGGACGCGCAGCACATTGTTTCGCTGCTGCACGCGCAGCTGAACTAAGACGAACCGTGCGGTTCGCCAGCCTGGGAAGCGGCAGTGAGGGCAATGCCCTGCTGGTGGAAGTGCAAAACGGCACAACCACCACGCGCGTATTGCTGGACTGCGGCTTCTCGGCAAAAGAACTCGAACGCCGGTTAGCGCGTCTCGGGTTGGGCGTCGAGTGTCTCGACGCCATTCTGATCACTCACGAACACAGCGACCACATTGGCAGCGCCTTGACGCTGGCCCGCAAGGGGTCGATCCCGCTGCATATGAGCTGGGGCACGGCGCGTGCAGTGGGCGCCGACGAGGCCGAGGTCGACCTGCACGTGCTGTGGGGTGACGAGGCTGTTGCGATCGGCGACCTGAGCGTGTTGCCCTATACCGTTCCTCACGATGCCCGTGAGCCTTTGCAATATGTCCTGTCGGACGGCGCAAGCCGGCTGGGTGTGCTGACCGACGTCGGCACCTCGACGCCGCACATCAGTGCTGTCCTGAGCGGCTGCGACGCGCTGGTGCTCGAATGCAATCACGACGTGCGGATGCTGGCGGCGAGCCGCTATCCGCAATCGCTGAAGGCGCGTATTGGCGGCAACCACGGTCACCTGAACAACGAAGCGGCGGCGGAAATTCTCGCCTCGCTCGATCGCTCGCGCTTGCGTCATCTCATCGCGGCGCATTTGAGTCAGCAGAACAACACGCCGGCGCTCGCGCAGGCAGCCATGGCTGGCGTGCTGGGCACGGCGGCGGTCGAGGTGGTGGTGGCCTCGCAGGATGACGGGTTCGACTGGCTTAGTCTTTGATTCACTGATTCACTGATTCCCGGTTCGGGCTCGGCGGTGTGTTCGCAGGCAGAGCGAACGTCCAAAAGAAAACGCCCATGACGGTCTAATGTCATGGGCGTTTTTTTATGCGAAACGTAAAACTGAGCTTTGCGTCTATTACTGCTTGTTACGGCATCTGCCTCTCAGGCTCGCGGGCCACTCATTTGGGCCGCGCTTACCGCGCCGCGCCTGATTGCGCGGGCCGGTTACGCTTAATTACGGTTGCCGCCGAAGATACCCAGCAGCGCCAGCAGGTTCACGAAAACGTTATACAGGTCCAGATAAATCGCCAGCGTAGCGGTGATGTAGTTCGTCTCGCCGCCGCGCACAACGCGCTGGATGTCGAACAGCATGTAGGCCGAGAAAATCACGATGGCCATGACCGACACCGTCAGCATTAACGCTGTCAGGTGCAGAAACATGTTGGCGACCATGGCCAGCAGCAGCACGATCACACCCACGAACAGCCACTTGCCGAGACCCGAGAAGTCACGCTTGCTGACCGTGGCGACGGTGGCCATTGCTGCGAAGATCACACCCGTGCCACCAAATGCCAGCATGATCAGCGACGGGCCGTTCGAGAAGCCGAGGATGAAGCTCAGCATGCGCGAGAGCATCAGGCCCATGAAGAACGTGAAGCCTAGCAGCACAAATACGCCGACTGCGCTGTCTTTGGTGCGCTGGATGGCGAACATGAAGCCGAAGGCAATGGCGAAGAACGCCAGCATGCTCATGGCCGGGCTGGTGGCCGCGAACAGTGAGAAACCGGTGACGACGCCAACGTACGCCCCCAGCACCGTCGGCACCATGGACAGCGCCAGCAGCCAGTAGACGTTGCGTAGCACGCGGTTGCGGGATTCAGCCGTGGCGACAGCGCCGTTGCGGCCGAAACTATAGGGATGTTCGTTCATGGTTTCTCCTTGCGTCAGGCGCACTAACTCGCCGTGGTTTATGCCGCGCTGGCCAGCAAGTTTGCGGCCAGTCGCTTGATCTGTACAACCCTAAGATTAGCGCCGTGGCAGGGAGTTTCAATAGCCCGCACGGTCCTCTTAAGATAAATACCGACTCCTCGTTAGAGTCTTTCAATACCGTAAGGGTTCAATCGCAATCATACATGGGAACATGCTACAATAGCGGATTCATTTGAATCTGTAACCTCTTAATTTTCTGGAGTTTTTATGGCGATCGAACGCACCCTGTCGATTATCAAGCCGGACGCAGTGGCAAAGAACGTGATCGGGCAGATCTACAGCCGTTTCGAAAACGCTGGACTGAAGATCATCGCTTCGCGCATGGTCCATCTCTCGCGCGGTGACGCAGAGAAGTTCTACGCTGTGCACGCTGCACGTCCGTTCTTCAAGGACCTCGTCGACTTCATGATTTCGGGTCCGGTGATCGTGCAGGCGCTCGAAGGCGAAAACGCTATTCTGAAGCATCGCGACCTGATGGGCGCAACGGATCCGAAGAAGGCAGAAAAGGGCACCATCCGCGCTGATTTCGCTGACAGCATCGACGCGAACGCCGTGCATGGTTCGGACGCTCCGGAAACCGCCAAGGTCGAAATCGCGTTCTTCTTCCCGGAAGTCAACGTTTACTCGCGCTAAGCGTCCCGCGAAGTAGTAAGGTAAAGCAGCAGGAACGGGCGCGAACGGCACATGAGTTCATGCAGCTTGTTACATGAACGGAAAGTCTCGCACTGAAATGGCAGGATTCGATATGACGAGTAGTTCAACCGTCAACCTTCTCGATCTGGACGCCCAGGGGCTCGTCGCGTATTGCGATAGCCTGGGCGAGAAGCCGTTTCGCGCCAAACAATTGCAGCGCTGGATTCACCAGTACAACGCTGCGGACTTCGACGGCATGACCGATCTCGCGAAGTCGTTGCGCGAAAAGCTCAAAGGCCGTGCCACGATCGCGATGCCCGGCATCGTCAGCGATCACATCTCTACCGACGGCACACGCAAGTGGCTGGTCGACGTCGGTAACAGCAACGCGGTTGAAACCGTCTACATCCCGGAAGAAACGCGCGGCACGCTGTGCGTGTCGTCGCAGGCCGGGTGCGCGGTCAACTGCCGGTTCTGTTCCACCGGCAAACAAGGTTTCTCACGCAATCTCACCACGGCCGAGATCATCGGCCAGCTCCGCATGGCCGAATTTGCGCTGCGTGCGTCGCGCGGCGCGGCAGGTGGCCGGGCGGTGGGAGGCGAAGGCAAGGGTGAGCGGGTCGTCACGAATGTCGTGATGATGGGCATGGGCGAGCCGCTCCTGAATTACGACGCAGTGGTGCCGGCCATGCGCCTGATGCTCGACGACAACGCGTACGGCCTGTCGCGCCGGCGTGTCACGTTGTCCACCTCAGGCGTGGTGCCTATGATGGACCGGCTCGGCGCGGATCTGCCGGTGGCGCTGGCGGTTTCGCTGCATGCGCCTACGGATCCGCTGCGCGACATGCTGGTGCCGCTCAACAAGAAATATCCGCTGCGCGAACTGATGGCGGCTTGTCAGCGCTACCTGAAAGTTGCGCCGCGCGATTTCCTTACGTTTGAATACTGCATGCTCGACGGCGTGAACGATAGCGAGGCGCAGGCGCGCGAACTGCTCGCCGTGACGCGCGACGTGCCGTGCAAATTCAATCTGATTCCGTTCAATCCGTTCCCGGAGTCTGGGCTGTTTCGCTCGAAGCCAGAGCAGATCAAGCGGTTTGCGCAAGTGCTGATGGATGCAGGTGTTGTTACCACGGTCCGCAAGACGCGCGGTGACGACATCGACGCGGCGTGCGGTCAACTGGCGGGGGCGGTGCAGGATCGCACGCGCCTCTCTGAACGTAGTGGCAAGGCGGCCAGGGTGATCGAGGTCCGCGCAGTGTGAGCACGGCGGCGGGGAGCGCGAATCGCGAAGCTGCGAGTCGCTAAAAACCCGCTGTGCCGCATGGAATTGAAAAGAAAGTTTGCAGAAGCGATCGGAAGCGGCACACGAGGCCGCACATTTTGTTATAAACGGTCTGCGTAACCGGCCCGAGGCATGCTGCCCGGCGGTTCTCGCACGAGTGAAAAAGAATCGACGCGAAAGGATTTGGGATGAGTGAGCCGCAGCACCCGCACCCGCAGGATACAGGGACCGACACGGGCCATCCGGCGCCGGCAGCCACGCGCGCAGCCGTGGCGCAGCCTGATGTGCAGACGGGGTTGGACTCGCTGATGGCGGTGGGGGCGCGACTGACCCAGCTCCGCGAATCGAAGAACTGGTCGATCGACGACGTGTCGGCCCGGCTGAAGGTGTCGTCGGCCAAACTGCGCGCGCTCGAGGCGGGCGATATCAGCCAGTTGCCGGATACGACCTTCGCGCTTGGTGTGGTGCGTAGCTATGCCAAGATGCTCGGCGCTGATCCGACACCTTTCACGCAGGCGCTACGTCGCGAAAAGGGCGTCCCGGCACCGGATCTCTCAATGCCTGCGTCGTCAGGACGTGATTTGCCGCGCGGCCGGGTCTCGCTGTCGCTGGGCGGCAGCAGTGGTGGTCAGAAGCATCGCTCGTGGCTGTGGGGTATCGCGGCGGTGATCGTCGCGGTCATCGCTTTGGGCATGTGGCATACGAACGGCGGCGATTCGTCAGCATGGCTGGCTCGCTTGCGTGCTACCGCCAATAGCGCGGCGGGTAACAACGCAAGCGGTGCGTCCGGTGCAGTGGCGCAAGGGCAGACGGCGGGCTCCGAAGCCGTGGCGGACGAGGCAGCGCCCGCCGCGTCGGCGCCGGATCAAAACCAGGCGGCAGCAACTGACAACGCTGCATCGGCCGTGCAAATGCCGACGCCGTTGCCGATGGCTGACGGCGCGAGCGCGGCGGCGCCGGTTGCGGCGGCTCCAGCGGCTCCGAAGCCAGCTTCGCAGGCCCAGGCCGCGACGAAGGCTGCCAGCGCACCAGTGGTAGCGACGACGGCTAACGGCGCGTCCGATGCCGTACAAGCTGCTGCGGGCGAGTCGATTGTGGCGCTGCGCGTCACTCAGGATAGCTGGTTCAGCGTGCGTCAGAACGACGGCAAGGAGTTGTTCTCCGGCCTCGTGCACGCTGGCGACAGCAAGGAAATTTCCGGCGTTGGACCTTTCAAGGTCACGGTCGGTAACAGGGCAGGGCTCGACTCGATGACGCTCGATGGTCAACCGGTCGACCCGGCGAAATATGCATCCGCCAAAGGCAATGTGGCGCGCATGACGCTGCCTTGATATGGTGCGCGCCGCGGCCTTCGTGGCTTGCGGCGCTTCTTCAATTCGTGCGGCGTGCGTGTTGCGTGGCGCATGCGGCGTAAATGGGTTTTTCGATGCACTCCGAAGCTCAATCCCAAAGCAGCAGTCAGATTTCTTCGAACGAGCCGGTGTTCGGCGGCCAGGCACCGCGTCGCTCCTCGCACGCGGTTGACGTCCGTTGGGCCGGTAATCTCGTGACGATCGGCGGCGACGCACCTGTGCGCGTCCAGTCGATGACCAACACCGACACCGCGGACGCGATCGGTACCGCCATTCAGGTCAAGGAACTGGCGCAAGCCGGTTCGGAACTGGTGCGCATCACGGTCAATACGCCGGAGGCGGCAGCGGCCGTGCCGGCCGTGCGCGACCAGCTCGATCGCATGGGCGTGTCGGTGCCGCTCGTCGGCGACTTTCACTACAACGGCCACCTGCTGCTGCGCGATTACCCCGCGTGCGCGGAGGCGCTGTCGAAGTACCGGATCAATCCGGGCAATGTCGGCCACGGCGCGAAGCGCGATACGCAGTTCGCGCAGATGATCGAAGCCGCCATCCGGTACGACAAGCCGGTGCGCATCGGCGTCAACTGGGGCAGTTTGGATCAGGATCTGCTGGCGAAGATGATGGACGAAAACGCCGCGCGGTCCACGCCGTGGGAAGCGCAGAGCGTGATGTACGAAGCGCTGATCCAGTCGGCGATCGGCTCGGCCGAGCGCGCTGTGGAACTGGGTTTGAGCCGCAACAAGATCATCCTGTCGTGCAAGGTGAGCGGCGTGCAGGATCTGATCGCGGTGTATCGAGAACTCGCACGCCGCTGCGAATTCGCGCTGCACCTCGGTTTGACCGAAGCCGGCATGGGGTCGAAGGGCATCGTGGCGTCGACGGCGGCGCTGTCGGTGCTCTTGCAGCAGGGTATCGGCGACACGATCCGCATCTCGCTCACGCCGGAGCCGGGCGGCCCGCGTACCGGTGAAGTGATCGTCGGTCAGGAAATCCTGCAGACGATGGGCTTGCGCTCGTTCACGCCGATGGTCATCGCCTGCCCCGGTTGCGGCCGCACCACCAGCACGCTGTTCCAGGAACTCGCTTCGCAGATCCAGACCTATCTGCGCCTGCAGATGCCGGTGTGGCGCGACCAGTATCCTGGCGTCGAGAAGATGCACGTCGCGGTGATGGGCTGCATCGTCAACGGCCCGGGTGAGTCGAAGCAGGCCAACATCGGCATTAGCTTGCCGGGCTCGGGTGAGAATCCGGCTGCGCCGGTGTTCATTGACGGCGAGAAAGCGAAGACGCTGCGTGGCGAGCACATCGCCGAAGAATTCCAGCAAATCGTGAGCGACTATGTCGAGCGTACTTACGGCCGCGCGACCGCGCTCAACTGAGAAGTATCAAGCGAACACAGATGACTGAACAGAAGAAAAAGCTCGAGAAATTGTCCGGTGTGAAGGGCATGAACGACATCCTCCCGCAAGAAGCAGGGTTGTGGGAGTTTTTCGAAACGACCGTCAAGTCGATGCTCCGTTCTTACGGATACCAGAACATTCGCACACCGATCGTCGAGCATACGCAACTGTTCACGCGCGGTATCGGTGAGGTGACGGACATCGTCGAGAAGGAGATGTACAGCTTTACCGATGCGCTGAACGGTGAAAATCTGACGATGCGTCCGGAAAATACCGCTGCCGTCGTGCGCGCTTCGATTGAACACAACATGCTGTACGACGGTCCAAAGCGCTTGTGGTACGTCGGTCCGATGTTTCGCCACGAACGTCCGCAGCGCGGCCGTTATCGCCAGTTCCATCAGGTGGGTGTCGAGGCGTTGGGTTTTGCGGGTCCGGATACCGACGCTGAAATCATCATGATGTGCCAGCGTTTGTGGGACGACCTCGGCCTGACCGGCATTCGCCTCGAAATCAATTCGCTCGGGTTCGCGGAAGAACGCGCGGCACACCGTGTCGAATTGATCGCGTACCTCGAAAAGCACATGGATGTGCTCGACGAGGAAGCGAAGCGCCGTCTCTACACGAACCCGCTGCGCGTGCTGGATACGAAGAACCCGGCCATGCAGGAAGTCGCGCAGAACGCACCGAAGCTGATCGATTTCCTCGGTGAGGCGTCGCTCGCCCATTTCGAAGGACTGCAGCGCATCCTGAAGTCGAACAATCTGCCGTTCAAGATCAATCCGCGTCTCGTGCGTGGTCTCGATTATTACAATCTGACCGTGTTCGAATGGGTGACGGACAAGCTGGGCGCGCAGGGCACTGTCGCGGCCGGCGGCCGTTACGATCCGCTGATCGAGCAGCTGGGCGGCAAGCCGACGGCCGCTTGCGGCTGGGCCATGGGCGTCGAGCGCATACTCGAGCTCCTGAAGGAAGAGAACCTCGTGCCGGAAGACGAGGGTTGCGATGTCTATGTGGTCCATCAGGGCGACACGGCACGCGAGCAGGCCTTCATCATCGCCGAGCGGCTGCGCGACACCGGTCTCGACGTCATCCTGCACTGCAGTGCGGATGGTCAGACGGCGAGCTTCAAGTCGCAAATGAAGCGTGCCGATGCCAGCGGCGCGGCCTTTGCCGTGATTCTCGGCGAAGATGAGATCGCCAGCGGCACGGTAGGTGTGAAGCCGCTGCGCAATGCGGGTCAGGACGGTAGTAAGAGCGAGCAACACAACGTGCCGGCCGAAGACTTGACCGAATTTCTAATCAATGCGATGGTTGCATCCGCCGAAGACGGCGACGACTGATTGCGATGTCGTCGGCCATGCGGTTCGACACATACAAGGTAATAAAAGAGAAGGGATCGCCTGGCGATGAGTTACCACGACGAACAAGAATCAATTGAAGGTCTGAAGGCCTGGTGGGCCCAGTGGGGCAATTCCACAACGTGGATCGTGCTGGTGGCGCTGCTTGCGTCCGCTGGCTGGAATGGCTGGAACTACTGGCAGCGGCATCAGGCGGCAGAAGCCGCAGTACTGTACGACCAGGTGCAACAGGCCGTGACGGCGGGCGACAAGGCCCAGGTGGCCCGTGTGGCTGGCGACATGGAAGACAAGTTCGGCGGCACCGCGTATGCGCAGATGACCGCGCTGGCCGCGGCCAAGGCGCTCTACGCAGCCGGCGACGAAGCCGGTGCGAAGGCGCAGTTGCAATGGACCGTCGACCACGCCAAGGACGACGAATTCAAGCAGATCGCGAAGCTGCGTCTGGCTTCGCTGTTGCTCGACGACAAGGCTTACGACCAGGGTCTGGCGCTGCTCGCCGATCCGCAGTCCGACGCGTTCAAGGGCGTCGTGGCGAATGGCCGTGGCGATCTGCTCGCAGCTCAAGGTAAGCGTGCCGATGCACGTACGGCCTATCAGCTCGCGCTGGATTCGCTGCCGAAGTCCGATACATCCACGCGCCAGCTGATCCAGTTCAAGCTGGACGCGCTGGGCGGTTGAGCGTCGCATGACGCTCAACCAGTCCCATTTGATTAATCTCCCTAAATGCAACGTCAACCGATGAATCTGCTGAAACGCTACGCTGTGCCCGTTGCCTGTGCGATGACCGTGCTCATGATGACGGCTTGCTCATCCACGAAGGACGAGCGCCGCGTGCCGACGCCGCTCACCGAGTTCAAACCCGTGCTGAACGTGCAGCAGGTCTGGAAGGCCAGTGTCGGTAAGGCAGGGCGCTACCTGTTCTCGCCGGTGGCGGTCGGCAACTTCGTGTACGCCGCGGGCGCGAACGGCTCGGTGGCGAAGATCGACGCGCAGACCGGCAAGGATGTCTGGCGTATCAAGATCGGCAGCGACCTGTCCGCAGGTGTCGGCAGCGACGGAACGCTGACTGCGGTCGGCGCGCTCAAGGGCCAGGTGTACGTGCTCGACGAGAATGGCAAACAGTTGTGGAAGAACACGGCGCCCGGCGAAATTATCTCGCCGCCGCTGGTGGGTAACGGCTTCGTGGTGGTGCGTACGGTGGACGGCCAGATTACGGCGTTCAACGCGCAAACCGGCGAACAGAAGTGGGTGTACCGCAATCGCGCGGTGCCGCTCAATCTGCGCGTGTCGGCGGGCATGACGTTCGCGGGTGGACAGGCGGTGCTGGCCGGCTTCCCCGGCGGTACGTTCGCAGCGATCAACGTGCTGACGGGCGACACCTTCTGGGAAACGCCGGTGTCTTATCCGAAGGGCGTGACGGAAGTCGAGCGGATCAATGATGTGACCGGGCCACCCACGCTGGTCGACGCCCAAACCTGCGCCGTGACCTTCCAGGGGCAGGTTGGCTGCTTCGACGCGAACTCGGGCCGCCCGCTGTGGGAAAAGGCGTTCTCGAGCACGAGCGGTATTGCGCAGGACGAAACCACGGTGGTTGGTGCGGACGACTGGTCGGTGGTCAACGCGTTCGACGCGACGGGCGGCAAGCAGTTGTGGACCAACGACAAGTTGAAGAACCGCGAACTGAGCGTGCCGTTCCTGCTGGGTCACGCTGCTGTGATGGGCGATTACCAGGGCTTCGTGCATTTCCTCTCGCGTGACGACGGTACGCTCGTCGCGCGGATGCCGACCGATGGCACTGCGATTACTGCCGCGCCGGTGCTGGCGGGCGAAACGCTCGTAGTCCAGACGCACGACGGCGACATCTACGGCTTCCGTCCGCGCTAAGCGCGGCGAGAGGCTTACGCGGTACCGCGCGCAGGCCGGCTTAGCCGGCCGCGCGCGTTTTTGGTTGTATTTAGGGCGGTGCATATCACCGTCCGCCTGGTGGGTTTGCGGCGGCATAGGCTTGCCGCGGGTGCGAAAGCGGAGCCGTCCGCGACACCCGGAACCCGGCGGCGCTGCGGCGCCGCCCATACAGCCAGCCCAACGTCCGCCTGGACGGGCATATTTGCCGCACGTCCGGGGCCGGCCGAATTCGTGATAATTTGCGTCAAACGCAGCCGCGACGCGGCCGCATGGCGTCGCGCGCGGGGTGATCGATCCCGGCCTCGCGTTTCACCGTGAACAACATCTGATGAAACCCGTAATTGCCCTTGTGGGGCGCCCCAATGTGGGGAAATCCACGCTATTCAACCGTCTCACGCGCTCGCGTGATGCGCTCGTTGCCGACTTGCCGGGCCTTACGCGCGATCGCCACTACGGCGAAGGCCGCACCGGCGAGCGCCCGTACCTCGTGGTGGACACCGGCGGTTTCGAACCGGTCGCCAAAGACGGCATACTTCATGAGATGGCGCGCCAGACGCGTCAGGCAGTCGAGGAATCGGACATCGTCGTATTCATTGTTGACGGTCGCAATGGTCTTGCGCCGCAGGACAAGTCGATTGCCGACTATCTGCGCAAGACTGGCCGGCCGATTTTCCTCGTCGTCAACAAGGCCGAAGGGATGAAGTACGGCGCGGTCGCCGCGGACTTCTACGAACTGGGGCTCGGCGACCCGCGCGCCATTTCGGCGGCGCACGGTGACGGCGTGACCGAGATGATCAACGAGGCGCTGGAAGTCGCGTACGCGGGGCAGCCGGAAGAGAGCGATGAGGAGAAGGCCGCGCGTGGCGTCAAGATCGCCATCGTGGGCCGTCCGAACGTCGGCAAGTCGACGCTGATCAACGCCCTGGTCGGCGAAGAGCGCGTGATCGCGTTCGACATGCCTGGCACCACGCGCGATTCGATCTACGTGGATTTCGAGCGTCAGGGCAAGCCCTACACGCTGATCGACACAGCAGGCCTGCGTCGCCGCGGCAAGGTGTTCGAAGCAATCGAGAAGTTCTCGGTGGTGAAGACGCTGCAGTCCATCTCGGACGCGAACGTCGTGATCCTGCTGCTCGACGCCCGCCAGGACATCTCGGACCAGGATGCGCACATTGCCGGTTTCGTGGTGGAGCAGGGCCGCGCGCTAGTTGTTGGCGTAAACAAATGGGATGGTCTCGACTCGCATGTGCGCGAGCGCACCAAAGCGGATCTGGAGCGCAAACTAAAATTTCTCGACTTTGCGAAATTTCACTTTATTTCAGCGGCCGAGAATACGGGGATTGGGCCATTGATGCGCTCGGTTGACGAAGCCTATGCGGCGGCCATGTCCAAGCTGCCGACACCGAAATTGACGCGCGCACTGATCGACGCAGTCGAATTCCAGCAGCCGCGCCGGCGCGGTCCGGTGCGTCCGAAGCTGCGTTACGCGCACCAGGGAGGCCAAAACCCGCCAATTATCGTGATTCACGGCAATGCGCTCGACGCGATCACGGAAACGTATAAACGCTACCTCGAAAATCGCTTCAGGGAAACTTTCGGGCTGACTGGGACTCCATTGCGCATAGAGTTCAGATCGTCGACGAACCCTTACGCGGACAAAGGCTGAAACCCGCGTGTGTGTTGGGTTTGGCCGGATGGCCAGGTCACTCGCGCAAAAACGAAAATCGGCTATAGTGTAGCGGTTGACGGCGGATCTCTTTTTCTTCGTCGTCAATTTAGTCAACCTGCAAAAAAATACGGAGTTTGCTATGAGCAACAAAGGGCAATTGTTACAAGACCCGTTTTTGAACGCACTGCGTAAAGAGCATGTGCCGGTGTCGATCTACCTGGTCAACGGCATCAAGCTTCAAGGGAACATCGAATCGTTCGACCAGTACGTCGTGTTGCTCCGGAATACGGTTACCCAGATGGTCTACAAGCACGCCATTTCCACTGTCGTGCCTGCCCGCCCGGTAAATTTCCACCCGGATTCCGAACAGTCCTAACCTCTCGTCGCGGCCGGCGTAGTGTCGCCCGTCGGCGATCTCTCCCGGCCGCTTCATTTTGATACCCTCCAATTTGACCAACGCAGCGCTTGTCGGCATCGACTTCGGTAAGATCGATTTCGAAGCCAGTCTCGAAGAACTCAGCCTGCTCGCGCAAAGCGCGGGTGCGACTCCCCTCGTTACCCTCACCGGACGCCGCTCCAGTCCCGATGCCAAAATGTTTGTTGGCAGCGGCAAGGCGGAAGAACTGCGTCTTGCGTGCGAGGCGAACGACATTGAACTCGTCATCTTCAATCACGCTCTTGCGCCGGCCCAGCAACGTAATCTGGAGCAAGCGCTTAACAGGCGCGTGATCGATCGCACGAGTCTGATTCTCGATATTTTTGCGCAGCGCGCCCGCAGCCATGAAGGCAAGCTGCAGGTCGAACTCGCGCAATTGCAGTACCTGTCCACGCGGCTGATCCGCGCATGGACCCACCTGGAACGGCAAAAAGGCGGTATCGGCTTGCGCGGTCCGGGTGAAACGCAGCTTGAAACCGACCGCCGGCTGATCGGCGAGCGCATCAAGGCGTTGAAGACGCGGCTCGAAAAACTGCGCCGCCAGCACGGCACGCAGCGGCGTGCGCGCGAGCGCAATCGCACGATGTCGGTGTCGCTGGTCGGTTACACGAACGCGGGCAAGTCCACGCTGTTCAACGCGCTCACTAAGGCGCAGGCGTATGCGGCAGACCAGTTGTTCGCCACACTCGACACGACCTCGCGGCGGGTCTATCTCGGCGACGAGGTGGGGCAGGTGGTGGTGTCCGATACGGTTGGCTTCATCCGCGAGTTGCCTCACCAGCTGGTGGCGGCGTTTCGCGCCACGCTGGAGGAAACGATTCACGCCGATCTGCTGCTGCACGTCGTGGATGCCTCGAGTGCCGTGCGCCTCGACCAGATCGATCAGGTCAACGAGGTGTTGCACGAAATCGGTGCCGACGCGATCCGTCAGGTGCTGGTGTTCAACAAGATCGATGCGGTGCCCGAGCTGGCGGCCCGAGGCGACACGGTTGAGCGGGATGAGTATGGTAATATTTCGCGCGTCTTTTTGAGCGCGCGCACGGGGCAGGGACTGGAGACACTGCGCGCTGCCATCGCCGAAATCGCGGCTGCCGACACTCTTCCCGACGTGCAGCGTGCGGAGCCAAACGCGCCACAAGCGCCGGAAGAAGGCTGGCCTGCAGAATCACGTGACGACCGCAAGGTCCCAGAACTCGGGCACTGACCCGTTCCAAATTGCACTGACCCGCTGTCTACTCTGGTGAACGAACACAGGTGAACGATTACAACGTGCGGAGTATCTGGCTGCGCCTGCGCGCCACTCTTTCGATGAACGATCCGCGCTGGGGCCGGGGTGACGGCAATGGCAACCGGCAACGTCCGAATGACCCGAAGCGTCCGCAGAACGGCAAGGATGGCGATGGTCCGCCCGATCTCGACGAGATGTGGCGCGATTTCAATCGTCGCCTGAGCAGCATTTTCGGTCGCAAGGGGACGGGTGGCGGCGCAGGTCGTCCTGACAATGGGCGCGGTGCGCGCATCGGTGTGGGTATCGTCATCGGCGTGCTAATCGCTATCTACCTCGGCAGCGGTGTGTTCGTGGTGCAGGACGGGCAGGCTGGCGTCGTGACCCAGTTCGGCAAGTATCGCTATACCGCGGCCCCGGGCGTGCACTGGCGTCTGCCGTATCCATTCGAAGCGCATGAGCTCGTCAACGTTGGTGACGTGCGCTCGGTGGAGATTGGCCGCAACAATATCGTGCGTATGGCGAACGTCAAGGACGCCTCAATGCTTACGCATGACGCGGATATCGTTGATGTGCGTTTTGCCGTGCAGTACCAAGTGCGTAGCGCGACGGACTATCTGTTCCGCAGTGTCGACCCCGACCAGAGCGTGACGCTCGCCGCGCAGGCGGCCGTGCGCAGCATCGTCGGCGCACGCAGCGCCGACGACATTCTCTATCAGGATCGCGAAGCAATTCGGCAGCAACTCACCGACGCGATCCAGCATTCCCTGGACGAATCGCAAACCGGCCTCGTTGTGACCGGTGTGACGATTCAAGGTGTGCAGGCGCCTGAGCAGGTGCAAGCCGCATTCGACGACGCAGCGAAAGCGCATCAGGATCGCGAACGCGCAAAGGCTGATGCCCAGGCGTATGCCAACGACCTGTTGCCGCATGCCCAGGCTGACGCGGCACGCCTCGTCGACCAGGCCAAGACCTACAGCGACCAGGTGGTGGCGCAGGCGCAAGGCGATGCCGAGCGCTTCAAGCAGGTCTACGAGCAGTATTCCAAAGCGCCTGCGGTGATCCGCGAGCGCATGTACCTGGACACCATGCAGCATATCTATTCGAATTCGACGAAGGTGTTTGTCGACAGCAAAGCCGGTAACAACGTGATGTACCTGCCGCTCGACAAGCTGGTCGAGGCCACCCGTCAGCATGCTGCCGATGCTGCTGCAGCGAGCGCTGCTTCCGGCAGCGCGGCGGGTTCTGCCGCGGCCCAGAACCAGGGTGCGCAAAGCACTCAGGGCACGCAGGATAGCCAGGGAGCGAGCATTACCGTCGCGCCTGCCGCAGCAGCCTCTGCCGCCGCGGCCGCCAGCCCCGCCAGCGAGGCTGACGCTGCCAGCGATCCGCTGCGCTCGCGCGATGCGTTCCGCAGCCGCGGCCGCGAAGACGACATCCAATGAGGCGCGCGAACATGAATCGAATCATTGCGCTCATCGTGGTTATCGTCCTGCTGCTGTTCGCGGCGTCGTCGACGGTATTCGTGGTTGATCAGCGTCATATGGCGGTGCTGTCCGGGCGCGGCGACGCGACTCCTGAGCTGCTCGGCCCGGGATTGCACGCAAAACTGCCGCCCCCGCTGCAAACGCTGATGCTGGTGGACAGCCGGATTCAGACACTCGATACGCCGGATGAAGACCGCTTCGTCACGTCTGACAAAACCGACTTGCTGGTCGACTCCGTGATCAAGTATCGCGTGACCGATCCGCTCAAGCTGTTCGACCAGACCAAGGGCGACGAGCAGACGTTGCCGGACCGGCTCGCCTTGCTGTCGCGCAGTGCGCTCGGTGATGCGTTCGCAAAGGTCACGCTGCCTGACGCCCTGGCCAAACAGCAGACGCTCGCGGACGACGCGCGTGGCGCCATGTCCGCCGCGGCGGCGTCGCTAGGTGTGGAAGTGATCGACGTGCAGTTGGCCCGGATCGATTTCCCGGCTGCGATGGCCGACTCGGTCTACAAGCGCATGAGTGCGGCGCGCGAGCAGGCGGCCAGCGCAGAGCGCGCCAAGGGCGTGGCCGAGGCCGATCAGATCAAGGCCGACGCGGCCAACCGGCAGCAGGCGCTGCTCGCGGACGCGTATATGCAGGCGCAGACTATCAAGGGCGAGGGCGACGGCAAGGCCGCCTCTATCGCCGCCGATGCATATGGCCGCGATCCCCAGTTCTATCAGTTCTACCAGAGCATGCTGGCCTACCGGAATACCTTCAAGCCGAACGACGTGATTGTGGTCGATTCGAGCAGCGAGTTTTTCCGCTTCATGCGTAGCCCGGACGGTGAAATGTCACCGGACGCCGCCGCGGCATCGCGCAAACACTGATTACCGGAGCGCCGCGGCACACGTATCGCGGCACCGCCACTCGCATGGATATAGCCGGCTCGTTGTTGCTTGCGATCGCATTGATGCTGATCATCGAGGGGATGTTCCCCTTCGTTTTTCCGAGTGCCTGGCGCGAGACGTTTCGTAAAATGTCGGAACGCCCGCCGCAACAGATCCGCATTGGCGGACTGATCGTGATGGCGCTGGGGCTGATACTGCTATTTATCGTCACCTGAAGGCGCGAGCGGTTCGGGTTGCGATTGGCGCGGGGCGCGCGTCGCCTGCCGGTGCTGCCGCCACTGCATGCATGCACGCATGCGCCGGCTGGCCATTCACTCTCAATTACCGGCGCGGCGAGGCGCCGTGCCCACCATCGTAGGACTGTATCGATGTCGACCTGGTTACTTCCCGAGAATATTGCCGACGTGCTGCCGTCGGAAGCCCGCAAGATCGAAGAGTTGCGGCGTCATCTGCTGGACCGTTTTCGCGTCTACGGCTACGAGATGGTCATGCCACCGCTGCTCGAGTATCTCGAGTCGCTGCTGACGGGTGGGGGCCAAGACCTGAATCTGCGCACCTTCAAGCTGGTCGACCAGTTGTCGGGCCGCACGCTCGGCCTGCGCGCCGACATGACGCCGCAGGTGGCGCGTATCGACGCGCACTTGTTGAACCGTCAGGGCGTGACGCGTTTGTGCTACGCCGGCAACGTCCTGCATACGCGTCCGCGTGGCCTGCACGCCACGCGCGAGCAGATCCAGATCGGCGCGGAAATCTACGGTCACGCGGGGCTCGAAGCGGACCTCGAGATCCAGCAGTTGATGCTCGACGCACTGCGCCTGGCGGGTCTCGCGAAGGTTCGCCTCGACCTGTGCCATGCGGGCGTACTGGCGGCCTTGATCGACGCTGAACCGGCTGCGCAGGCTTTGGGCGAATCGCTTTATGAAGCGCTCGCCGGCAAGGACGTGCCGCGTCTGGCGGAGCTGACTGCCGCGCTCACGCCAGTGGTTCGCGATGCGCTGCGTGCGCTGCCGTCGCTGTATGGCGATGCCTCGGTGCTGGAAGAGGCGCGCGAGCTTCTGCCCCGCACACCGGAAATCGCCCGCGCGCTCGACGACCTGGCATTCCTCGCCAGCCAGGTGGACGGTGCGGAAGTGATGATCGATCTGGCTGACCTGCGCGGCTATGCGTACCACAGCGGCGTGATGTTCTCGGCCTATGTGGACGGCGTGCCGAACGCGGTAGCGCGTGGCGGCCGTTACGATCACGTCGGTCAGGCCTATGGCCGCGCCCGTGCAGCCACCGGCTTTTCGCTCGACCTGCGTGAAGTGGCGCGTATCTCGCCGGTCGAAGCGCGCAGCAGCGCGATTCTCGCACCGTGGCAACACGACGACGCACTGCGCGCCAGCGTGGCCGCATTGCGCGCCGCGGGTGAAGTGGTGATCCAGGCGCTGCCGGGTCACGACCACGCGCTCGATGAATTTGCCTGCGACCGCGTGTTGGTCGAGCGCAACGGCGCCTGGGTTGTCGAGCCGCACGGCTGAGATGCAAAAGCGTTCGCGAAAGCG
>NZ_JAMFSB010000351.1 GCF_026225065.1 Paraburkholderia sp. | reverse complement strand
TCCAGCTCGTGACGGGCCGTCAATGGAAGGGCTCCGCGTTCGGCGGCGCACGTGGCCGCACCGATGTGCCGAAGATCGTCGACTGGTATATGGAAGGCAAGATCAACATCGACGATCTGATCACGCACCGTCTGCCACTTGAACGGATCAACGAAGGCTTCGACCTGATGAAGAAGGGCGAGTCGATCCGCTCGGTCGTACTGTACGAAGCGGCAGGCTGATCGTATCTCTCTGCGTCAAGCCAAGTGTTACTTCGCTGGCGGCTCCACCCGCCAGCGAATTTTTTCCACGAAGAGTTGAGTGGATGATATGGGTGTGGTGCTCATATCGTTTTTCTTCGCGCACTGCCGCAGATTGACTGCAATACACCTGATTACTGCCCATTGAACACGGCATTCTCCAATGCCAACCCGGATTCGCGGTTTCGTGCGCGTTGCCATATGCGGTTTTGTTATGGTTTGGCTCGCGGCGCTTCGGTGTCGATCCCAACGTTAACAGCTATACCTTGCGTCCATGCAGCGGTGACCAGCAAGTCGCCGTTACACCTGTCTTGCCAATAGTAGTGGATAACACCTGCCGGTCTGCCAGCAATAGCCTACTCGATGCCTCGACGGGCAGCTACCTAAGTGCATTCAGGTAACGGTTCACTTCGGTTAGGAAAGCTGAGTGGTATTGTTCCGGTAGGCTCCGGTCGTCACTTAGGGACATCAGATCTTCGATTCTTCCGCGGAACGACCTTGCAATATCTGCCTGCATCGCCGCAGGCAGGTGCGTCAGCACCGAAACGAGCAATTCGCCCACGACTGCAAGGCGTGCGCCATGCTGAACGACGCTCATACCGTTGATTTTCGATAGCGTCGCGAGCGAATCGAGCAACGTATCGTGGTCCACTTTTTTAGCCTGAATGGCGAGGACAGGCGTCGAAACTGGTCGAGTTTCGACGTCTGCCATGCCACTCTGCGTTTTAAAAATCCTGAACATTGTGCGTTACGTGATCAGAACGTTTCCCAGTCCGCTTTCGCTGCCTCGGCTGCGGTGGATTTATCCGCAACGATGGCCGGGGCAATCTTCGGCTTTGAAGGCTTCGCGCCATGCGTGATGTGAGTCCGTGAGGCAGGCAGGCGAGGCTTGCTTTGTGGAATCGTCATGAGCGACCCGGATTGCCCCGTATCGGCGACGCTGAACACGGAAACGGCGCCCTTCAGCCTGGTTGCCTGTTCTTCAAGTGACTGCGCTGCCGCCGCTGCCTCTTCGACAAGTGCTGCATTCTGCTGCGTGACCTCGTCCATCTGGCCGACCGCCTGGTTCACCTGCTCAATCCCACGGCTTTGCTCTTCGGACGCCGCGGCGATCTCGCCGACAATATCCGAGACCTGCTTGATCGCCTGCTTGACCTGCCCCATCGTTGTGCTGACTTCGGTTGCCTGTTTCGCGCCGTCCTGAATCATCGTGACGGACGAGC
The DNA here is from genome assembly GCF_026225065.1 of Paraburkholderia sp. Taxonomy (GTDB): domain Bacteria; phylum Pseudomonadota; class Gammaproteobacteria; order Burkholderiales; family Burkholderiaceae; genus Paraburkholderia. The sequence goes on along the minus strand of NZ_JAMFSB010000351.1, from coordinate 6,190 downwards.
TGATCAGTTCCTTGATTTCCTTCGCAGCCGCAGCGGAGCGCTGGGCCAGACTGCGAACCTCGCTGGCAACCACAGCAAAGCCCCGTCCCTGTTCGCCAGCCCGTGCGGCTTCGACAGCGGCATTAAGCGCGAGAATGTTCGTCTGGAAAGCAATGCCTTCGATGACGCCGGTGATTTCGGAAATCTTGCTTGAACTTGCGCTGATCTGGCCGATGGTGCCGACCATGGCCTGAACCGAATCGTTACCGGCATCGGCCATGTCCGTTGCGCTAGTGGCCAGCGTATTAGCCTGCCGGGCGTTATCAGCATTCTGCTTAACCGTTTCGGTCAACTGCATCATGCTGGACGCTGTCTGTTCCAGAGATGCGGCCTGTTCTTCAGTGCGCGCAGAAAGGTCCGTATTGCCACTGGCAATTTCTCGCGACGCCACAGCGACCGACTCGGTGGAACTCTTGATTCCGCGAACCGTATCGCTGAGCTGGTCGTCCATTTTCTTCAATGCTTCGAGAAGCTGACCGAACTCGCCACCTGAATCAACGACGACCCGATTTTCGAGCTTTCCGTTTGCGATATGGTTCGCCACTTCGACAGCGCGGTTGAGCGGCTTCGAGATCGCACGGCGTAGGTACGTAGATGCAGCCGCGGCTACAATCACGCCCGCGCCGAGTAGAGCGATTGCGCTCCAGAGGATCTTCCTGAACGTTGATTCGCTATCGTCTGAAAATTGCTGGGCTTGGACCAGATTGATCGTCGCGTCCAGATTCAACGCCTCTTTCATGGCATCGCCGGGTGCCGTTACCTTGTCGATTGCCGATGTCGCCGCATCGTAGTTGCCGGCGCTGAACGCGGCTACCGCTTCATCGACCGCCGCCTTGAACGGGGGCAACGCATTCTTGATTCTGTCTGCAATTTCGCGTTCCTTGTCGCTCGATATGCCGTCGGGATAGTAGTGATTCCACGCCTTGTTGAGACGCTCCAGGTCGTTGTGAACCTGCTCGATCGAGGAGGCTGATTTTCCCTGATTGCGAAGCACCTGCATCAATCTCAACTGAAGGCGAATATCCAGACTAACCTCGCGAACATCCGACAGATCGCTAATTGGCACGGTGTTACCAGAGAAGGAGTCGGCAATGTTGGAATTGAGTTTGGAAAGCCCGAACAGGCTAAATAGTCCGATACCTGCCATCAGTATTACGCATGCGCCAAACGCTATAGCGATCTTGAACTTGATCGTTTGTCCGAAGCTACCCATGCTGTGTCCCTGAGAAATGTGAGGCGGGCAGTTCGTCCCGGGGAAGACCGGAGGCGGAAAACCGTAGCCAGTAAGTGCGTATACGGCAGTGGCCATCAAGGACCGCAGCGTTATTGGGGTAGGAATGTACTGAAAATGCAGTAGGGAAATATTGGACGGTTAAATGTAAGGTCTGCGAGCCTTATCCCTGGGGCATGCGAGGCAGATTGGCTTATTTTACTGAGCGAGAAATAATATTAACGAAAGATTAAATTGGGCAATTTAAATTAAGAAAATGGTAATTCATCAGATGTTTTCAAATGATCGCCGTCTGCGGAGGGGCATTACATCAGGCTTCCGTTCGAGCCGACGCTGCATGGCTTCCAGTATATGTTCGTGCTCCCATCGTCGGATGCGGCGATAGTCGCTGGGCGAGCATCGCTCCTTGAGATGGCAACGCGGGCATGCGCTGGGCCAATACACCCGCAGATCGTCGTTTGTGGTGACCTCTTGGTGCGACGGCGTCACCAAGGGGCCACCAAGTTCGATTCTTACCGAACAACCGCTACGGCGGTGTTCAGCTTTACTGGCTGAAATCGATGTGCTTCACGAACACGATCTTGCCATTGTCGTTCTTGACGACATTGTAGCCATGCAGGCCATCTCCGTTTGCGTCGAACGTGTAGACGCCTTCGACGCCCTTATACCCCTTGATTGCGTGCAGTGCCTTCGAGATGTCGTCCGGCTTTGTGCTATTCGCGGTCTTGATCGCCAATGCGAGCAGTTTCACCGAGTCGTACGCCCAGGCCGAATAGAAGTCCGGCTCCACCTTGTACGCGGCACGATACTTCTGCGCGTACGCTTGCGCTTCCGGACTCGAATCCGGTGCGAAGTCGGCGATCGAGTACGAGCCGTACAGCGCGTCGCCTGCGAGCTGCATTGCGGTCGCAGTCGATAAAGACGGCGAGCCGATCCATGCATCCTTCACGCCGAGCTGGCGCAACTGCTTGCCGAAAATCGCGACGTCGGTCGAGTTCGCAATGTAGGTTGCGATGATATCCGCACCTGAGTTCTTCACGGCCAGCACCACCGGCGTGAAGTCCTGCGAGTTGCTCGTGAAACCCTGCACGACGACCGGCGTGATGCCGGCGACCTTCAGCGCCGCGGTCAGGTTGTTCTTGCCGCCGTTGCCGAACGCGTCGGTGGAATAGACGATCGCCCACTTCTTCAGTTTCAGCGTGTTCACGCCATAGTCGGCGATCACCTTGGCCGAGTAGCCGTCGTTCGGGCGCGCGCGGAGGATCCACGGGTTGTTCGCGTGCGTGAGGCCGACGTCGGTACCGCCCACCATGATCGGCAGCCGTGCGCGCATCACGGTCGGCGAGATCGCCTGAATTTGCGTGCTACGCACCGTCGCGATGAGTGCAGACAGGTTGCCCGAGCTCGTCAGCTTCGAGATGGCCAGTACGGACCCCGGGTTCGTGCTCTGATTGTCTTCATTGAGCAATACGAGCTGGTGGCCCAGCACGCCGCCTGACTTGTTGATTTCGTCGAGCGCCAGTTTCGCGCCATTCGCCTGATAGACGCCGGCTTCAGAGCTTGGCCCCGTGCTCTCGGTCATCATGCCGAACGTGATCGGGTCGGCGGCCCGTACCGGCGACGATGCCAGTGCGAGCGCGGTGGCGGTGGTCGTAGCGGCCGCAAAAACGGCCAGCCATGACGATGTTTTTTTCATTACGTGTCTCCAGACGTTCCAGGCCGGATGGCCTCGTGTGATGGTCAGGCGTTCAATGGCACGACATCCACAACTTCGTTGGCTTCAACCATTGAGTCATTCGTTCATTCGCTATCCGCGGCGCGCTTGTGCGCGATGAGATTCATCAGGCGCTGGTCGCGCCATGCCTGGCGCGCCTGGCGCTGGTCCGCCGGCAGCTCGGCGAGGCGTTCCTGCTCGAGCTTGCCGAGCAGCGCGTCGTCCCACCTGCGCGGCGTGGCTTGCGTTGCAATGTCGTAATACAGCGGACCGTACCGGCCGCAGTAGTCGCGAATACCGCCCGGCGCGTTGAGGTCGATGGTTTCCAGCGGCCCCATGAATGCCCAGCGCAGCCCGAGGCCGTCCTTGACGGCCTTGTCGATATCGCTGCCGTTTACATAGCCGTCTTCGACGAGCCGGAATGCCTCAGCGAGCAGCGCGCCTTGCAAGCGGTTCACGATAAAGCCTTGAATTTCTCGGTTGACGACGATCGGCACCTGGCCCGCGCGCGCGTACATCTCGCGGGCGCGCTCGATCACAGCCGGGTCGGTCCACGGTGCCGGCACCAGTTCGACGAGCGGCACGACCGACGGCGGATTGATCGGATGGCCGACAAAGCAACGCTGCCGGCACACCAGCTCTTCGGTGAACGCCGATGCTGGGATGCCCGACGTCGAGCTGGCAAGCAGCGTGTCCGGGCCGACCAGCTTGTCGAGCTTCGCGTAGATTTCTTTCTTTGCGTCGACCGTCTCGCGCACGTTTTCCTGCACGAAGTCCGCGCCGGAGAGCGCTTCTTCCAGCGACGCGGTCGCGCTCACGCGTGCGATCACCGCATCCGGCTCTTCGCTGATCAGGCCAAGCGAGTGCTGCTTGACGAGGCCGGCCTTGACGGTATCGCGTGCACTCGCCACCGCCTTCGCGTCGATGTCGTACAGCGTGACCGTGTGACCCGCGCGCGCGAATACCGACGCCCACGCACAACCGATTAGCCCGGCGCCGATGATTGCGATTTTTTCCATCGTTGATTCTCCTGTGTATCCCACATCCGTAACGAATGAGCGTTAGATTGAAGCGGCGCGCGAGCCGGTTAGCTAGCTCGCGCGCGCATGTGCTTTGCCGCCACCCAGATAGGCCGCGCGTACTTCTTCGTTGTTACGCAGCGCCTCGGGGGTGCCTTCGACAATCACACGTCCCGTCGACAGCACATAGCCGCGATCGGCGACCGACAGCGCCATATTGGCGTTCTGTTCGACGAGCAACACCGTGGTGCCGCTCTCGCGAATCTTGCGGATCGTCGCGAACAGTTGCTGCACGATGATCGGCGCGAGCCCGAGCGACGGCTCGTCGAGCAGGATCAGCCTGGGCTTCGACATCAGCCCGCGCGCGACTGCGAGCATTTGCTGCTGGCCGCCGGACAGGCTCCAGCCGAGCGCGTCCGAAAGACGTTTCAGGTCCGGGAAGATCGCGTACATCTCTTCGACTTCGGATTCGAGCGCGCGCCGGCCGACATGGCCGCGCGGCGACGAGCCGATCATGATGTTTTCCTTGACCGTCAGCCCAGGAAAGATGCGTCGCCCCTCCGGCACATGCGCGATCCCCATGCGGACGATCTTCTCCGGCGATGCGCGTTCGATCGCTACGCCGTTGAAGCGGATCTGTCCGCGCGTCGGCGCCACAAGTCCAGAGATATTGCGCAACGTGGTGCTCTTGCCCGCGCCATTCGCGCCGAGCAGCGTGACGATCTCGCCCTGCTCGACGTGAATCGACACGTCGTTCAGGGCCTGCACGTGGCCGTAGTGGCTTTCGATGTGGGTGAGCTCAAGCAGTGGCATCAGCGCTCTCCCCGAGATAGGCGGCGACCACTTCCGGATGACGCATGACGTAACCCGGCTCACCCTCGGCGATCTTCTTGCCGAAGTTCAGCACCGTGATCGTGTCGGACACCTGCTCGATCAGGCTGATGTCGTGTTCAATCAGGAAGATCGTCATGCCATGGCCTTTCAGACGCGTCAGCAGCTTGCCGAGATTCTTCTTTTCCGTCATGTTCAAACCGGCCGCAGGCTCGTCGAGCAGCAGGAAGCTCGGATGGCCAGCCAACGCCCGCGCGATTTCGACGAGGCGCTGATGCCCATACGGCAGGCCCTTCACGGTCATGTGCATCTGTTCGGCCATGCCGACGAACTTCAGCGCCGACATCGCGCGCTCATGCAAGGCCGCGCGGCTCGTGCCGACCGGATGGTTGGCGCGCTGCGCCCCAACCATCACGTTCTCCACCACCGACATCGAAGCGAACAGGCGAATGTTCTGGAACGTGCGCCCGATGCCGAAACCCGCGCGCTGGTGCGGCGACATCGCGGTGATGTCGGCGTCGTCGAACAGGATGCGGCCGCTCGTTGCCTTATAGATGCCGTTCAGCACGTTGAGCGTGGTGGTCTTGCCGGAACCGTTCGGTCCAATCAGCGTGTGCACGGTGCCGCGTTTGACTTCGAGCGAGATGCCGTCCACAGCCTTCACGCCGCCGAAGTGTTTCGCAATGTTCTCGAGCCTGAGGATCGGTGCCGGGTTGCTGATCGATACTTCGAGTTCGAGTGGAGCGATGCTGTCGAGATCGACGGCAGGCACTTTCCTGAAGCGACTGAACCGACCACGCACGATGCCCCAGATACCGGCCGGTAGGAACACCATGATCAGGATCACCGCGAGCCCGTACACGGCGAGATAGATCTCCTTCAGGAAGCGCAGCCATTCGGGCAGCACGATCAGGAGGCTTGTGCCAAACACGCCGCCGAACGCGGAATCCGCGCCGCCGAGCAGCGTCATCGTCAGGAACTCGATCGAGCGCGCGAAGTTGAAGTTGTCCGGGCTGATATACGCGAAGCCCGCCGCATAGAACGCGCCGCCGACACCTGCGAGCGCCGCGCTTATCGTGAACGCGGTGACTTTGACGCGCAACGTGTCGACCCCCGTCACTTCGGCGGCGAGTTCGTTCTCACGCACGGCACGCATGGCGCGGCCGACCCGCGTCTGCGGCAGCCACCAGACGAAGCCAATCGCCGCATACAGGAATACAAGGCACAGCACGAGATAGACGCGATCGTCCGCAAACGGGAAACCGAAGATCGATGGCCGCTGGATGCCCGCGACGCCGTCCGGCCCTTGCGTGACGCTCGCCCAGTTGACCATCACGAGATCGAAGATCTGCTGGA
>NZ_JAMFSB010000350.1 GCF_026225065.1 Paraburkholderia sp. | reverse complement strand
CGCGGCGCGCGAAAAGCTGTTCGTATCGACAACCCGCGTGAACACTTTCATTGCCTGGAGCCGGTCCATATTCCGATCCCTTTGAATTCCGAAGTTTGCCCGTCGACCCGGGCAGGGTTTGCGAGGCTGGTGGTGCGTCGGCCGCGCAGTAAGCCCGCCGGATAAAATTCACGATTTCCCACCAACCAATACGACTGTCCGTATTAGAATGGAACCGATAATAGATGTCAACGATTCCCCTGGTATCCGGCGGGATAACAATTCCCGCCGTATCGGCGGCCGTTTCCGTTGACGCCCCAATATGGACGACCGTACAATTTCCTGATCATGCCAAGACCCTCCCACCGCGGAAAGATCCTTACCGAAGGCCTCAAGGTTGTCCACGAACGAGGCTTCGCGGGCGCCAGCGTGCGCGACATCGTCCAGGCCGCGGGCGTTCCGCAAGGGTCGTTCACGAACCACTTTGCCTCCAAGGAAGCGTTCGGTCTCGAGGTTCTCGAGCTTTATTTCGCCAATAGCCGCCAGGTCCTGGACGAGACGCTGCGCAACGACGCGCTTGCGCCGCTCAAACGGCTGGGCGACTACATCGACTGGAATATTTCCCACCTCTGCGTCAACCAGACGCGCAACGGTTGCCTGCTCGGCAAATTTGCCCTGGAGGCAAGCGACTACAGCGATGCGATTCGTCATCGCGTGGTGGAGATCTTCGCGGAACAGCAACAGTGCCTTGAATACTGCCTGGCGTCGGCGGTCAAAGCGGGTGAATTGCCCGCGGATTTCGACTGCAATGATGTCGCTGGCTTTATCGTCGCCTCGCTCCAGGGCGCGTTTATGCTCGCCAAGGCACAACGCAGCGCGCAGCCGGTGGTTCGTTTCAGGCATGTGCTGTTTTCGAAAATCCTGCGGTAAAGACACACGCCGCGCGCTGCGGTGCTACCCGGTCTCTATGTCCCGCCTCGGCTAAAGAAACAGCCTAAGATGAGCACGTCCGTCACGAACCGGCCGAGCGTAATGAACGATCGTCAAAAGCCCGCGGCCATAGCAACGGCACCCAAGCCCGCCTCTCACGTCGAACGTTCAGAGCGCTCTGAACATTCCGAGCGCGACGACGGCGCAAGCGGCGCCGCGGCCATGGACCGCGTCGGCTCGCTTAACGTCTTCGTGAGATCTGCTGAAACAAGAAGCTTCACCGCCGCCGGCCGGCAAATGGGAATCTCAGCATCGGCGGTGGGAAAGGCGATTTCGCGGCTGGAGACGCGTCTGGGCGTGCGCCTCTTTCATCGCAGCACCCGCAGCATTACGCTGACGCCGGAAGGAGCACAGTTCCTCAAACGATGCTCCCGCATCATTCAGGAGATCGAGGCAGCCGAAGCCGAACTCGCATTGGCGAACTCCATGCCACGCGGACGCCTGCGCGTCAGCCTGCCGCTCGTCGGCATGCTGCTGATGCCGGTAATAGGCGCCTTTATGAAAGCCTATCCCGAGATCACGGTGGATCTCGACTTCACCGATCGCCTTGTCGATGTGATCGAGGAAGGCCTGGATGTCGTGATACGCACCGGAGAAATCGGTGATTCGCAGCTGATCACCCGCACGCTGGGTCGTTTCACGCACATCATCGTCGGCTCACCGGAATATCTGGCCGAGCGCGGCACGCCTGTCACGCCTGAAGATCTGCTGAGCCACGCCTGTCTGCAACATCGCTTTCAGTCGACTGGCAAGCTGCGCGCCTGGCCACTCGAACGAAACGGCGAGACGCTGAATCTCGATCTGCCGAACGCGGCCATCGTCAGCAATACCGAATCGCTGATTTCGCTGGCGGAACAGGGGCTAGGCCTCGCCTGCGTGCCTGGCTTCACCGTACGTGAGCAATTGCGACGTGGAACGCTCGTGCATGTGCTGCAAGAACTACCAGGCAACCCCGGCGTACTGCGGGCGTTATGGCCTTCCGGCCGGCACCTCTCGCCGAAGATTCGTGTCTTCGTGGACTTTATGGGCCAACACCTGTTTCCCTCTTCAGACGCAAGGCAACAGGACGGCTCGGCGGCTGAGTTGCGTTAAATCTTTTAGACTCACCACATTCACCATAAGGAGACGAGCAAATGAGCGATCTGAGCAATCCGTCGGCAGAAGCGTCGGGTACTTTCAAACTGGGCGGCGAAGTCGAGATCCATCGTCTTGGCTACGGCGCCATGCGCATTACCGGCCCAGGTATCTGGGGACCGCCAGACCATCCGGCCGAGGCAGTGCGCACATTGCAGAGCCTGCGCGAGCTCGGTGTGAATTTCATCGATACGGCGGACTCTTACGGCCCCGATGTGTCCGAGCAGCTCATTCGCGAAGCGTTGCATCCTTACACCGATCTGCTGATCGCGACCAAGGCGGGGCTGCATCGACCCGGACCGGATCGCTGGGAGCCGGACGGCCGTCCGGAACATCTGCGGCAGAGACTGCAGAAAAGCCTGCAGAACCTCGGCGTCGAGCAGATTGCGCTATGGCAGCTGCATCGAATCGATCCGAAGGTGCCGCGCGACGAACAGTTCGACGCGGTCCGTTCGTTGCAGAACGAGGGGTTGATCCGCTTTGCCGGCTTGAGCGAAGTATCGGTCGACGACATTCAGGCAGCCTCGAAGTATTTCAAGGTCGCGACCGTGCAGAACCGCTACAACCTGTCCGATCGCGCCGCCGAGGACGTACTCGATTATTGCGAAAAACACGGCATTGGTTTTATTCCGTGGTATCCGCTCGCAGCCGGCAGTCTGACGCAACCGGACTCGCCGCTACAAAAGATGGCGGCCGCACGCGGCGTCAGTGCAGGCCAGATTGCGCTCGCGTGGCTGCTCAAGCGCAGCCCGGTGATGTTGCCGATCCCGGGCACATCGAAGCGCACCCATCTTCGCGAGAATGTGGCTGCTGCGGAGATCAGTCTGAGCGATGGGGAGTTCGCGGAACTGGAAGCGTTGCGCTAGCCAGTTCGTTGCACTGCCGCGACGGCAAGCAAAGCTCAGACACGGACAAAGGAGCCGCAAACAGCGCGGCTCCTTTACTTCAAGCAGCATCTCAAACGGCGCTCTTCACTCCGTAGCGCGCAGCCGGTTCACTGCGGGACAGGTTCGGTCCCAGAGCAGCGCGTGCCGCTTCGAACGCGGCCCAATCGACCGCATCGGGCAGCGACGGAACGGTAGCCAGTTCGCCTTGATCCAGTCCCGCGAGCGCTGCGTCGACGAGATCGTCCGCGCTCATCACAATGCTCTGCGGCAGGTTTTCAACCGGATGGCCCGCGACGTCCCAGAACTCGGTGCGAGTAGCACCAGGCAGCACCGCTTGCACGCGGACACCCTTCGCCACCAGCTCATGGTGCAACGACTGGCTGAACGCCAGCACGAATGCCTTGGTACCGCCGTACACGCCATTGAGCATTTCCGGCGCTACGGCCACGATCGAAGAAATATTGACGATCGTGCCCGTTCCCCGCGCGACAAACGCCGGCGCAATGGCATACGTCAGCCGCGTAAGCGAAGTGACGTTCAGATCGATCATCGCTTCCATGGTGTCCACGTCGGAAACGAGCAACGGGCCGGCGCCGCCGATCCCCGCGTTGTTCACCAGCATCGTGATGCTCGAATCGCTGCGCAGAATCTCCTCGATGCGCCGCACGTCGGCCTTGTTACCCAGATCGGCTGCAACCACCTCGATCGAACGGCCTGTCGCGCTCGTCAGACGATTGGCCAGCTTGTCGAGCCGTTCCCGGTTGCGCGCCACCAGAATCAGATCGTAACCACGGCGGGCAAGGCGATCTGCGTAGATCGCACCAATCCCGGAAGAAGCGCCGGTAATCAGCGCTGTGCCCTTGTGTGTCGTGTCGTTCATCAACTTTCTCCGTTAGCGCCAACCCATGTCGGCCTGCATGGAACGAAGATTAAGCGTAGACTCGGCAGTCTCAAATGTCGTATATGCCACCTTTTAGGCCATCGCTCAGCGCATCGCCGGAAATACCCAAGGAAACCATCATGTTGCGTATTGGAATCGTGCTGTACCGCGGCTTCCAGGTCATCAACCTGGCCCTCACGACGGTCTTTGAATTTGCCAACATGACGGCTAGCGAAGCGCTCTATGAAGTCGTCCTGCTTTCCGATCATGGCGGCCCGGTGCAGACCTCAGCCGGCTTCGCGGTCGAGACGCAGCCGTTCGATGAGAGCCGTTTCGATACCGTGCTGGTGGTCGGCGACAACGAAGTGATCGAACCCGACGCAGCACTGATCGCTTTTTTGCAACGCGCGGCCCAGAACTCGCGGCGCATCGGCTCGACCTGCACCGGTGCGTTCAATCTCGCGCAAGCCGGCCTGCTCGACGGACGGCGCGCAACCACCCACTGGTTTTTTGCCGCGCGCCTGCGTCAGGACTACCCCGCGGTCAAGTTGGAGGAAGACCGCATCTTTATCATCGACGGCCCGGTGTGGACCTCCGCGGGCATGACGGCGTGCATCGACCTCGGGCTGGCACTCGTCGAAAAGGATGCTGGGGCCGAGATTGCGCGACTGGTGGCAAAGAAACTCGTCGTCTATCACCGCCGCGCGGGCGGGCAGTCGCAGTATTCAGCACTGCTCGAACTGGAGCCGCGCTCCGACCGCATTCAGATGGCGCTCGCCTATGCGAAACAGAACCTTCATACCGAACTGTCGGTCGAGCAGCTTGCGGAAGCTGCCCATTTGAGTCCACGGCAATTCAGCCGTTCGTTCCGGGCGGAGACGGGCCAATCGCCGGCAAAGGCGGTCGAGCATCTGCGCATCGAGGCAGCGCGTCTGATGCTCGAGTCGGGCCTGCATCCCATTGAAGTGGTGGCGCGCGATACCGGCTTTGGTGACCGCGAACGGATGCGGCGCGCGTTCCTGCGCGCCTTCGGCCAGCCGCCACAAGTGATACGGCGCGCTTCTCGCGGCGATGAATCGCGCCATTTGTGACACTCATGTCCGCAATGTTCGGAGCGTGAGCCTGTTTTTCCCGCTGCACAATCGCTATAGAGTTCTCGTCAAGGCAACGGACTTCCCACGCCCTCAGGCAAAACCAGGCGGAAGGTCCACCGTGCTAAACCAGATCTCAGGCAGAGGGAATCATGTCCAAACTCTTCACCGGCGTTCGCGTCGGCGCATATGAATTCAAGCACCGCGTGGTGCTCGCTCCGCTCACACGCATGCGCGCCGAAGATGGCGCCAAACCCGGCCCACTGATGGCCGAATACTACGCACAACGTACTTCCGAAGGCGCGCTGCTGATCAGCGAAGCCACTATCGCCGCTGCGAACGGCAACGGTTATCTTGGCGCGCCGGGTCTCTTCGACGACAGCCAGATCGCCGGCTGGCGCCTTGTGACCGATGCTGTGCATGCCAAGGGCGGCAAGATCTTTCTGCAGCTCTACCACGCCGGTCGGCAATCGAACTCCGAAGTGCAACCCGCTGGCAGCCAGCCGGTTGGACCGTCGGCGATTCCTCACGGCGGCGTTGCTTATACAAAGTCGGGCTGGGTTCCCAACACCCCGAATCGCGCGCTGCAAATCGAAGAAATTGCCGGGCTGGTGGAAAGCTTCCGGCGTGCTGCTGAACGCGGTGTCGCAGCGGGCTTCGATGGCGTGGAACTGCACGCAGCCAACGGCTATCTATTCGACCAGTTCCTGCAGGACGGCAGCAACAGGCGCACCGATATCTATGGTGGTTCGTTCGAAAACCGTGCGCGCTTTCTGATGGAGGTCACCCGAGCGGTAATCTCGGTGTGGGGTAGCGACAAGGTGGCCGTGCGTCTTGGTCCGAGCGGCTCGTGGGGCGATATGTCGGACAGCGATCCGGTTGGGCTTTTCAGTTACGTGGCGGAGCAACTGGACAAGCTGGATCTGGCTTACCTGCATCTGATCGAACCACGGGTGCTGGGGAATGTCGACGATGAAAGCAAGGATCAAAGCCCGCTGGCGGCGCAACTCATCCGCCGGCATTACAAAGGCACGATTATCGCGGCGGGCGGCTTCAAGGGCGACACAGCAGAGGCTATCGTCAAGGCTGGCGACGCGGACCTGGTTGCCTTCGGCCGCGACTTCATCGCCAATCCGGATCTGCCGGCACGTTTGCGCAACGAGCTGCCGCTGAATCCCTACGATCGCCCGACCTTCTTCGGTGGCACGGAAGTCGGCTATACCGACTATCCGCTTTATAGTGAGGAAGCCTTAGCGGTCTAAAAAAGCGCAGGTGACGATGGCGGGGTGCTCGAATCAACTCAAGACTGCGGCAGCCCGACCACGTACATCCCACCCTGGAACTGCTGTGCAGGATCGTCGAACTCCTCAGTCGGCGCCTGAGCCGGAAACAGCCCGTCGAACTCCGCCGAGCTGTCCTGCGGACGATAGCCTAAAAACGCAGCCTTGCTGTTATCCCACCACAAGACCCTGTTGTTCGACACCCCGTACACAATCGCATGCCCCACGCGGTTCGTGAACAGCGAGCAGCGCACCAGTTCGATAAAGTCGCGGTAGCTCAGATAGGTCACCAGCATGCGCGGATTCTTCGGTGCTTCGAACGAAGAACCGATCCGCATACAGACCGTCTCCAGACCGAAGCGGTCGAAGTAGTAGCGCGACAGCGATTCGCCAAAGCATTTCGTCACGCCATAGAGACTATCCGGACGCAACGGGGAATCCGCATCGAGCACAGACGTAGTCGGATGAAAACCAATTGCGTGATTGGAGCTCGCAAACAGCACGCGCTTCACGCCATGCTTCTGCGCCGCGGCATACAGGTTGTAGACGCCGCGGATATTGGCTTCGAGCAGATCGTCGAAGCGCGCATCCGTGGAGATGCCGCCCAGATGCACGACAGCGTCGACGCCTTCGAGCAACGCGTCCACCGCTGCGCGGTCCGCGAGATCCAGCACCACATGCTCTTCATGCGCCGCCGCTTCGCCCATTGGCGCGATATCGGACAGGCGCACCACATCCGCCCATTGCGCCAGCGCGCCGCGCAGCTGCCGGCCGAGATTGCCGGCCGCTCCGGTCAACAAAAGCCGTTTAAACGGCTTACCCGTCGATTCCTGCTGATTGCTCATCCTGCGACTTCTCCGATTCTGCCACCGCCGTCCAGCAGGCCGTGGCCGGACAGAGGTAGCGGTTGCTTAGGCGCGTGCCGCATCGGCACCGCGCGGAACTGCATCGGTGGCGCGCTGCTGCGGCTCGGCCGGCTCCTTCAACACGAGCCATACTACGACGGCCCCGATAAGATCGAAACAGGCGAGCGAGACAAACAGCGGGTCATAACCGACCAGCGTCACCAGCACACCCACCGCCAGCGAAAACAGCGTAGCGCCCGCGTAACCGGCCATGCCCGTCAAACCGGTGGCAGTGGCGACATCGTTCTTGCCGAACACATCGGAAGCGAGAGTGTAAAGCGCGCCGGACAGCGTCTGATGCGCGAACCCGCCGATACAGAACAGTGCGATAGCGACATACGGACTCGACACCAGACCGATACAGGCAGGTCCGATCATACACAACGAACCGGTCACCACCACCAGTTTGCGCGAGGTGATCAGCGAGGTGTTGAAGTGCTTCTGATACCACGGCGCCAGATAGCCACCCAGCACGCAACCGATGTCCGCCGCGAGGAACGGCAGCCACGCGAACATCGCGATCTCTTTCAGATTCATGTGACGCACGCTCACCATATAGAGCGGAATCCAGAAATTGAAGGTCTGCCAGGCCGGTTCGGCGAGAAAACGCGGAATCGCGATGCCCCAGAACGCGCGGCGCTTGACGATGGCGCGCCACGACGGGCGGCTTGCCGTAGCCGTCTTGTGTTGCGCTTCCTGGCCTTCAAGGATGTAGTCACGCTCGGTATCGGACAGGCGCGGCTGATCTTTCGGCGCGCGGTACAGCAGCAGCCACAGCACGCTCCAGACGAGCCCGAGCACGCCGATCGACACGAACGCCATGCGCCAGTTGCCATGCAGCACCCACCAGACGACGAGCGGCGGCGCAATCACCGCGCCAATCGACGAGCCGATGTTGAACCAGCCCGTGGCAATCGAACGCTCTTTGGCAGGAAACCATTCGGAGGTGGCTTTGAGGCCGGAGGGGATGCCGGCCGCTTCGGTCAGGCCGAGCATGCCGCGAAACACCGCCAGCGAAATCCAGCCGTTGGCCGCGCCGTGCAGCATGCAGGCGCCCGACCACGCGATGGCGAACAACGCGAAGCCGATCTTGGTGCCGACCACATCGAGCACGTAGCCGGCCACCGGTTGCATGATCATGTACGCGCCCTGGAACGACGCGACGATATACGAGTACTGCGCGGTCGAAATGCTCAGCAGCCGGTTCATTTCCGGCGCGGCTACCGCCAGCGAATTGCGCGCAATGTAGTTGACGATCAGACCCGAGGTGACGAGTCCAATCATCCACCAGCGCATGCCTCTAACCTTGCCCATTTGCTCCTCCGGAGTGCCGCCGTGTGCCGACGTGCTGTTTAGTGTGGTGTGCGGCGTCTGCTTGCCATGGATCGCGCCGCGGACGCACAACCGTGCAGCGTCGCACCATGGGCGCCAAGATAATCAACCGGGGGAATAGTTGTCAAGCAACATTGAAGTTGAATGATTTGATGCGGCGGGCGAATTGTTCTTTTGAGTTCTGTTTATCGCCATTTTGCCGGATTTTATTTATGTTTTAGGCAATCAACCAGCCAACCGGGTGTTTACCCTCAATGTATTTTTGCCAAACAACTTTGCAAGGTTCGCCAATAGTTCCTGCCCATAGCAAAAACGCCCCGAAGGGCGTTTTTGCCGGGCACAACCGCGTGCCCTCTTCCTGACGCTTATGCGTTAGAAATTGAAGTTGTCGATATTGCTCGAATCGAACGTAGTCGGCGGTCCAAGAATGATTTCGCCCTGCGGTCCGATAGTGCGCTTGCCGAGCTTACCCGCGTCGAACGACTCGCCTTCCTTGCCGGTAATCGTCCCCGACGAGAGCGCCGCAGCGGCGTAAGCAGCCAGATATCCAAGCTGGTTCGGATCCCACAACTGGAACGCCTTCACCGTACCGTTCTTGACGAACGCACGCATCTGGTTCGGCGTACCCAGACCAGTGACATCCACCTTGCCCTTGCTCGACGAAGTCGAGATGTAACGTGCCGCCGCCGCAATCCCCACCGTCGTCGGCGCAACGATCGCCTTCAGATTCGGGTAGGCCTGCAGCAAACCCTGGGTTTCGACGAACGACTTCTGGTCGTCGTCATTACCGTAGGCAATTTTCACCAGCTTGATCTTCGAGTATTCCGGCTTCTTCAACTCCTCCTGCATCCACTTGATCCAGGTGTTCTGGTTCGTTGCATTGGGCGTAGCCGAGAGAATCGCAAACTCGCCCTCGCCGCCCATCAGCTTCGCGACCAGCTGGACCTGCCCACGCCCGATGCCTTCCGCGTTGGCTTGATTGACAAACAGTTGCCGCCCTTCCGGCGCCGTATCCGAGTCGAATGTCACGACCTTGATGCCTTGCGACATCGCTTTCTTCAGATAAGGCACGACCGCATTCGCGTCATTGGCGGCGATCACGATCGCGTCCTGACGCTGCGTGATCAGCGTATTGATGTACTGCACCTGCGACGATGCGCCCGCATCCGACGGCCCCACCACCTTGCCGACGCCACCGAACTCCTTGATCGCGGCCATACCGCCGTTATCGGCGATCACCTCATACGGGTTGTTGATCTGCTTCGGAATAAATGCAATCTTCAGGCCGCTCTTGAGATCGGCCGCGCCTGCCGCGAGGCTGATGCCCAGCAGCGTGGCGCAGAGCGCGACGGCTCCGGCCTGACGTAGGGGTTTGAACATGAAGTGTCTCCTGGCTAGATAATCGGACGTTAAAGCGTCCGGGTTGTTGATATCAGGAACGGCACACCGTACAACAGCCGTACGGCAAAACTAGGACGCCGACGACCTGGCGATAAACCGCCGGTCGCGCATCGCGCGCCAGCGGGCCACCAGATTGGGGATCAGCACCGACGCTAGCAGCAGCACGCCCGTGACGATCGTGAGCGTTTCGCTCGAGACGTCATCGAGCGTCAGCGCGTTTTTCAGCACGCCGATAATCAGCAGCGACAGCAACACGCCGACCATCGAGCCGCGTCCCCCAAAAATGCTTACACCGCCAAACAGCACCGCCGCGATTACGGAAAGCTCGAAGCCCTCGCCGTTGTCGCCACGCGCGCTGGTAAAGCGCAGCGTGTAGACCACGCCGGCCAGCGCGCTCATCACGCCCGACAACACAAACAGACGCAAGCGGATCTTCGCCACTTCGATACCGGAAAACGTCGCGGCAGTCGGATTGGCGCCAATCGCATAGAGGCTGCGGCCAAACGCGGTGGCCTGCAACAGCACCGTGAAAATCACAGCGCCGACGATCACGATCACAAACGGCAACGGGATAAACGTCGGGCCGAGATTGTTCATGCCGAAGGCCGTATAGCCAGGCGGAAAATCCGCGACCGCCTGATCGCCGAGCAGCACATAAGCGAGGCCGCGAAACAGCGCGAGCGTGCCGATGGTGACCGCAAGCGAAGGCAGATTCAGCTTGACGATCACGAGGCCGTTCAGCAACCCGGCCAGCCCGCCGACAATCAGCACCAGCACGATCACGACCGGCATCGGCAGACCCATATGCCATAGCACGCCCATCAACGCACTCGATGCCCCGAGCACCGACGCCACCGAAAGATCGATTTCAGCGGCCACGATGATCAAGGTCATCGGCAGCGCCATCAGCGCGATTTCGGTGAGATCGGCGAGGACGTTGCTGATATTCGCGCCGGTCAGAAACACCGGCGACAGCACCCGCCCCAAGGCCAGCGACAACGCCAGCACAATCACAAGCAACACTTCCCAGCGCAAAGGCGTTTCGCGTTTGCGGGTCAGCAGCGCGGAATCGGGTTTAGCCATGATCGCGTTTCCTTATCATGCGTTTGGCGACGGAGCGGGCCAGCAAGGTATCGGCTGCGATCGCCACGACGATCAGGGCGCCCTGAATGGCCTGTTCCCAGAATGGCGACACGCGCAACACCACCAGCGCGATACTGATCACGCCGAGCACCAACGCACCGAGCGTCGCACCGAGGATGGTGCCGACACCGCCCGTAATCGCGACGCTACCCACCACCGCTGCGGCCACCACTTGCAGTTCGATACCCTTCGCAGTGCTTGCATCTACAGTGCCGAAACGTGCAAGCCACAATGCGCCCGCAAAGCCCGCAATCGCCCCGGACAACAGAAAGCCCGACATCACGCGCCGCTCGACATTCACGCCCGCGAGGCGCGCTGCCTCCGGATTCGAACCGATCGCATAGTGTTCACGGCCCGCGCGAAACTGCTTCAGATACACCGACAAGCCGATCAGCACCACAATGGCGATCAAGGCGAGCGTCGGCACGCCGAAGAACACGCCGGTCGCGAGCCGCGAATAGGCATCCGGCAAACTGGTCGCATTGATCTGTCCGCCGTGCACCCACGCATAGTCCGCACCGCGGAAGATATAGAGCGTCGACAGCGTAGCGACCAGCGAAGGCACTCGCCCTACGGCCACCAGCAGCGCGTTGATGCCACCCGCCACCAGGCCGATCACAAGGCCAGCCGCCAGCGCCACAATCACCGGCATGTGCGGAAACGCGACGTACAGACTGCCGACTGCATAAGCGCTGATACCGACCGTCGATCCCACCGAGAGATCGATATGTCGCATCAGGATCACGACCGTCATGCCAGCGGTAAGCAAGCTGATAATCGACACATTCAGTAGCACGTCACGCAGATTCTGCAGATTCAGAAACTGCGGCCGCGCGAGCGCCGTGCCTACGATCAGCAATAT
The DNA here is from genome assembly GCF_026225065.1 of Paraburkholderia sp. Lineage (GTDB taxonomy): Bacteria > Pseudomonadota > Gammaproteobacteria > Burkholderiales > Burkholderiaceae > Paraburkholderia. The sequence goes on along the minus strand of NZ_JAMFSB010000350.1, from coordinate 5,269 downwards.
CAGCACGACAAACAGCGTGGTTTCGCGGCTTTTTGCCAATGCGGAAGCCAGTCCGCCCGTTTTCGCGAGCGGACCGCCGGCGACAGGTGGCCGCACCGGCGCTGGATGAGGATGAGTATGGGAGTGGCGCATCATGCGGCGTGCCCTAGTGGGTTCACAGGCTGGCCTAGTGCGGCGCCCATGATCCGTTCTTCGTTCGCATCGGCGCGTGCAATCTCGGCGCTGATACGTCCTTCGTGCATCACCAGTACGCGGTCGGCCATGCCGAGTACCTCTGGCAATTCGCTCGAGATCATCAGTACAGCCATGCCGTTCGTGACCAGTTCCGCCAGTGCGCTATACACCTCCGCTTTGGCGCCGACGTCGATGCCGCGCGTGGGTTCGTCGATGATCAAGACCTTGGGATCGGTCGCAAGCCATTTGCCGAGCACGACTTTTTGCTGATTACCGCCCGAGAGGGTGCCGACCGGAGCATTGGCGTCACCTGCTTTCAGACGCAAGCGTGTGCCCCATTGCGCCGCGAGTTGCGTTTCGCTGCGCGTCGAGATCAGTCCATGTTTGACGAGACGCCCGAGCACCGTCATCGAGGCGTTGCGCGCGATGCTCAACTCAAGCGCCAAACCCTGCTGGCGACGGTCTTCCGGCACCAGCGCCAGGCCCGCCCGCACCGCCGCGGCAGGGCGTCCGGTGGCAAGCGGTTTGCCGGCGATCCACACCTCGCCCGCATCGAGCGGATCGATGCCGAAGATCGCGCGCGCCACTTCGCTGCGTCCCGCGCCGACCAGACCCGCCAGCGCCACAATCTCGCCGGCGCGGACCTCGAACGAGATGTCCTTGAATACGCCCAACCGCGTCAATCCACGCACCGACAAACGCACTTCGCCCGGCGCGACATCCGCCTTCGGATAGAAGCTCTCCAGATCGCGCCCGACCATCTTCGCCACAATCGCCGCCGTCGTCAGATCGGCGGTGGGCGCGTCGAATACCTTCGCACCGTCGCGCATGATGGTGACGTGTTGCGTCAGGGCAAACACTTCATCGAGACGGTGGGTAATAAACAGGATCGCGACGTCGCGTTCACGCAGCTTGCGCACAATCGCAAAGAGCCGCTCCACTTCCGTCAAGGACAATGCCGCGGTGGGTTCGTCCATGATCAGCACATTCGCATTCAGCGACAGCGCCTTGGCAATTTCAATCACCTGCTGATCGGCGATCGACAACCCGCGCACGAGTTGATCGGCCTGCAGATCGACACCGAGCGATGCGAGCAGGCCATTCACTTCGTTGCGCATCGCGTCGTACCGAATCCGCCCAATGCGATCCACCGGCTGGCGGCCCATGAAAATGTTCTCGGCAATCGAGAGATCGAAGAACAGCGTGGGTTCCTGATAGATCACCGCAAGACCGGCATCGCGCGCCGCGGCGGGCGTCGCAAAGCTCCGCGCGACGCCGTCGATCAGGATCTCGCCGGTATCGGGTTGATGCACCCCGGCGAGAATCTTCACCAGCGTCGATTTGCCCGCGCCGTTTTCGCCGAGCAGCGCATGCACTTCGCCCGGCAATAACTTGAGGTCGCCGTCGGATAACGCGCGCACCCGGCCGAACGATTTGCTCGCATGCCGCAGTTCAAGCCGGGGCGTAGCGGTTGTCTGTTGCTGCACTGCCTGTCTCCTCCATCATGCGGCGTCGCAAGCGCGCCGTGTTTCTTCGGGGATGATGTCCTGCCCTGCCACGTCGGGTAACGACGTCAAAGCCGCGTTAGATCCGGTACACGCGCTCCGCATTGCGGCGAAACAGCGCGTCCTTCTCGGCAACGCTTGCATCCGCAACGATCGATGCGTAGGCGCGCCAAAGATCTTCGTACGACCCAAACAAACGGTCCACCGGGAAATTCGACGCAAACATCGCCCGTTCGACGCCAAACGTATCGATCGTCTCAAGCACATAAGGGCGCAGGCTTTCCACCGTCCACTGGTGATCGAACATCGCGAAGCCACTGAGTTTCACCGTCACGTTCGGGCAGTCAGCCAGCTTGCGCATGCCATCGCGCCACGCGCGATAGCCGGCCACGCTGCTGCGGTCGACGAACATCCCCGCGTGATTGACGATGAACTGCGTATCCGCGTGAGCCTGCGCCAGCGCCACGGCCTCGTCCATCTGCGATGGATAGATTTGCATATCGAACGACATGTCATAGCGCCGCAGCAGCGAGAAATTCTCGCGCCACACGGAATCGCGCATCAGATGGCGCCCGATGTAGTCGAACAGCTTGTTCTCGTGCACGTTCAGGATCTGCCTGATCCCGCGCGTATTCGCAAACGCCGCGTGCCCTTCCAGAACCTGTGCGGCATTCGGCGCCGCAAGGTCGGCTCCCGCGACGATGCCATTCGGCATGCCTCGCGACGCCGCCTCGTTCGCAAGACCTTGCAACCAGCGAGTCTCCTCGACCGGATCGGCCGGGTCGTGATTCGCCTCCACATGCACCACTTTCAGAATCTCGATCTCGCCCGCTTCGCGCAGCAGATCCGCCAGCAGATAGTCGTGCTTGAGTTCGCGTGCATCGCCGACGAACGACACGCCCGGATTCGCGAGCCACGGATAGTGGTGCGTCTTCAGATCCCACAGATGGATATGCGGGTCGACAACTTGCATGGGATAGCCTCCTTGCTTCAACCCGGCGACTGCAGATGAAACACCGGCTCCAGCGCCTGTTGCAACGGCGTGTGGTCCGGGGCGGTCTGCATGATGTCGGCCATGTGATCCCACCATTTGCGTATGACATCGAGCTCCGGCAAATGGTCCATTTGATGATCGCGGGTGCGCGTCAGGACGGCAAAGAGGTGATGGGAGTCCGCGTCGAAGAAGATGCGGTAGTCGCGCACGCCCGCCTGTTGCAATGCATCAACCAGCTCGGGCCAGATCTGCTGATGCCGGCGTTCGTATTCCTCGCGCATGCCGGGGTTAAGCACCATCCGGAAAGCGATTGTCTCCATTGCGGCCTGTCTCCCGTCTTGAGTTTTGATCTGCCGGGGCGCTTTCTGGGGGAAGCGTCTGAACCGACTATAATTCCTCGATCGATAGCATCTCAATCCGTTGTTGGGATTGGGCGATCCAGAAACCGGATCGCACGACCGCCAACTGTACTTGCTGCCCGTGCCTTCCGACGCACTTTTCACCGCATTTGCCAAATGAGCCAGAACGCTGCCACCGTCGCCCTCGTTAACCGGCTCAAATTCAAGCACCTGGCGCTGCTCGTCGCGCTCGACGACGCCCGCAACCTGCATCAGGCCGCCGATGCGGTCAATGTCGCGCAACCCAGCGCGTCCCGCATGCTGGGCGATATCGAGGAAGCGTTCGGCTTCCTGCTGTTCGAGCGCAACGCGCGCGGCATGCAGCCCACCTCGCTTGGTGTCGTCACCCTCGCCTATGCGCGCCGCGCTTTGGCCGAGCTGACCCGCTTTGCCGAAGACCTCGACGTCAAGCGCAAAGGCGGCCACGGCCAGTTGACGGTGGGCGCCATCATGGGCGCCGCGCCCGACCTGCTGGCCATGGCGGTCGCCGCGCTGAAGACCGAACGGCCGCTGCTCAACGTGCGCATCCTCGGCGAAACCAGCGATCAGGTGGTCCAGTTGCTGCACCGCCGCGAAGTGGACCTCGCGCTTGGCCGGCTGACGAGCCCCCTGCAACACAACGACTTCAGCTTCGAGCCGCTCGCCCGCGAAACCTTGATGCTGGTGGTGCGCGCCGCTCATCCGCTGGCGCAGCGGTCGGCCACTACCTTGCGCGAGCTGATCGACTGGCCGTGGGTCGCGCAGCCCGTCACCAGCCCGGCGCGCGTGCTGTTCGAAGAGGAACTGGCCCGCGCCGGGCTCGCCACGCCGGTCAATCTGACCGAATGTGCGTCGATCTTCGCCACCCTGCAATTGCTCGAAAACTACGACGCGGTTGCGATGCTGCCCGAGTCCGTGGTGCGCGATCACGTGCGCGGCAAACTGTTGGTGGCGCTGCCGGTCGAAATCGGCAAGAGCCTCTCCGGCTTCGGCATCCTGACGCGCAAGCAAGAAGCGCTCGCCGAACCGGCGCTGCATTTCATCGACCTGCTGCGTAGCGTCTCGCGTCAACTCGCCCGTGATGCGAATGCGCAACCGGAAAGCGGCAACGGAGCAGCAGGTGCAGCTGCCGCCGATCACGTTGTGCCGCTGCCCGCTCACTGAGCCTCGCACGTTCACTGCAGGTTGACGAACAGACCGCCGTCTACCAGCAACGCCGCGCCCGTTACATAGCGGGCATAGTCCGAGGCGAGGAACACCACGCAGTCCGCGACATCGTCGGGACGCCCTAGTCTGCCTAGCGGTATCCGTTTTTCGAAGTAAGCTTTCTTGCTTTCGTCGGCAAGGTCTTCAGCATTCAAATCCGTTGCGATGGTGCCGGGCATCACCGAGTTGCAGCGAATGCCATACGGTCCCAAGGCAATCGCGCACGACTGCATCAGCGAATGCACACCGGCCTTGGTCGGCGTGTAATGGGTCTGCATGCCGCCGCCCACTAACGCACTGATCGAACTGGTCGCGACAATCGCGCCGCCGGTTCCCTGCGCCCTCATCTGCTGCGCCGCGGCCTGCGTCACGAAGAAGGCGCCGTTCAGGTTGACCCCCACCGTCGTTTCCAGAACCTCCGGCGGCATGTCGAGAAACGCGTGAAACGGACAGATGCCCGCATTGCTTGCCAGCACGTCGACCTTGCCGAAGGCTTCCACCGTGCGGCGCACCAGTTCCTTGCCGGTTTCGTGTGCGGCGACGTTGCCTTCCACCGCCAACGCGCGCCGGCCCAGTGCCTCGATCTCGGCCAACACTTCTTCGACGGCCGAGCGGCGTCCGTACGACGCGTCGTTATCGCCCCAGTAGTTGATTGCCACATCGGCGCCTTCGCGTGCGCATGCCACCGCGATGGCCCGGCCAATGCCGCGCGATCCGCCTGTGACGATCACTACCTTGTCCCTGAGCAGCACTTCTTTCTCCTTGATCGATCGGATTGCGCCGTGCGCCTTTCGACGGGCGAGGCGCCGCGTGCGTTCACATTGCGCAGTTCACATTGCGCAGTTCACCGCGGGTACGGCCGCACCAACGCGCATTCCGGATTGAGCCGCACGCCAAACCCAGGCGTGTCCGGCACCTTCATCCGGCCATTCACGGGCACCGGTTCGTCGAGCAGCAGCGGTGTAAACATCGGCACCACCTCATCGGCCTTCGGCGCCATCATCAGAAACTCG
>NZ_JAMFSB010000349.1 GCF_026225065.1 Paraburkholderia sp. | reverse complement strand
GGCCGGCGCTACCCTCGGCCTTGCTCGGCATGGCGGGCGCAACCTTGACGGGCTGCGTGACCGGCACGATCACCGTGGCGTGGCGGATTCCGTCGTTTATCGTGTCGCTCGGCGTACTCGAGGGGGCGCGCGGCGTTGCGTATCAGCTGACCAACTCGCGCACGGCCTACATCGGCGACGCGTTCGACTTCCTCTCCAACCCGATCGCGTTCGGCATTTCGCCTGCGTTTCTGATTGCTATCATCGTGATGGTCGTTGCACAGTTCGTGTTGACGCGCACGGTGTTTGGCCGGTATCTGGTTGGCATCGGCACGAACGAGGAAGCGGTGCGTCTCGCGGGCGTCAATCCGCGGCCCTACAAGATCGCGGTATTCGCGATGATGGGTCTGCTCTCCGGCCTCGCGGCGCTGTTCCAGATTTCACGGCTCGAAGCGGCGGATCCGAATGCCGGCTCGGGCATCGAATTGCAGGTGATCGCAGCGGTGGTGATTGGCGGAACGAGTTTGATGGGCGGTCGTGGCTCGGTGACCAGCACCTTCTTCGGCGTGTTGATCATCTCGGTTCTGGCCGCGGGTCTTGCACAGATCGGGGCGACCGAACCCACCAAGCGCATTATTACAGGGGCCGTCATTGTCGTGGCGGTCGTGCTGGATACCTATAGAAGCCGGCGTCGCGCCGCATGATCCAGTCATTCGGCGAATGATCGGCAGGAGAGAGAAAGTGTCGAAAGAAGTGAAGCAGGGCCGGGTTCTCGTGGTGGGCAGTATCAATACCGACCTGGTGGCGCGTTCGCCGCATTTGCCGCGGCCAGGCGAGACCATCAGCGGACATGAGTTCTCGCAGGTTGCCGGCGGCAAGGGCGGCAATCAGGCGGTGGCGGCAGCGCGCATCGGTGCGCGGGTGGCGATGGTCGGATGCGTCGGCAAGGATGCCAACGGCGCGCAGCGCGTCAAGGATCTGGAGACGGAAGGCATCGACTGCGCGGGTATTGATGTCGACCCGGCACAGCCTACCGGCGTCGCGATGGTGACGGTCTCGGACGACGGGCAGAACACCATTGTCGTGGTCGCGGGAAGTAATGGCCAGCTCACGCCGGATAGCGTCGCGCGTCACGAGGCCGCAATCAAGGCTTGCGATGTCGTGGTTTGCCAACTGGAAACGCCATGGGATTCGGTCTACGCGACGCTCAGTCTTGCGCGCCGCTTAGGCAAGATCACGGTACTGAATCCAGCGCCGGCAACTGGGCCTTTGCCTGCTGAATGGTTGCCGCTGGTTGATTACCTCGTGCCGAACGAGGTCGAGGCCGCAATCCTCGCCGGCCTGCCGGTCGAATCGGAGAGTGGCGCGAGAAGGGCGGCGACAGAGTTGCAACGCGGCGGCGCGCGCAATGTGATCGTGACGCTTGGGTCGCAAGGTGCTTATCTCTTGCTGGAAGGTGGCGAAGGGAAGCACTTCCCCGCGCCGCAGGTTCAGGCAGTCGATACGACTGCTGCTGGGGATACGTTTATTGGTGTATTTGCCGCGCAAATTGCTGCGCGGCAGCCGCTCGAAGGCGCGATCAGTCTGGCGCACCGGGCGGCCTCGATTTCAGTCACGCGCGCTGGCGCGCAACCGTCGATACCTACGCGTGCGGAAGTGGAAAGCGCGGCCTGAGACGGATCGTTCTTTAAGAATTTCGACGTAGTAAATTAGCTGAGACGGCCTGCGGTGCCGATCGTATTGCTGTGATAGCAATGTCGATTGCGCAGGCCGGCTCTCTTTACGCGCTGCGCTTGGCCCAGTCGACGAACGCCGCGCCAACCTCGCGCAGGACGGCTTCGCGGCCGTCCATGTCGACATACGGTGCATCGTAATAGGCCGCGACAAGCAGGGGCGCTCGTCCTGGTGGGCGCACGATCGCGTAGTCGTTTGTTTCTTCTTCGACGCTCGTTCCTGGCCGGTCTGCGGCAACCCAGTCCGTCGGCAACGCTGCGCGGATCCTGTCGAGGCCTGGCTCGCAATCAATCATCCAGCTTTCAAGTTGTTGACGCGACTGCGCGCTTAACACATTGCCCAAGAGAATTTTGCCGACTGATTTCGTGATCGCTTTGGGCGTGGTCGTGTCCCGCGCGCCGCTATATTGGTTGGAATCCGGTTCATAGCGATCCGAACGCGTGACGGTGTCGCCGAGGCTTCTAACAAATTGGGTCAGCGCGGGAGGACCGCCAGCGTCTCTCATCAACAGGGTCGCCGCGGTGTTGTCGCTGACTTCGACGATAGCCTGGCACATCGCACGGACCGACATGGCGCCTTGCGCGACATTGGCTTTCGTTACGGGGGACGTGAAGATCAGGTCCTTCTCCGTGTAATGCACGAGGCGGTCCAGATTCTCCTTGCCGGCGTCTACGCGTGTGAGCACCTGCGCGGCGAGAAGTCCTTTGAAGGTGCTGCACATCAGGAAACGCTCGTCGGCCCGGTAAGCGAGTGTTCGGCCTGAACCGGTATCGATGGCAAATACACCAAGGCGTCCGCCGTGACGGCGTTCGATGTTGTTGATCGGGTTGGTGGCTGCGTAAAGCGGAGTGGTGACTCCGCTTCCGAGCAGGAACGGTAGCCCGAGAGCCAGGCGCCGACGCGTTATAGAGATGGGCAAGGAATCGTCCTGTTAGTTAGAAGTTTTCTGGTGCGCATTCTGCGAACCTGTCGCCGGGCGAGCTTGCGCGATGTGCGGAATCCTATCGGATAAGATACCGCCGCAACGTTCACTATCTAACCGATGGAGCCCCTTAAGTGATTCAACCGAGTAACGTATTCAAGGACAATCTCGCTCAACTGCCTCCGATCGACGGCATCGAGCGCATTGATCTGCTGGACGGCAACGGTGCCGTGGTGGCAAGCATTGAGAACAAGCCGGGCAAGCAGGGTTCGGTCGCGGTTTACCATTATCTGCAGCGGGTATTCGGCGCGCTGGATGCCAAGGCAGCCGAGCACGGCCTGGCAGTATTCGCGGAGCATACGGCCGACGCACGCAGTCGTCCGGGTGCACACCCGAACGTCGACCATCTGCTCGTCATTGTGGCGGGCGGAGAAGCGCTGCGTATTGAGGTGGTTGCCGCCGCGGCCTGAGCGTCCAACAGCAAAGCAAGCGGCATCTCTCAGGTGAGGGATGTCGTTATCTCGGACGACACAGCTGGGTTATCGAAAGGATTTCGATAGGTCCTTGACTGCATTTCGGCTAACCGGCTCAGCGTGCGCGACAGATCGTGCGCGCCATCGAAATGCACCACCGCGAAGTGCCGCTCTATCCGCGCGATAGTCGGCCCGAAGCGCTCATGAAATTCCGGATTCGGTAGCAGGCCTTGCAGCGCATAGTTCGAGGTCAGCACGATACGTGTGCCGAGTTCGAGCGCGATCTCGAGGAAACGGCCGATCAGAAACGCATCGGCGATATCGTGCACGTGGAATTCATCGAAGCAAAGCAACTCAACGCCGTCGAGCCACTGCCGAGAGGCCGAGCCGAGACGGTCGTCGCCACGCGGTTCGTTGACGAGCCGCCGGTTCATCTCGCGCAGGAATTCGTGGAAGTGGATGCGTCGCTTCACGCCGTCGGCCAGCTCGAATACGGTATCGACGACGAGGCTTTTGCCGCGTCCAGGTAAACCGTAGCAATAGACGCCTGATGGCTATCCACCCAGGCGCCGCTGCGGGCTCAACAATACCTGCTCTCCCAGTACAGCGCCTAGTGGAAATACCGATGGGCAAACCAGCGACCGCCCGGCGGTTGCCGATGCGCGCCGGTTTCACAAGCACGATATAAGGAAATGATCGTAACGAAGCTTGTTACGATCCTATCATTCGATGTACGATGGTTGCGAATAAACCATCACCGGTTGCTGTGCACTGCACAAAATCACGGACGACTCATGCCTGAAGCTCCATCTTCGTCTTCCTCGGTCATCGCGCTTCGGCGCGGCGTGGCCGTTCATCCCGAACGCAATCCCGGCGTACCGTTCGACGCCGCCTGGCTCGACGGCCTGCGTGTCAATCAGTCTGCAGTCGAGCGGCGCACCGCTACGCTCGGCACGCGCCGTACGGTCAAGAAAGATGCACAGGCCGCCTGGCTATTGAAGGCGGTCACCTGCATCGATCTGACCACGCTGAGTGGCGACGACACCGAAGGCCGCGTGCGGCGGCTCTGCGCAAAAGCGCGGCAGCCGGTGCGTGCCGATATCCTCAGCGCCCTCGGCATCGCACCGCAGACCATCACGACTGGCGCGGTGTGCGTGTACCACCGTTTCGTGGCCGCAGCGGTCGATGCATTGCAGGGTAGCGGCATCCCGGTAGCAGCGGTGTCCACGGGCTTTCCTGCAGGTCTCATTCCGCATCCGCTCAAACTGAAAGAGATCGAAGCCTCGGTCGCCGACGGCGCGCAAGAGATCGACATCGTCGTCACGCGCGAGTATGTGCTTACGGGCAACTGGCAAGCGCTTTACAACGAGGTGCGCGATTTCCGAGCGGCCTGCGGTCCGGCGCATCTGAAAGCGATTCTCGCCACCGGCGATATCCGCACGCTCTCGAATGTGGCGCGCGCATCGATGATCTGCATGATGGCGGGCGCCGATTTCATCAAGACTTCAACCGGCAAGGAAGGCGTAAATGCGACGCTCGATGTATCGCTGGTGATGGTGCGCATGATCCGCGATTACTACGAGCGCACCGGCATCCTGATCGGCTTCAAGCCGGCGGGCGGCGTCTCCACCGCGAAATCCGTGCTCACGTATCAGATCCTGATGAAAGAGGAACTGGGGCGTGCGTGGCTCGAGCCGGAGCTGTTCCGTATCGGTGCATCGAGCCTGCTTGCCGACATCGAACGCCAGCTCGAACATCACGTGAGCGGCCGTTATTCCTCCTTCAATCGTCACCCCGTAGCCTGAGCAGACCGATCCCATGAGCGTAGCCGAATATTTTTCTTCGATGGAGTACGGTCCCGCACCCGAGGACGATCAACCTGCGCGCGCGTGGCTTGCGCAGCACGAGGCCAGCTTCGGGCATTTTATCGGCGGGGCATGGCATGCACCGGCTTCGGGCGAGCGTTTCGAATCGCGCGAGCCTGCCACGGGTGAGTTGCTCGCGCATGTCGCCCAAGGCGATGCGGCTGATATCGATGCGGCAGTCACCGCCGCTCGCGCTGCGCAGCCTGCGTGGCTGGCGCTCGGTGGCGCTGGGCGCGCGCGTCATCTGTATGCGCTGGCGCGTATGGTGCAGCGGCATAGCCGCCTCTTCGCCGTGCTCGAAGCGCTCGATAACGGCAAGCCAATTCGCGAGACGCGCGACATCGACGTGCCGCTGGTCGCGCGTCACTTCCTGCATCACGCAGGGTGGGCGCAGTTGCAGGACAGCGAGTTTGCCGACTTTGCGCCGCTGGGCGTGGTCGGCCAGATCGTGCCGTGGAATTTCCCGCTGCTGATGCTCGCGTGGAAGATCGCGCCGGCTATCGCAACCGGCAATTGCGTCGTGTTGAAACCCGCGGAATACACGCCGCTTACCGCCTTGTTGTTTGCGGAACTGGCGCATCGCGCCGGTTTGCCTGCAGGTGTGCTGAATGTTGTCACCGGAGATGGCCGCACCGGCGCTGCGCTCGTCGAACATCCTGATGTAGACAAGCTCGCCTTTACCGGTTCAACGGAAGTCGGCCGGCAGATTCGTTCGGTGACAGCCGGTTCCGGCAAATCGCTGACGCTCGAACTCGGCGGCAAGTCGCCGTTCATCGTGTTCGACGACGCCGACCTCGACGGCGCAGTCGAAGGTGTAGTGGACGCCATCTGGTTCAACCAGGGGCAGGTCTGCTGCGCCGGTTCGCGTCTCCTCGTACAAGAGGGCATTGAAGCGCGCTTCATCGACAAGTTGAAGCGGCGCATGGAAACACTGCGCGTGGGTTCGTCGCTCGACAAGAGCATCGATATGGGCGCGATCGTCGATCCGGTACAGCTCGAACGGATTCAGTCGCTCGTGGAAGCGGGCCGTCTTGAAGGCTGCTCGGTATGGCAATCGCCGGATGCCGCCGTGCCGGGTCAGGGTTGCTATTACCCGCCCACACTCATAACAGGTGTCGCGCCTGCATCGACGCTCGCGCAGGAAGAGATCTTCGGCCCCGTGCTGGTGACGATGAGTTTCCGCACGCCGGACGAGGCGGTCGCGCTTGCCAACAACACGCGCTATGGACTGGCCGCGAGCGTCTGGAGCGAAACGATTGGCCGTGCGCTCGATATCGCACCGCGTCTGCAAGCGGGTGTTGTGTGGGTCAATGCAACCAACCTGTTCGATGCGGCGGTCGGCTTTGGTGGCTATCGCGAGTCGGGTTACGGGCGTGAAGGTGGCCGCGAGGGCATTTACGAATATCTGAAGCCGCGTGCGTGGCTTAAGCTCGTTGAACGTCCTGCTCGCGTTGCTAACGGGCGCGCCACGGCGGACTTGTCGCTCGCCACCGTTGCGAATGTGACGCCAATCGATCGCACCGCCAAGCTGTTCATTGGCGGCAAACAGGTGCGGCCAGACGGTGGCTATTCGCTGCCCGTCTATGGTTCAGATGGCGCGATTGTCGGCGAGGTGGGCGACGGTAACCGCAAGGACATTCGCAATGCCGTCGAGGCGGCGCGCGGTGCAGGGAAGTGGTCGCAGGCCACTACGCACAACCGCGCTCAGGTGCTTTATTACCTTGCCGAGAATCTCACAGTGCGAGGCGACGAATTCGCGCGGCAACTCGTGGCACGCACTGGTGTTGACCAGGCCGCCGCACACGCGGAAGTCGAAGCAGCAGTGACGCGGCTCTTCACCTACGCGGCGTGGGCGGACAAGTTCGACGGCGCGGTGCATACTCCGCCGTTGCGTGGTGTCGCGCTGGCAATGCACGAGCCGCTTGGCGTGATCGGCATTGCCTGTCCCGATGAGGCGCCGCTGTTGGCCTTCGTCTCGCTGGTGGGACCGGCGCTGGCGATGGGCAACCGCGTGGTGGTGCTGCCGAGCGAGACGTGCCCGCTGACGGCGACGGATCTGTATCAGGTGGTCGAGACATCGGACGTACCTGGCGGTGTGTTGAATATCGTCACCGGCGAGCGCGCTGCCTTGCTGCCTGCGTTGGCCAAACACGATGACGTCGACGCGCTCTGGTGCTTCGGCAGCGCGGCGGATTCGACGCTGGTCGAACGTGCGTCGGTGGGCAACCTCAAGCGCACTTTCGTCGATCATGGCCGCGAGTTCGACTGGTTCGACCGCTCGACGGAAGGCCCGGCCTGGCTGCGTCAGGCAGTGCAAGTGAAGAACATCTGGATACCTTACGGAGACTGACCGTCGAACCCTTATCCGATGGCAGTCCGCTAGAACATGGAGAAGACACTGTGCTGAAGAATCTGGACCCGCTGTTGAATGCCGATGTGCTGTACGCGCTGCGCGCGATGGGCCACGGCGACGAAGTGGTGATTTGCGATGCGAATTTCCCCGGCGACTCCGTTGCGCGTGCAACGGTGCTGGGCAAGCTGCTGCGCTTCGACGGCGCGGATGCGGCGAGCGCGGTTCGTGCGGTGCTGTCTGTCATGCCGCTCGATAGCTTCGTCGACGATCCGGCGCTGCGCATGGAAGTGGTCGGTGAGCCGAACACGATTCCCGCCGTGCAACGCGAGGCGCAAGCCGAAGTGAACGCCGCTGAAGGGCGCGACGTGCCGTTTGCTTCGATTGAACGCTTTGCTTTCTATGAGCGGGCGAAGCAGGCCTATTGCGTGATCGCGACCGGCGAGCAGCGTGGTTACGGCTGCTTTGTGTTCAAGAAGGGTGTGTTGCTAGCGCCGGACACGCCGAGCGCGACGGAGCGCAGGAAATGAGTACGCAGTCCCAGGCGAATGGGCGCGTCGTCATTCTCGGCATCTATGTGACCGATCTGACTTTCCGCGCCGAGCGTATGCCGCTGATCGGCGAAACCATCGCCGGTTCGTCCTTCGCGATGGGCCCGGGAGGCAAGGGCTCGAACCAGGCGGTCGCGGCGGCGCGCGCTGGCGCGCAAGTGGTCTTCTGCACGCGCCTCGGCAACGATGCGTTCGGCGCGATTGCGCGCTCGACGTGGGCTGCCGAAGGCATCACTGCACGGGCCATGGCTGTAGAAGGTGTGTCGACGGGTGCTGCGCATATTTTTGTCGACGAGACCGACGGCAGGAACGCGATCATCGTTGCCTCCGGTGCTGCGGGCACGATGAACGCGAGCGACGCCGACGCGATTGAAGCGGATATTGCCGCTGCGCAGGTGTTCGTGACGCAACTGGAGCAGCCGATCTCTGCTGCGCGCCGTGGGCTCGAAGTGGCGCGCCGGCACGGTGTCACCACTGTGTTCAATCCGGCGCCCGCGTTACCGCTCGATGACGATATTTTCCCGCTGTGCGACTACATCACGCCGAACGAAACGGAAGCCACTGCTTTGACGGGCGTGCCGATCCAGAACGCCGACGATGCGCGGCGTGCCGCCGACGTGTTGTTGGCTAAAGGTGTCGGCACGGTGATCGTCACGCTGGGCGAAGCAGGTGCGCTGCTGCACTCGGCCACGCGATCGGTGCTCGTGCCAGCGTTCCAGTGCGGTCGTGTTGTGGAAACGGCTGGCGCAGGCGACGGCTTTACGGGCGGCTTTGCTGCTGCACTGGCACGCGGCGCCGATCCGGTGGAGGCGATGCGCTTCGGCTGTGCACTGGCAGGCATCTCCGTCACGCGGCCGGGCACGGCGCCTTCGATGCCGACCTTGAGCGAAGTGAATCAGGTATTGAGTCAGTCGGGCCAATCGGCGTCTGCGTAATAAGCCTGCGCATCAACTGTGCGTTGGTGATGCATTAAGCGCACCTCAACGGCTCACTGAAGTTCGATGCAGTTTGAAGGAGTCTGTCTTCACCATGAAGTCCTCGTTCGCTGTTGGAAAACTGTTCTCCGACCGGCAGTTGAATTTCCTGCTGATCGTCAACGTGCTTGTCGTGCTAGTGGCCACCGGCCTCTCGCACGGCCAGTTCGTAGATATCGACAATCTGCAGTCGATGGGCAGCCAGTTGCCCGAGTTGGGCCTGCTCGCGCTCGGCATCATGCTCTCGATGATCTCCGGCAATGGCGGTATCGACCTGTCGGGTGTCGGCCTTGCCAATCTGTCAGGCATGGTTGCCGCGTTGGCGCTGCCGAAGCTCATCAGCAGCGATGCTTCGCCCGTCGCCTATACGGCGCTCTTCTGTGCGATCACCGTCGTCATGGGGCTGCTCGGCGGCTTCCTGAACGGCATCGTGATTGCGAAGCTGCGGCTCACTCCCATTCTTTGCACGCTCGGCACCCAGTTGTTGTTCACCGGCATTGCTGTGGTATTGAGCAACGGCGCCTCGGTGCCGGTCGAGTATGTCGATCAGCTTTCGGATATCGGTAACGGCACGTGGTTCCAGGTGCCGATCTCGTTCGTGATCTTCATCGCCGCGATCATCGTGCTCGGCTGGCTCCTCAGGCGCAGCCCGTTCGGCTTGCGGCTGTATCTGATGGGTACCAACCCCAAGGCGGCTTTCTATGCCGGGATTCCGCGCGACCGCATGCTGATCGTGACTTACACGATGTGCGGCGTGCTGGCATCTCTTGCTGGCCTGATCAGCGCCACCCATACATCGAGCGCAAAGTGGGACTACGGCAATTCGTATCTGCTGATCTCGATCCTGATTGCGGTGATGGGCGGCGTGAATCCCGCCGGCGGCCGCGGCCGCATCATCTCCGTGTTTTTCGCGGCGACGGTGCTGCAGTTCCTCGCGAGCCTGTTCAATCTGCTGGGCGTGTCGCAATTCTTCGGCGACTGCGCGTGGGGTTTCCTGTTGTTGCTGTCGCTGGCGTTCGGCGGTGGCGAGCGGGTCAGCGCGATCTTCGGTTTCACGCGATCCGATCCGTCCACGCGGCGCTAGCGAGCGTTAGCTTGAGCATCGGCACATAGGCAAGGTTTAGTACACGGCGTACATCGGGGCCCTGGATGTCCGCAACCGTGAAGCAGGGCGACATCGAAAGAAAAATGGAGACTTGGTATGAAACTGACTCGATTGAGCGCCGCGATCGCCGCGGGCGTCCTCACGGTAGGCGTGGTCGCTGCAGCGCAGGCGGCGAATAATGTCACGATCGTGACAGTGGTAAAGGTGACCGGCATCAACTGGTTCAACCGGATGGACGAAGGCGTCAAGGAATTCGCGAAGGACAACCCCGGTGTCACGGCCTATCAGACCGGCCCGGGCCAGGCGGATGCAGCCCAGCAACTGAAGATCATTGAAGACCTGGTCGCCAAGAAGGTCGATGCATTGGCAGTGGTGCCGTACGATCCGCCGACGCTCGAACCCGTGCTGAAGAAGGCGATGGACCGCGGCATCAAGGTGGTCACGCACGAGGCTGACAATGAAAAGAACACCATGGTCGACATCGAAGCGTTCGATAACACGGCCTACGGCGCCAATCTGAACGAACACCTTGCTTCGTGCATGCACGACGAA
This sequence comes from Paraburkholderia sp., assembly GCF_026225065.1. Classification (GTDB taxonomy): domain Bacteria; phylum Pseudomonadota; class Gammaproteobacteria; order Burkholderiales; family Burkholderiaceae; genus Paraburkholderia. The sequence goes on along the minus strand of NZ_JAMFSB010000349.1, from coordinate 486 downwards.
GGCAAATGGGCCGTGCTGGTGGGCTCGCTCGGAAGCCGTTCGCAGGTTCAGTGGGCCGATGGCGGGATCGGCAACGCGAAGGCCAAGTATTCGAAGATGGATCTGGTCGAGCCGAAGCTCGAAACCAATAACGACGGCGAGCGCGCCTATGAAGTCGCGAAGGAAGTGCTGCGCAAACATCCGGACCTGAAGGGCTTCCAGGGTTCGTCGTCGCTGGACGTGATCGGCATTGGCCGCGCGGTTGAAGAGGCGGGTCTGCAGGGCAAGATTTGCGTGTACGGCACGGGTCTGCCGGGTGAGGCGGGCAAGTTCCTCGAAAGCGGCGCCATCAACGGCATTTCGTTCTGGGATCCGAAGGTTGCGGGCATGGCGATGAACAAGATCGCATTGATGTTGATCCATGGCCAGACCGTGCATGACGGCGACAATCTTGGCCTGCCGGGCTACACGAAGGTGACGGTGACCAAGGGTCCGGGCAAGGGCATC
>NZ_JAMFSB010000348.1 GCF_026225065.1 Paraburkholderia sp. | reverse complement strand
GATCTCGCGCGCATGGCGCTCTTCCTCGCGGCCGACGACAGCCGCATGATCACGTCGGAGGATGTCATGGTGACGGGTGGCTGGTCGTAATATGGCCGGCTCCCGCCTGCGCGTCGGACGCGCGTCGACCCGGACGAGACACCTAATCACGCCCAAAGCGGCCAGTCGTGCTGCCAAACCGTGCGCTATGCTCCATCGTGTCTCGGTCGTTATGAATTCTGCGGGATCGCTATTCGGTTCGGCACGCCCGCCCGCCGCGGATCGTGCGCGCCTGTGTTTCGCTAGCTGGCGCGGCGCGCTGAGACCTTTGCTTCGACGGTCTCCACCAGCGCTTGTACCCTCGCTGCTGCGTCGCGTTGATCGCGCGCTAGCTCGTCCTCGTCGCCAGTCGCGTGGAATCGCGCGTAGCCGACCGCGCCAACCTTCTCCCATCCCTCGCTGTGTTCGTCATCGCAGAACCGACGGCGCAGCGCGGCGAGGCCCGCCTCCACCGCGCCCTCATGCTGGCCGGACAGCGCCCTCTCCACTACCAAATCGGCGACGTCATCGATCTTGCCGGAATATCGCAACACATGAATCAGGTCTGCCGCGTCTTTGGGCTCGTTGCGCTGGTCAAGCGCTAGCGCCTTCAGGACAATGAATGCAGGCACGTCAGCGCATCGGATAGTCTCGGACGCCTTACCGCCGTCGGACAGTAGCGTCCCAGTGATCGTCCTTTCGACGAACCAGTCATGGACGATGCCTGCATATGGCATGTTCACGGCAGATACGCGCTCGCCGTCGACGCTGACCGCCCGCCCTGGCTTGTCGCCGTCAGCGTCGCGGAGGAACTCGACAAGCACGATCGTGTTCTCGTCGATCCGCTGCTGCCATTGCTACGACGAGGCTACGCCGTTATTCATGTGGCGCGTAAAGCCGCGCGCTTCGAGCTGGTCGGCCAACGATGCGTATTCATCACCGTCGGCGAGAACCTGAAGGTTTAGCACGACGTCCACATCGGCCGTCCCCGCGTGGGCCGGCACGTCCGGCGGCTGCTCAGGTGTGAGATAGCGCGGCACGAGGCCGCCCACGAGCCGCAACGTGTCTTTCAGCGTCCCGAATGCTCCGAGGAGCGTCAGCAACGTGCTCTCGTAGGCGGCGGTGACATCTGCCGAGTAGCCGTCGGAACTTTTCGGTTTCATCCCTGCCATTCAAATCCCCAGTTTTTCGAGGACGCGTTCCGCCAATTCCTTATTTCTCCCCCGCCCATCGAGCAAGTCGAGATAGAGGATGATCGGGCTTGCGAAATACGCGGGGAAGTCGGGCAACTCATTCCGGAATTGCAGACTCGTGCCGTCGCGTTCGATCAGGGTTACGTTCGCCCCTTTCTCGGCGCGCTTGAGGTTCAGCGCCTTCGCGAACTCTTCAGCTTTGCCCGGCGGCACGATGATCTCGGCCGTGTCGGTCCCGGTCAGCAGCGGCGCGTAGACGTTCGCCGCAGACGAGCCGGTGAACGCCCACGGATACGCTAGGGCCGCGTGATCAATTTTCTTGGTGAGCCCACTGAGAAGCAGGTCGGGTCGATCGGCAAGTACGTGCCAGCGAGTGCGGTTGTCAATTCGGCGCTTCCAACGCGGCACCCACGCGTCGAGCAACGCGCGCGCGTTCGTCAGGCGTCTGCGTCGCGTGCGACCCGCACCAGTCGACTCACACCATTCGAGCTTTTCGAGTTCTTGCAGCACCATCGAGCACGTGTACTGCGAGGTCTGCGCAACCTCCGCCAGCTCGCCGCCCGCGAGCCACTCTCCGCGATGCATCAGAAGCGCATGGACGACCATCTCGCGGGCGTCAGTGAAAAGCGAGGTCCTGCCCCCCTCTTCGCTGCCTTACGGTCTGGCATCTGGATGTTGATGACCCACGGCGCGCGACGGAGATACAAGTTGCCGTTGCGCTCGAAATAGCCAATTCCACGTTCGCGCAGCAGTTCCCTCGCGCCCGGACTTAGCGTTTCTGCCGCAACAAGCGGAATTGCCTTCCCGGCCTCCTTTCCGCCGAGGGCATACTGAGCCAACCGCCAGATCGCTGTCTGGACGTCACGGGGATATGCGTTCCGCACGGTTTCGACGGCGATGTCGGCGAGCTTGCCGTCGACGTCGAGGCTGAGCAGGAGATCGAGGTGTGTGCCATCATCGATCGGGACATTCGACTTGCGGACCGAGATGCTCCCTGCGGTGGCGGCCACCAGCGCGTTGCATAGCTCGTCTGCAACCATCGCGTGGAAGTCTTTGCGAGCGGCTTTCGGACCGGCTGGATGTGGGTTTTGCATGTCTCTTTAGCAAAAATGGCTGATTTAGCTGCGCAGCAAAATCTCCTAATTGTCTTTTATTTAGCGATTTCAGTTTCTTTTGCTGTACAGCTAAAGTGCCACAAATAGCTAAAGAAAACTCATGAGACCTGTGCTGATCCGGGTGAACCACTAGGTTCGCGCGCCATGCCGTCCTTCCGACTTAGTGGTTCGCCGTGTTCCGCCACCACGATGCGCATGTGCCGCGCGACCAGCAGCGCGGATGACCTAGCGATTCGCCCGGGAACGACCTTCCATCCGCGCGACCACTCGACGCCTGCCGGCGTACGGATCGCAGTGAACTAGTGATTCACCCGGCCCCAGAGCAGAGTGGTTCCCACTGCTCCACCGCCCGCATGCCGAACCTAGTGATTCACCGGGCCACTGGCGACTGCCCGAGTCGAGCCTCGTGACTTACTAAGAGAAAAGCAGCGAAGCTTTTTATCGAAGACATTTCCAGTTTATTGTTTGCCGTTGGCCAGTGACGTAAGAATCTGGTATGCAGCGATTACTCGTTCATCGATGGGGAAGTTCTTGTTGGCGAG
>NZ_JAMFSB010000347.1 GCF_026225065.1 Paraburkholderia sp. | reverse complement strand
TCCAGCTCGTGACGGGCCGTCAATGGAAGGGCTCCGCGTTCGGCGGCGCACGTGGCCGCACCGATGTGCCGAAGATCGTCGACTGGTATATGGAAGGCAAGATCAACATCGACGATCTGATCACGCATCGTCTGCCGCTCGATCGTATCAACGAAGGCTTCGACCTGATGAAGAAGGGCGAGTCGATCCGCTCGGTCGTGCTGTACTGATGCCCGATTTACCTTGCAATCAAGGGAGAATGCGATGCTCGAACTGCTAGCCAATCACACCTGCTATGGCGGCGCGCAGCGCATCTACAAGCATGAGTCGAAGGTGATCGGCCTGCCGATGCGTTTTGCGGTGTATCTTCCGCCGCAAGCCGTACAGGGGGCGAATGCCGCGGCGGTGAAGGTGCCGGCGCTGTTCTATCTTGCGGGTCTCACCTGTACCGAGGAAACCTTCCCGATCAAGGCAGGCGCGCAGCGGTTCGCCGCGCAACATGGGATTGCGTTGATCGCGCCGGACACCAGTCCACGCGGTGCGGGTATCCCTGGCGAAAGCGCGGCGTGGGACTTCGGCGTGGGTGCGGGGTTCTATGTCGATGCGACCGAGGAGCCGTGGTCGAAGCACTTCCGGATGTACTCGTACGTGCGCGACGAACTGCGGGAAACGGTGCTGGCGAATCTGCCGGTAGACGGCGATCGGCTTGGCATCTTCGGTCACTCGATGGGTGGCCACGGCGCGCTGATGCTGGCGCTGCGCAATCCGCAGATTTACCGCTCGGTGTCGGCATTTGCGCCGATTGCGGCGCCCTCGATCTCTCCGTGGGGCGAGAAGGCGTTCGGCGGATATCTGGGCCAGGATCGGGCGGCGTGGAAGGCGTATGACGCGAGCGAACTGGTGGCGAACGCGTCGCACAAGTTCGCGGAGGGGATTCTGATCGATCAGGGCCTGTCGGATCAGTTTCTCTCCGAGCAGTTATACCCCGATGTGTTCGAAGCGGCGTGCCATGCCGCAGGACAGCCGTTGATGTTGCGGCGTCACGTGGGTTACGACCACGGATACTATTTCATCTCGTCGTTCATCGAGGATCACATCGCGCATCACGCGAAGGTTTTGCTCGCTTGATGCGCGCCCCCTTACCGCCGCCCCAGCAAACTTCCGCCATACACCAACGCGGCTAGCGCGGTGATCCAGAAGCTCGTCGGCCAATCCGTATAGAACGCGAGCGTGAGTCCCAGCCACGCTTGCACCAGCGCAAGTAGCGCCGCGAGCACGAGGCCGGCGGAGAGTCTTGTGGTGAGGTTCTGCGCCGCTGCCGCAGGCCCCACCATCAGCGTGAACACCAGCAACACGCCGACGATCTGCGTACATGCCGCCACGGCCAGCGCGGCAATTGCCAGAAACAGCACCGACACGAGCCGCAGCGACACGCCCTTGGCCTCGGCCAGTTCTGGCTGCAGCGAAGCGAACAGCAACGGCCGCATGATCGCGGCGAGCGCGAGCAAGCTGAGAACGCCGAGTCCCGCGAGCACGCCCAGCGTGGAGGTATTCACGCCCAGCACGTTGCCGAACAGCAGCGCGGTGACCTGGGTCGCGTAAGCGGTAAAGAAATGCAGAAACAGCAGGCCGAAGCCGAGCGCGAGCGAGAGGATCACGCCGATCGCCACATCGCGTCCGGCGAGTTTCTCACCGAGCGCGCCCATGCCGACGCCTGCCGCCAATGTGAAACCAATCATTCCCCAGATCGGGGAGATGCCAAGCAGCACCGCGCCCGTCGCGCCGGTAAAGCCGACGTGCGAGAGCGCGTGGCCCGCAAACGTCTGTCCGCGCATCACCAGAAAATAGCCAACAATCCCCGCCAGCACCGCGACGATCCCCGACGCCGCGAATGCGTTCACCATGAAATCGTATTCAAACATCGTTCGTGTGTCCGTCGCGTGAGGCGTGGTTATGGCCGTGTGAGTGGCCGTGGCCATGCGAATGTCCATGGCCCGACGCGCCGCCATGATCGTGATCGTGGGCGTCGTCTTCGTGTTCGTGATCGTGCTTTTCGACTTCGACGTCGCCTGACATCACGAAGATGCGGCCATTCACGCGCATCACGTCGATGGCCGAGCCGTAGAGCCGCGACAGCACCGGCTTCGTGATGACTTCGTCAACCGTGCCAAGCGCTGCGACGCCACTGCCCAGATACAGCACCCGGTCGAGCGCATGGAGCAGCGGATTGAGTTCATGCGCCGAGAACAGCACCGCGATGCCGAGTTCCTGCTGCACGTTACGCACCAGTTCGACCACGCTCTTCTGATGATGCGGATCCAGACTGATCAGCGGTTCGTCGAGCAACAGGAGTTTGGGATTGCCGAGCAGACATTGTGCGAGCAAAAGACGCTGACGCTCGCCGCCCGACAACTCGGACAAAGGCCGCGCCGCCAGCGTGCGGCCACCCACCAGATCCAGCACGCGTTCGACGTCCGCGCGAGTCTTCGCATCTGCGTGCGGCAGACCCCAGCGGTGGCCGTCGGCGGCCATCGCGACAAAGTCGCGGCCGCGCACCCGGCGCCCGGCGAGCGCGGCGCGCGTCTGCGGCATATAGCCGATCGACGCATTGCCGCGCTCCACCGGCTGGCCAAGGACGCGGATCGTGCCGCTCGCCGCCGGCACGAGGCCGAGCACGGCGCGCATCAGCGTGGTTTTGCCCGCGCCGTTCGGCCCGAGTACGCCGATGAATTCACCTTGATTCACCTGCAGACTGGTGTCGCGCAGGATGGCACGGCCGCCCAGTTCCAGCGTCACGTTCTCAAGTTCGAGAACAGGCGCGGCGGTGGACGGTGTGCGGCCAGTCAGATTCATTACGTGGTTCCGTTGATTACTGCCTTACTTGGCCGCCGACGCTGCCGCTGGCGCACCAGTGTCGCCCGCCGCCAGCGCCGCGGAGAGCGCGTCCAGCTGCGAGAGCATCCACACCTGGTAGTTCTTGCCGGCCGGTTCCGTTTCCGTGACGCTCATGGTCGGCACGTGCGATTGCTGCGCGAGTTTCAACATGCGCTTGGTCAGGGCCTCGGTTGCCTGGCTGTTATAGATCAGGACTCGCACGCGCTTTTCGCGCAGATCGCGTTCGAACGCAGCGATATCCGATGCGCTCGCTTCCGTGTCGTTCATCGTCGCCAACTGGAAGCGCATATTGCGCATCGTCAGGCCGACAGCATCCGACATATAGCCGAATACCGGTTCCGTCGCCGTGACCGGCACGCCAGCATAACGGCCGTGCAGATCGGCAATCTTGGCGTCGATCGGCTTGAGCGAATCGAGAAACTTCGCGAGGTTCGCATCGTACGCCGACTTGTTCGCCGGGTCAGCCGTTTCGAGCGCCGTGGTGACTGCGCGGGCCACGGCGGGCATGGTTGCCGGGTTATACCAGAGGTGCGGATTGTCGCCGCTTTTCTTGCCGATGAGATCGGCCGCGACAATGATCGTGCGCTTTGCATTGTTCTTCGATGCGTTCAGCAGCTTCGCCATCCACGGATCGTAATCGGCGCCGTTGTAGACCACAAGGTTCGCGTGCTGCAACGCGCGGGCGGTCTTCGGGCTGGCTTCGAACAGGTGCGGATCTTCGTCCGGGTTGCTCAGGATGCTGGTGACGTCCACATGGTCGCCACCCAGTTGATGCACCACGTCGCCGTAGAAGTTTTCCGCGGCGACCACCTGGATCTTAGCGGCCTGCGCGTAGGCGCCCTGGCCGAGCGCCAGCACGGCGGCGCCGGCCACCAGATACTTCGACAGGCTGAGCACACGGCGCGCATCGTGCCACTTCAAGCTGAGTTTCTTCATCGGTATCCCTGCTGCTAAAGAGTTGGATGCGAAGGGCTCCGGGCGACCCGGCAGAGCTTCGCGGTTGAGGCGGGAATGCAATGATATAACGTATCTAATAAGTTTGTCAGTGTCGACGGACAGGGGCCGCCGGTGTATCGCTGTCGCAAGGACGTGCGGCAGCCTCGACAGAGTGCGACAAAGGACTCCCCCCGACGCTGCCGCGCTGCACCATCGAAATCTCGTTAACCGCCTTGACATGACCGGACTCGTATCCGATCATTCGATCACCAACAGAGCAATTGTTCGCGCAACGAGCGTTCGCTCACCACGCGGCAAAACTCGAAAACGAACCGGAGACACGCAGTGGCAACGCGATTGCAAGGGAAAGTGGCGATCCTCACGGGTGCAGCAAGCGGAATCGGCGAAGCCGTAGCCCGCCGGTATCTGGACGAAGGCGCGAGTTGCGTGCTGGTCGACGTGAAGCCCGCCGACGGTTTCGGCGCGGCGCTGCGCAACGCGGACGGCGACCGGGTGCTGACCATCAGCGCTGACGTCACACGCCGCGAAGACATCCAACGCATCGTCGCGAGCACCGTCGAACGGTTCGGCCAGATCGATATTCTCTTCAACAATGCTGCGCTGTTCGACATGCGTCCGATTCTCGACGAATCCTGGGACGTCTTCGACCGGCTCTTCGCCGTCAACGTCAAAGGCATGTTCTTCCTGATGCAGGCCGTCGCCCAGCGCATGGTCGAGCAGGGCCACGGCGGCAAGATCATCAATATGTCATCGCAGGCTGGCCGGCGCGGCGAAGCACTCGTTTCACACTACTGCGCAACCAAAGCCGCCGTACTAAGCTATACGCAGTCCGCTGCGCTGGCGCTAGCGCCGCACAAGATCAACGTCAACGGGATCGCACCCGGTGTCGTGGATACGCCGATGTGGGATCAGGTCGACGCGCTCTTCGCTCGCTACGAAAACCGTCAGCCCGGCGAGAAGAAGCGCTTGGTCGGCGAGGCGGTGCCGCTTGGCCGCATGGGCGTGCCTGCAGACCTGACCGGCGCGGCGTTGTTCCTGGCTTCCGCCGATGCTGATTACATCACCGCACAGACTTTGAATGTCGACGGCGGCAACTGGATGAGCTGACCCTTGGGCCGTTGCCCGCACAACGCCCGTTTGCATAACAACGCAGTAAAACATAACGTACTAGAAAGGAGACAAGTGATGAAAGCAGCCATGAAACCCGCGCTCAAGGCCGTCGGCGCCGCCGCCGTTGCGTGCGCAGCGTTGAACGCCACGGCCGGGACGGTGACGATCGCGACCCTGAACAACCCGGACATGATCGAGCTGAAGAAGCTGTCGCCGGCGTTCGAGCAGGCCAATCCGGACATCAAGCTGAACTGGGTGATTCTGGAAGAAAACGTGCTGCGTCAGCGCGCCACCACCGACATCACGACCGGCAGTGGCCAGTTCGACGTGATGACGATCGGCGCTTACGAGACGCCGCAATGGGGCAAGCGCGGCTGGCTCGCCCCGATCACGAACCTGCCCGCCAGCTACGATCTGAACGACGTCGTGAAGACGGCCCGCGAGGGGCTCTCGTACAACGGCTCGCTGTACGCGCTGCCGTTCTACGTCGAAAGCTCGATGACGTACTACCGCAAGGACCTGTTCGCGGCGAAGGGGCTGACCATGCCCGATCAGCCGACCTATGACCAGATCCAGCAGTTCGCCGACAAGCTCACCGACAAGGCGAACGGCATGTACGGCATCTGCTTG
>NZ_JAMFSB010000043.1 GCF_026225065.1 Paraburkholderia sp. | reverse complement strand
TATTCGAATTGCCGAGCCCATAAAACTCAATGCGTCGCGCGCCGTTCAACAGGTCGATCGCCCGCTCGACATGCTCGAAGTTCAAATGCTCGCGCAACTGCAAAATCGCAGAGATCGTGTTGTCCAGAACCTTCGCGCCAAAGTCCGTCGCCGTGTCGCCCAGGTGCACCTGGCTGTGACTCACCGGAATCGTTCCGGTCAGCCCCGTTGCCAGCTTCAGCTTGAAATCGGATAAGCCCTGACAGCCCAGCGAGCGGCAAAAACGGATTACCGTCGGCTGGCTCACGTCAGCCTTGCGCGCGATGTCCACAATCGGATCGTTGATGATCGAACGCGGATGATTCAGCGCGAGATCAGCCACGCGACGCTCAGCCGGCGTCAACGCGTCCCGCATCTGACGAATGCGCTCGAACACCGCGGATGAACTGCCGCCCGCACGGTTCGACAACTGCTCTGCCAGAATCGCCGAGACTCCCAGGAACGCCGGATACTCCGCCGTGATCACGTAGGTCGGTACGCTCTGCAGATACGCCTCGAAGCGGCCCTTCGCCTCAAAGCGCTCGCGGAATGACGAACGCTCAAAGAATTCGCCCAACCGCGGCACCACGCCGCCGCCAATGTAGATGCCGCCCAGCGCGCCTAGCGTCACCGCGATGTTGCCGGCGAACGTGCCGAGAATGCCGCAGAACACATCCACCGATTCCGCCGCCAGCGGTTCGCCTTCGAGCGCGCGTTTGACTACCTCGGAGGTGTCGAAACTGGTCGGCACACGTTTCTTGTCGCGCGCCGCCAGCGCCCGGTAGACCACCTCGATGCCCGGACCCGCCGACACGCGTTCGAACGATACATGCGACCATTTTTTGCGTGCGTACTGCAGCACCAGGTCTTCGCGCTCGTCGGCTGGCGCGAAGGTGGCGTGGCCGCCCTCGCTGCCCAGCGCTATCCAGCGGTCGTCCGCCGGAATAAGACCGGACACGCCGAGGCCCGTGCCCGCGCCCAGCAGCCCGATCACGCTGTTCGGCCGGCGTGCGCCGCCGCCTACCTGCACGCGTTGCGTGTCGGTCAGGCCAGGCAACGCCATCGCCAGCGCGGTGAAGTCGTTGACGACCAGCAGTGTGTCGAAGCCCAGCGCCCGGCGCGTGGCTTCGATCGAAAAGGTCCAGTCGTGGTTGGTCATGCTGACCTGGTCGCCGTCGACCGGGTTCGCAATCGCAATCGCCGCGTGGTTCACGCGGCCAATCTTCGAATCTTTCAGGTACTTCTTGATGACGTCAGCGACGCCCGGGTAATCGGCGCAGGGATACACCTGCACCTGGCCAATTTCGCCCGGCCCCGTCTCCAGTGCAAAACGCGCGTTGGTGCCGCCGATGTCGGCCAACAGGCGCGGTCCATCGGCGTGCTGGCCCGCGCCCGGGCCAGCGTTACTTTTCACACCAGTAGACATCGAGTCTCACTCCCTTGTCGTTTGCCAACTGTGAGATGGCATTTTTTTGTGGCGCAGCGGCGGCGGCGTTGAGCACGTCCAGCTTGCGCGGTCCTGCAATCAACAGAAATAGTCGGCCCATCTGCTTCAACGCGGACATGGACCAGCTTACGCGTGCATGCGGCGCAGCGCCCGGATGCACGGCGACAAAGTGGTCCGGGGTCGTGATGGCGAAGTCCCACTCGGGCGCATCCGCAAAGATCGACGCCGTGTGACCGTCCTCGCCCATGCCGAGCACGGCGACATCCGGCAGCGTGCGACGCGCGTCGGCGTTCAACGCCGCAACGTGCGCCTCAAGCGATTGACTGGTATCCACCAGCGGCCAGAATGCGGCAGCTTTCGCGGCGTTCTGCAACAACGTCTCGTGCGCAAAACGCGAATTGCTGTCGTTGTCCGTTTCGGGAAGCCAGCGGTCGTCGACCAGCGTCACGGCAATGCGCGCCCAGTCGAACGGTTCAGTGGACAGGGTCTGCAGGAACGGACGCGGACTGCTGCCGCCCGACACTGCCAGCGTGACGTGGCTCGGGCCATTACCGGCCGAGGCTGCGCGAGCGGTCAGGGACGCCTGCAAAGCGTCGCCCACCGCTTTCGCCAGCGCGTCCGATTGGGCGCGTTGGTCGTCGAAAGTGTGAAGCTCGATCATTTCTCCTCCGTACTGCTTTTTGTCGGGTCTGCGGAATATGCCGTCACGCTGGACAATTGCTGCCTAAGGGACCGGTTCCCTACGCTGCCGTTGCCGCTGTTACGGCGCCACCCCGTTCAGTCGATCGGTATGTCGCATACGGCGAACGCGGCGCGGCTTTTCAGATGCGCTGCGTCACCGCAGATCAGTTTTCTTCTTCGAGCCAGCACGTACCATGCTGCGCCAGCATCGCGCTCGAGGCCGCCGGCCCCCACGTGCCTGCCGCATACGGTTTGGGCGGCTTGTTAGCGGCCGCCCATTCATTCAGGATCGGTTCGACCCAGCGCCATGCGGCTTCCTGCTCGTCGCGCCGGACAAACAGCGCGAGCCGGCCGTTGATCACGTCGAGCAACAGGCGCTGATAAGCCTCCATCTGCCCTTCGCGGAAGAACTGGTCGAACGCGAGGTCGAGGTGAACGCTGGCTAGGTTCATGCCCTCGCCAGGCTGCTTGGCGAGGCAATACAGGCGAATCGTTTCGTTCGGTTGCAGGCGGATCACCAGCCGGTTTGCACCCGGACGCAAGGCCGTCGGCCCAAGCGCCGAATGCGGCACCGCGCGAAAGTTCACCACGATCTCGGCGACCCGGTCGGCCAGACGCTTGCCGGTGCGCAGGAAGAAGGGCACGCCGGCCCAGCGCCAGTTTTCGATTTCCACCTTCAGCGCGACGAAGGTCTCGGTGTTGGTGTTCGCCTTGACGCCGGGTTCCGTGGCGTACGCCGGCACCGAGGTGCCGCGGATTCCGCCCGCATGATACTGGCCGCGCACGGCGATCTTGCTGATGTCGCGTGAATCGATGGGCTTCAAGGCCCGCAGCACGCGCAGCTTTTCGTCGCGCACCGAATCCGAATCCATCGAGTGAGGCGGCTCCATGGCCACGATCGAGAGCAACTGCAGCAAATGGTTCTGCACCATGTCGCGCAGTGCGCCCGTATTGTCGTAGAAGTCGCCGCGCGCTTCCACGCCCAGCTCTTCTGCGATCGTGATCTGGATGCTCTCGACCCACTCACGGCGCCACAACGGTTCGAAGAGCGCATTGCCGAAGCGCAGCGCGAGCAGGTTCTGCACCGGCTCTTTGCCGAGGTAGTGGTCGATGCGGTAGATCTGTTCTTCGGCGAAGATCTCGCCCACTGCGTCGTTGATCGCGTTGGACGACTTCAGGTCGTAGCCAAGCGGCTTTTCCAGCACGATGCGCGAATTCGTATTGAGGCCGACAGCGGCGAGCGCGCGGCAGATAGGCACGAACAGCGAGGGGCCAGTGGCGAGATAGAACACACGGATGCCGGGCAGCTCACTCACCGCATCGCGCAGCAGCGCGAAGTCTTCGGCTTTGCCCAGGTCGAGCTTCACATACTGGATGCGCTCGAGGAAGCCGGCCCATGCCGCTTCATCGAGACCGTTCTGCGAGACATACGGCTTGACGTGTTCGTTGACCCACTCGATATATCCTGCGCGATCTTCCACATGACGAGTCACACCAACGATCTTGCCGCTTTCCGCCAGCATCCCCGCACGGTGTGCTTCATACAGTGCCGGCAGGATCTTGCGCATCGACAGATCGCCGGTTCCGCCGAAGAGCACGAAGGTGAAACTTGAATCGGTAAACATGAGTCTCCGTCGATGTCCTGAAGGCCGCCCGCAGCGACCGTAGTCCGATAAAATTTTTTTTGACACTGAATTGTAGTTTAACTACAATCCAAATCAAGAGGTAGCGCTAAATCGATGAAAAAAGCGGGCATGGTCAGACGAGATGCGCGTTTTCCCGAGTCGGCTGGCGTCCCCTGCATGTTAACGGACATTGCGTTTTCGCACGTGCTGGCTGCCTCGGGTGGCAAACAGTCATGCGGATGTCAGGGTTAACGTGTGAGGAGCCTCGAGTGAGTCTGCCGCGCGCGACGCGGGCAGGCAAAAATCAAAAGAGGAGACAGTCAGTTGCATCCCGAACCACTCATCTTCTGAGCTTCCAGCGGCCGAACGTCGGCTTGCCGGCACATGCACGCGCATGCGCCGGCCCGAGGCTCGATCGCCCTGTGTTTTGCCTGTTTTGAACCAACCACAGCACCCTGGAGAATCAGGGGCCATTCGTTTTTTGTTCAGGTGTCTGGAGGAGATAAGCAATGAAATTTCGCGCGATCATGGGCGCTTTGTGCGCTGCAGGTCTGATGTGTGGTGTATCCGCAGCGCAGGCTGCTGAGTCGATCGAAGTGCTGCACTGGTGGACGTCAGGCGGCGAATCGAAAGCCGTCGGCGTGCTCAAAGATGACATGCAGAAGCAGGGTTACACCTGGAAGGACTTTGCGGTTGCGGGCGGCGCTGGTGCAGCGGCCATGACAGCACTGAAGACGCAGGTGATCTCGGGCAATGCACCGAGCGCTGCGCAGATCAAGGGTCCGCTGATTCAGGAGTGGGCGGAGCAGGGCGTGCTGGTGCCGATCGACTCGGTCGCGGGTGACTGGAAGAAGAACCTGCCGCCGCAGATCGACAAGATCATGCATGCAGACGGTCACTACGTGGCAGCGCCGTTCTCGGTGCACCGCGTGAACTGGATCTGGATCAACAAGTCGGCACTCGACAAGGTTGGCGCCAAGCCGCCTACCACATGGCCGGAATTCTTCGCCCTCGCTGACAAGCTGAAGGCCGCCGGCATCCAGCCGGTTGCTGCCGGCGGTCAACCGTGGCAAGACCTGACGCTGTGGGAAGACGTGGTGCTGTCGCAAGGCGCTGACTTCTACAAGAAGGCGATTGTCGACCTGGACCAGAAGACCCTGACGTCGCAGCAGATGGTTGGCGTGTTCGACACGGTCCGCAAGATCGAGTCGTACATGGACACGGGCCGCACGGGCCGTGACTGGAACCTCGCAACGGCCATGGTCATCAACGGCAAGGCCGGCATGCAGTTCATGGGCGACTGGGCGAAGGGCGAGTTCGCGAACGCGAACAAGCAGCCGGGTACGGACTATATCTGCGCACCGGTTCCGGGTACGGCTAAGGGCTACACGTTCAACGTCGACTCGTTCGTGTTCTTCGCACAGAAGGGCTCGAAGGATGCAACAGCTGGTCAACTGGCGCTTGCCAAGACGATCATG
>NZ_JAMFSB010000346.1 GCF_026225065.1 Paraburkholderia sp. | reverse complement strand
TCGAGCAGCTTGCCGGCCTGGCCGACGAACGGCTCGCCCTGGCGATCCTCGTTTTCGCCAGGGGCTTCGCCGATCAGCATCCAGTCGGCGTTGCGATCGCCGACGCCGAATACCGTGTTGGTGCGCTTCTCGCACAAACGGCATTGCTCGCAGCCGGCCACGCGTTCGGCGAGCGCATCCCAGTCGAGCGAGTGGACCGACGACGGCACCGCGCGCTCCTCGGCGGGCACTAAGCGCGCCTCGGCCGGCGGCTGGGTCGGCAGATCGTCGAACCAGGCGAAATCGTCTTCGGGCGGGGCGGACGGCGAGGCCGTGTCGGAGCGGGTGGTATGTGCGGTCTGCTCGGCACGTACAGCGGGTGCGCGCGGTATCGCTGCCGGCGCGCCGCGTTCGGGCGCTAGCGGCGGCACGTCGCCTTGGCGCACCGAAGAAAGCTGATCATCTTCGCCGCGTTCGGCAGGCAAGCTTTCTTGCCTGAGACCCGACTGCGAATTACTGAAGTCAGCGGCAGGCACTGCAACTGCACTTTCGAGCGCCGCGGCCGCTGGCGCAGCCTCGCCGTCACTCGCCTGCCCCATCCCGCGGCGCACCCACATCGGTGAGAGTCCGAGTTCTTCTAATGCGAATTCATGCAGCGCCATCTGCGCCCTCCCTGGCAAACGAAAAACGCATCACGATGGCGTCCTCCCGGCTGCGATGCCGCGCCGGATAATAGTTCTTGCGACGGCCGATCGAAGCGAAGCCGAAGCGTTCATAAAGCCGGATGGCCCGGTGGTTCGACGGCCGCACTTCAAGCAGCAGCCCGTCAAGTCTTTCGTTGCGCGTGATACGCACCGCTTCGCGCAGCAGCGACAAGCCCGCGCCCACACCCTGCGCGGCAGGCGCCACGCACAGATTCAGCAGATGCATCTCGTCGACCACCGGCATCAGCACACAGTATCCAATCAGGCAGCCGGTAACGTGGCGCAGGCAGATGCCGAAATAGCCGTTGCGCAGCGAATCTTCGAAGTTGCCGCGGCTCCACGGAAATTCGTACGCCGCTTTTTCGATGATGGCGACCTCGTCGAGATCGCCCTCGGTCATTGGCGACATGTAGCGGTCCGCCAGCAACACGCCGCTCATCGTCCGCCCTCGCCTTGCGATGCGGGGTGCGGTGATGCGGGGTTCGCTGCCTGTTGCGCCGCATGTTCGGCTTTAGCAGCTTTCTCTGCCTTATCCGCCATCCGTTCCGCGGTGGTCTGTGCAACCTTGTTGCGCACATATTCCGGCGCGGCGAGCTCCGCGGGCACGGTACGGCCGGCGCGCAGCGCACGCAGCGCCGCGAAAGCGAGCGGCAAGGCGTGCGGCAGCGCTTCGCCGTCAATAGCCTGCGCCACCGTTGTGGCCACGAGGCGCGCGCCGAACGCGGCGGCGCCGTTACCCGCCAGCGTAAAAGGCTCATCGGGCAAGCTCAGGCGGTCCGGCGCGTCGAGCGACGCAGGCTGAACGGTGTGCCATTCGCCTTGCGCGTCATCCCATGCGTAATCGGCCCAATACACCTCGTCCATGCGGGCATCGAGCGCCGCCACCACCCGCTTGACCGACGGATCGCGCAAGCGCGCGCTCTCGGCGCAGGCGAGCAGCGTGCCGATCGGTACCACCGGGCAATTCAGGCCGAAAGCGAGTCCCTGCGCGACACCGGTTGCCGTCCGCAGGCCCGTGAACGATCCAGGTCCCGCACCGAAGGCAATCGCATCGCAATCCGCGAGCTTGAGGCCGGCTTCGGCGAACAGTTCGCGGATCGCCGGCAGCAGGCGCGTGCTGGACACCGCACCGGTCGCCTCATGGCGCACCCACGTGCGCGGTTCGGAGGCAGAAGCGTCCACCGCGTCGACGGCGGCGGACAGCAGCGCGACCGAGCAGAATTCGGTCGACGTATCGAGGGCAAGCAGCACAGTTCGGGTCATGACCGCTATTGTAATGCGAGGCCCCCTGTTGCCGGACAGGCAGCGTGCACGCTGCACCGCAGAACGACGCGCACGGTGTGCGTGAAGCGCTCCGCTCCCCACGCCGTTTGGAGTAATCGTTCGAGCCTCGTTCGATGCACCGGGCGATGTCGCTTGTTATGATCGTCGGCCCATCTTGAATTTGCCACGGAGAAACACATGAGCGACGTCGACGCACAATTCGCGAAAGCCCACGAAGAAGTGCAACAACTGCCGGAACGTCCAGGCAACCTGACGCTGCTGCGCCTGTACGCGCTCTACAAGCAGGCCACCAAGGGCGACGTTCAAGGCGACAAGCCGGGCTTTACCGACATCGTCGGCAAATACAAGTACGACGCCTGGGCCGCGCTGAAAGGCACCGCAGAGGACACCGCCAAGCAGCAGTACGTCGAACTGGTCGAATCGCTGAAAAGCGGCGCCTCGGCCTAGGAGCGGTCGCCGGCACCAGGTAAAATCGACGTTTCCCTTCACGGAAATGTCTTAAACATGTGGCGCAGTGCAGCAAATGCCGTTACAATCCTGCCTGCGCTTCACTGCTTTGCCCGGCTTTCTCCAGCGGCCTTTGCGGCGCAGCGCCTCGTAGCGTTTTGCTCCAATCCAGTTTAGAACCTGTCCCCTCCTGCCTAGCCCCCTACGGGCGATCATGTACCAGGCTGGCGGCACGCCGTGTTGGCATGTCGCAACCGATACAGCTTCTAACGAAAAGCTCGCCTTGATTGTCGCGAGCTGCCCCCGTTTTTCGATTTGCTCGCTGCTTCTTTGCTCGCTGAATCCGACGACTTGGGTATGCCGATTGGCGCCGACGTATTTATTCCGTGCATCACCCAGGATCGTTTCAAGGATTCTCATGACTTCGAGCAATACCCCCAGCAGCCCGTTGAACGCCATCGCCGACCAAGCCCTAGGTCTCGCCGCTAGTGACGCAGCACCCGAACAAGCCGCAGCCGTTGCTGCAGCGCCGGAAGCCGTCGCAGCCGAAACCGCAGCACCGGCCGGCCCGTCGTTCGCGTCGCTCGGTCTGTCCCCGGACGTCGTCTCCGCGCTGACCGCCGCTGGCTATCAAACTCCGACGCCCGTTCAGCAACGTGCGATCCCCGCTGGCATCGCCGGCCGCGATCTGATGGTCTCGAGCCCGACCGGTTCGGGCAAGACCGCCGCGTTCATGCTGCCCGCCATCGAGCGTTTCTCGCAACTGCAAAAGACGCAGGCGAGCCAGCCGCGTGAACCGCGTCCGGCCGACGGCGCCCGCACGCGCCGCCCGCAACCGGTTGCCCGTCCGACCATGCTGGTTCTGACGCCGACCCGCGAACTCGCGATGCAGGTCACCACCGCCGCTGCCACGTACGGCAAGCACCTGAAGCGCCTGCGCACCGTCAGCATCCTCGGCGGCGTCGCTTACGGCCAGCAACTGATGCTGCTCGCGAAGAACCCGGAAATCCTGGTTGCTACGCCGGGCCGTCTGATCGACCATCTGGAACGCGGCCGTATCGATCTGTCGCAACTGCAGATCCTCGTGCTCGACGAAGCTGACCGCATGCTCGACATGGGCTTCATCGAAGACATCGAAACGATCGTTGCAGCTACGCCGGCTTCGCGCCAGACCATGCTGTTCTCGGCCACGCTCGACGGCAAGATCACTTCGCTGACCGGCCGCCTGCTGAAGAACCCGGAACGCATCGAGATCGTCCAGCGTCTGGAACAGCGCACCAACATCGCGCAAACCGTCCACTACGTTGACGACCGCGATCACAAGGATCGTCTGCTCGACCATCTGCTGCGCGACTCCGGCCTCGACCAGGCTATCGTCTTCACGGCAACCAAGATGGACGCCGACCAACTGGCTGGCCGTCTGGCCGACGCTGGTTTCGAATCGGCTGCGCTCCATGGCGATCTGCCGCAAGGCGCACGTAACCGCACGATCAAAGCCCTGCGCGAGCGTCGTGTGCGCGTGCTGGTCGCAACTGACGTCGCAGCTCGTGGTATCGACATCCCGGGCATCACGCACGTGTTCAACTACGACCTGCCGAAGTTCGCCGAAGACTACGTGCACCGTATCGGCCGTACCGGCCGTGCTGGCCGCTCGGGTATCGCCGTGAGCCTCGTGCATCACGCCGAACAAGGTGCATTGAAGCGCATCGAGCGTTTCGTGCGTACGCCGCTGGCTGTCAACGTTGTCGAAGGCTTCGAGCCGCGCAAGTCGGCTCCGTCAGGCAACGGCCGTCCTGGCTTTGGCGGCCGTGGCCGTCCGGGCGGTGGCAACGGCGGTGCTGGCCGTCGCTTCGGCAGCGGTAGCGGTGCTGCCAAGCCGGCTGGTAACGGCGGCGGCGCTCGCACCGGTAACGGCGGCGGCAATGGCGGCAGCTGGGCCGGCAAGTCGGCTGGCGGCGGTTCGCGTGAAGGCTTCGGCGGCTCGCGTGACGGTGGCTACGGCGCACGCCGCAGCGACGGTCCGCGTACGGCGCGCCGTGGTAGCTGAATAAGCAGCTAAATGGGCGATGGGCGGCCATGCGCCGCCCTCTACTCAGAAGAAACCGGTGCTCATGCACCGGTTTTTTTTCGTCCGTACTCTGGTCGCACACGAAATTTCACGATGTGGAAAATTTTTTTGCCTCGTAAAAAATCGTGCTGCGTGGCACAACAAAGCTATTGCAGCAGGGAAAATCGCTTTTCTTAATGTGGAACAAATTTTATAAGCAGTTGATTTATAACATTTAAAAATACACCGAAACGCATGACATGCGTCTATTGCGCGCACCTCGATTTGCCTAGACTCTTATACAAGACTTCACGAAACGAAACGCCTTTCCGGCAGCACGCTTCGAGAAGAAAGAGTTGATCGATCCACTATCCAGGCAATCCAAGGAGCAAACCATGACGTCACGCCAACAGCAAGCACAGCAACTCCAGCAGCAATGGGAAACCGATCCGCGCTGGAAAGGCATCAAACGCACCTACACCGCCGATGACGTGGTGCGCCTGCGCGGCTCGGTGCCGGTTGAGCACACGCTCGCCAAGCGTGGCGCGGAAAAGCTGTGGGAAAGCGTCAACAACGAGCCGTTTGTGAACTCGCTCGGCGCCTTGACCGGCAACCAGGCCATGCAGCAGGTGAAGGCCGGCCTCAAGGCGATCTATCTGTCGGGCTGGCAGGTGGCGGGTGACGCCAACGTCGCCGGCGAAATGTACCCAGACCAGTCGCTGTATCCGGCCAATTCCGTGCCGCTCGTGGTCAAGCGCATCAACAACACGCTCACGCGCGCCGACCAGATCCAGTGGTCGGAAGGCAAGAACCCCGGCGACGAAGGCTATGTGGACTTTTTCGCGCCTATCGTGGCCGACGCTGAAGCCGGTTTCGGTGGCGTGCTGAACGCGTTCGAACTGATGAAGGCGATGATCGAAGCAGGCGCCGCAGGCGTGCACTTCGAAGACCAGCTCGCCTCGGTGAAGAAGTGCGGCCACATGGGCGGCAAGGTGCTCGTGCCGACCCGTGAAAACATCGCCAAGCTGACCGCCGCGCGTCTCGCGGCGGACGTGTCCGGCACGCCGACCGTCCTGCTCGCCCGCACCGATGCAGAAGCAGCTGACCTGGTCACCTCGGACATCGACGACAACGACAAGCCGTTCCTGACCGGCGAGCGCACCGTCGAAGGCTTCTACCGCACGCGGCCGGGTATCGAACAGGCCATCTCGCGCGGCCTCGCTTACGCGCCGTACGCCGACATGATCTGGTGCGAAACTGGCAAGCCGGACCTCGCCTTCGCGAAGAAATTCGCCGATGCAATCCACAAGGAATTCCCGGGCAAGATGCTCGCGTACAACTGCTCGCCGTCGTTCAACTGGAAGAAGAACCTCGATGACGCGACGATCGCCAAGTTCCAGAAGGAACTCGGTGCGATGGGCTACAAGTTCCAGTTCATCACGCTGGCCGGCTTCCACGCGCTCAACTACTCGATGTTCAACCTGGCACACGGTTATGCCCGCAACCAGATGACCGCATTCGTCGAAATGCAGCAGGCGGAATTCGCGGCGGCCGAAAAGGGCTTCACCGCGGTCAAGCACCAGCGCGAAGTGGGCACGGGCTACTTCGACGCCGTGACGCAAACGGTCGAACGCGAAGCCTCGACGACCGCGCTGCATGGCTCGACGGAAGACGAACAGTTCTTCGACAAGAAGGTCGCGTAAGGCGTTGGCTGGCTCAAGCCATGGTGCAGGCCCAGGTTTGCGCCAACCACCAACGCGAAACGTGGGCCTGGAAAAGCCCGGGCGAATCGATAGACAGACAAAGGTAGGCAGACGGAAAAGCGGCCCCGCCAGAGGACCGCAATCAGGGAGGAGACAGTCAAGCCGGAGAAGGCCAGCGAGCGAGACTCACAAGGTCTCAAGACAGGCCCGGGCGGACCGCGGAATCTGAGAGAAAAGTAGATGGCATAGCTAACTATGCGTGCCGTAGGCGACGCGCTGGCTTCATCCCGCCAGCGCGTTTTTTTCAAAGCCGCGCTCGTTCACCGATACACGATCACCGGAATCTTCGTATGCGTGAGGACCCGCTGCGTCTCGCTGCCGATCAAAAGACTGCCAAGCCCGCGGCGTCCATGCGAGGCCATGAAGATCACGTCGCAACCACCCTTTTCAGCCGCCTCGATGATGCCGAGATACGGCGCCGGATGCACGCTGGTGAGGCTCCTGACGATCACGCCGACATTGCGCCCAGCCCACTCGACCTCCCGCAAATGCACGCGCGCCTCGCGCTCGCTGCGCTCCAGGAAATCGCCGGGCGGCTCGATCACCACTTCGGAGAACGGCGAATACGGATATTGCGGCAAGCAGGCATACGCGGTGACATCCGCGCCGATCGCCTGGGCAAGATCGATTGCGCCTTCAATCGCTTTTCGTGACAAGTCTGAACCATCCGTCGGAACCAGGATGTGCCTGAACATGGTGCCTCCGTCGTCGACTGCGGCTGGACCTGCAAGACGGCGGCAATGCATCGCATGGGCCGCCGCAAAGCAGATCTTCAGGACAGCGAAGCCGGGCCGAACCCGGATCTTGTGAAACGGAAAACGCGCCGCCCCAATCGATTGTAGTGCGCCTGAATCGACACGACGCCCGCTTGCGGGTCTGTCCGCATATCGGAAACCCGCGCGGAGCCTCGATCCGGTCCTGGGCGGCCCCGCCTTCACCCCCAATAACCGGGATGACCGTAGGTATGTTTAAGAAAATCCAGGAACAGCCGCACCCGCAGCGGCAGATGGCGGCGCTGCGGAAACACGGCATGAATACCGATGGGCGGTGCGGCGAACTCATCGAGCACGCTGACGAGCCGGCCGGCCGCGATATCGACGCCGACTTCCCACCACGAACGCCACGCCAGCCCGTAGCCTTCGAGACACCACTCGTGCAGCACCGCGCCGTCCGAGCATTCCATCGTGCCGGACACCTTGATCGACACGACCTTGTCGGCCTGCTGGAACACCCAGCCGCGCTGCTGGTTGGCGCCGGCGCCGAGTGCAAGACAGTTGTGATGGGCCAGATCGGCGAGGCTTTGCGGCGCACCGCGGCGCGTCAAGTAAGCGGGCGACGCCACGCAGACGCGGCGGTTTTCGCCCAGCCGCAGCGATACCAGCGACGAATCCGGCAATTCCCCCAGCCGCACTGCGCAGTCGAAGCCCTCGTTGACCAGATCCACCAGACGGTCGGACAGATCGAGCGTGATCGAGACGTCGGGATGAGCCAGGGCAAATGCCGGCACCAGTGGCGCGACGTGGCGCCGCCCAAAGCCGGCCGGCGCCGACACGCGCAGGTGGCCGCTTGCCTTCACACCGCCCGCCGAGACGCTTGCCTCGGCGTTCTGCATGTCGTTAATGACGCGCTGGCAGTCTTCGAGGAACGCCGAGCCTTCGAACGTCAGCGTGATCTTGCGCGTGGTGCGCACCAGCAGTTTCACGCCCAGCCGCTCTTCGAGCGCATCGATGCGGCGCCCGATGATGGCCGGCGCCACGCCCTCTGCCTGAGCCGCCGCCGACAGGCTGCCCTTGGCTGCGACGGTGACGAAGGTCTCGATCTGCTTGAAACGGTCCATGAGGTAGCCGAAGCCGGACGCGGGCGAAAGTGCCGTCGCGCGCACCGAAAGTGGGAATGGGATCCAGATTAGGTGGATGAAAGTAAAAGATCAAGTGATGTTTAGCCTCTTTTTTAGCGTAGAGCATCACTAATACAATCTCCTTGACCTCGAATTGGAGCGCACGGCAATGTCGGCCACAACGGCACTCTCCCCTAAAGCAGTCATTTTCGACGCCTACGGCACGCTGTTCGACGTGCATTCCGTAGTCGCTGCGGCGGAGCAGATGTTCCCCGGCCACGGCGACGCGCTCTCGCAGTTGTGGCGGCAAAAGCAAATCGAATACAGCCAGTTGCGCACGCTTGCCGATCCGGCTGGCGCGCGCTATCAGCCGTTCTGGAACATCACGCTCGACGCCCTGCGCTTCGCCGCGCACAGGCTCGGCCTCACGCTCAATCGCGCGGCGGAAAAGCGTCTGATGGACGAATACGCTTGCCTGTCGGCCTTCCCGGATGCGGTACCCGCGCTGCGCCAGTTGCGTGAGCCGCGCGAACAGCATGGCAAAGCGGCACAAGCTGAACAAACGCCCTCAGACGAACGAAGCGGCCAGGCCACCCAAGCCGGCGCCCCGCTCGGCCTCGCCATTCTGTCCAACGGCAATCCGCAGATGCTCGACATCGCAGTGAAGAGCGCCGGCATGAACGGACTGTTCGACCACGTCCTCTCAGTCGACACT
>NZ_JAMFSB010000345.1 GCF_026225065.1 Paraburkholderia sp. | reverse complement strand
TGGTTTTCGACAGCGGCAATACGATGTCCCAGAAGAATCGCAGCGCACCCGCACCGTCGATACGCGCGGCCTCCATCAGCTCATCGGGCAGCGTCATGAAGAACTGCCGGAACAGGAACGTCGCGGTCGCCGACGCGATCAGCGGCAGCGTGAGTCCAGCGTACGTGTTGGACATGTGCATCGACGACACGACTTGCACGGTCGGGAAAATGCGCACTTCAACGGGCAGCATCAACGTGACGAAGATCAGCCAGAACGAGAGATTCCTGAACGGGAAGCGGAAGAACACGATCGCGTAAGCGGAGATCATCGAAATCGCGATCTTGCCGATGCAGATCACCAGCGCCATCACGAGGCTGTTCATCAGCATGCGGCCGAACGGGGCGGCCGCGTTGCCGCTGCCGTGGACCCAGACGTTAGCGATGTTCTCGAACAGGTGCGTGCTGGGTATGAGCGAAAGCGGCACAGAAAAGATTTCGTGCTCGTTCATGGTGGCGGCACAAAACGCGACGTACACCGGGAACACGATCAGCGCGACGCCGATGATCAGCACCGCATGGCAGAAGAGGTCGAAACCACGGCGATTCTCGATCATGAGTATTGAACCCTCCGCTCGATGAAACGGAATTGCACGACGGTCAACGCGATCACGATCAGCATCAGCACGACCGACTGCGCGCCCGAGCTACCGATGTCGAGGCCCTGGAAGCCCTCGGCGAAGATCCGGTAGATCAGCGTGCGGGTGGCCTGAGCCGGTCCGCCGCCCGTGGCCGCGTCGATAATCGGAAACGTGTCGAAGAACGCGTAGACCAGATTGATGGTGAGCAGGAAGAAGCTCGTCGGCGACAGCAGTGGTAGCGCGATGCCGAAAAAGCGCCGCACAGGCCCCGCACCGTCGATAGCGGCAGCCTCGATCAGCGAGCGCGGAATGGCCTGCAGGCCGGCATAGAAAAACAGGAAGTTGTAGCTGACCTGCTTCCACACCGACGCCAGCACGACCAGGAACATGGCCTGGCCCGGGTTGAGCGCGTGATTCCAGACGATGCCGTACTTCGCAAGCGCGTAGGTCACGAGCCCGATGCTCGGGTTGAAGAGAAAGGACCACAGCACCGCGGCAATCGCGGGCGCGACCGCGTATGGCCAGATGAGCAGCGTCTGATAGGCCCTCTTGCCACGCGTCACGCGGTCGGCGCAGACCGCGAGCAGTAGTGAGATCACGAGCCCGCTGACCGTGACGAGCGCGCAAAACATCAGCGTGGTGTTAAACGACGCCAGATAAAGCGGATCGCCGAAGAGTTGCTTGAAGTTGGCGAGGCCGACGAATTCGCTCGACGTGCCGAACGCGTCCTGACTTTGCGTGGACTGCCACAGCGCCACGCCGGCAGGCCAAAGAAAGAACACCAGCGTGATCGCTAACTGCGGACCTACTAGCAGATAAGGCAGTACGCCTGTCCCGAAGCGGGATCGCTTTTCCATGAAGCATCTCTCTGAAGATAATGCTGGAGCGGCTCAGCTTTGCTTGCCCGCCCGGTGTACGAAGTGCGAGACAACGGACGGAAACGCTCCGTCATATTTAATGGACGCGCCTCGCTGAAGCGCGTCCGCTGGGTGAGGTACGTCAGCGCTTAGCTGCCGGCCTTCTCGAAGCGACGCAGCAATTCGTTGCCGCGTTCGACCGCGGAATCGAGCGCTTCCTTAGGCGTCTTCTTCTCGCCCCAGACCTGCTCGAGTTCCTCGTCGACCACCGTACGGATCTGCGGCATGTTGCCCAGACGCAGGCCCTTGGTGAACGGCAGCGGCGGCTTGTTGAGCATCTGCTTGATCGCGGTGTCGCTGCCCGGGTTCTTCGCGTAGAAGCCCTGCTGTTGCGTCAGCTGATAGGCGGCAGTCGTGATGGGCAGATAGCCGGTGTCCTGGTGCCACTTGGCCGCAACCTGCGGCGTGGCCAGGTAGGCGAGGAACTTCGCAACACCCTTGTAGACGCTCGGATCCTTGCCCGAGAGCACCCACAAGCTCGCGCCACCGATGATCGCGTTTTGCGGTGCGCCCTTCACGCTGGCGTCGTAGGGCATCATGCCGGTGCCGAAGTCGAACTTGGCGTACTTCTTGATGTTGGCAAGCGAGCCCGACGAGTTCGTGATGATGCCGCAGTCGCCGCTATAGAACTTGGACACCGGTTCGTCCTTGCGGCCGACGTAGGTGAACGAGCCTTCCTTCGCCATGTCCTGCAGGAACTGGATGTGGGCGATCTGCTGCGGCTTGTTGAATTCGAGTTGCGCGTCGGCGCCGTCAAAGCCGTTGTTTTCCGTCGCAAACGGCAGACCGTGCCAGGCACTGTAGTTTTCGAGCTGGATCCAGCTCTGCCAGCCCGACGAGTAACCGCACGACATGCCCGACGCTTTCAGCTTCTGCGCGTCCTTGCGCAGTTCGTCCCACGTCTTCGGCGGCTGGTTAGGATCGAGCCCGGCCTTCTTGAACGCATCCTTGTTGTAATACAACACCGGAGTCGAGCTGTTGAACGGCATCGAAATCAGCTCATCGGTCTTGGAGTCGCTGTAATAGCTCGCGATGGTGGGCACGAAGGCCTTTTCGTCGAGCGGCACGCCGGCCTGCTTGAACACTTCGGAGACCGGAATCACAGCCTTCTTTGCCTGGATCATCGTGGCCGTGCCGACTTCGTAGACCTGAAGGATCGCCGGCGCGTTGCCGCTGCGATAGGCGGCGATGCCGGCCGCGAGCGTCTGGTCGTAGGAACCCTTGAAGACCGGCACGATCTTGTAGTCGGTTTGCGAGGCGTTGAAGTCGTTGGCGATGTCGTTCAGATGCTCGCCGAGGGCGGCTTCCATGGCATGCCAGAACTGGATTTCCGTCGCGGCCTGAGCGGCCTGATTGGCGCCGAGAGCGAGAACAGCCGCCACGGCAAGCGTACGGAACAGGGGTTTGCAACTCATCAATGGTCTCCTTGGTCGGAAGGTGTGCAACTTGAGGTTGCGCGATTCTAATTGGACTCGATGACAGTCAGAAGTTGAGCGTTGTTATGTTGTGCTCGCTATCGATGCTGGCAGCGGCAGGCCTTGGCGATGCCGGAAGCCGCAATTTAACACCGGCCAATTTGAAACAGAAGCTAAGTTGCGCAGACTTTTGCCGGGCGGGATTTTTGATGCCTGCCGATGGCTGCTTTTGTGCCAGAGTGCTTTGCTCGGACTTGTTTTGAGACCGATGACCCGTAACATGGGTGCTTCGGTTTCGTCTGTTCTAGTCAGGAGTCCAGATGCCTCGTCTGATTTGCGCTGGGTTTGTCTTTGCGTTGTGCAGTGCTTTTTCGTCCGGTTGTGCTGTACCTTCCGCGGCACCTGCTGATGCGTCTGAGTCTGCGACTGCGCTGCCGCGGATCATCGCGCATCGTGGCGGCACGGGCGAGGCGCCTGAGAACACGCTGGAGGCGATTTGCCTCGCGCTCGCGCATCACGCCGACGCCATGTGGCTGACGGTGCAACTGAGCAAGGATGGCGTGCCGGTGCTGTACCGGCCGGTAGATCTGTCCGCGTTGACGGATGCAAGTGGGCCGGTCTCGGCGCGTACGGCGGCGGAGCTTGCCCATGTCAACGCGGGGTGGAGTTTCCGTCAGGCTGACGCTCAAGGGGTGGAGGCTTTTCCATACCGGAGCCGACCGGTTGGCATTCCTACGTTGCGTGAAGCCTTACGCGTTATCCCGGCTTCGATGCCGGTTGTCCTCGACATGAAAGCGCTGCCCGCGGAACCGCAGACGCGGGCGGTCGCCCAGGTGCTGAGCGAGGAAAACGCATGGTCGCGGGTGACGCTTTATTCAACGGAGGCTGAATATCAGGGCAGCTTTGCTGCGTATCCGCAAGCGAGAGTCTTTGAATCACGGGATGCGACGCGCACCCGGCTTGTGCGCGTTTTGCTTGACCAAGGGTGCGTGGACGCGCCGGCTGAACACGCCTCGGCTGCGTTTGAGTTGCATCGGACGGTCACTGTGGTCGAGAAATTTACGCTTGGGGAAGGGCGCTCGGAGGTGAACGCGACGCTGTGGACGCCTGCAACGGTGGCGTGCTTCCGGACGCATCCGGACGTGCATATCGTCGCGATCGCGGTGAACGACGCGGATGATTATCGTGCCGCGGCGTGTCTAGGGATTGATGCGGTGTTGTCGGACTCGCCGGGGAAGATGATGGC
>NZ_JAMFSB010000344.1 GCF_026225065.1 Paraburkholderia sp. | reverse complement strand
TCAGCGCGAGCGATCCCCAGCCCGCGAACGAGTCCGAGGTCGCCTTGTCCAGCATGCGAACGTCGACGAGCGCCGCGTTGCCATGGTACGAAGCCTTCAGCGCTTTCGATGCCTGCGACATCGCCACGTCGCCCTTCATGTTCAGTAACGCACTCGCGATCGTCGCATTCAACTTGCCGCCGAAGTACGGTTCGAACGCAGCGGCATCCAGCCGGTTGGCGTCCACCTTCAGCGCGAGCTTGAGCGGCGTCGCCGTGACGTCGCCGGTCACGCCAAGCGTGCCCTTGCGATTGAGCGTCGCTTGCAGATCGATCGGCAGGGGCTTGCTCAAGTCGTCACTGATCTGCTGCACTTTCAGTTGCAGCGGCGAAACGGCGAGCTTGACCGGACGCGGCGTGCTGTTGTCGGTGAAGTTGGCCGTCGCGTCCTTCAGGTTCAGTTCGCCAATCGTGTAATGCCATGCCGGGCCCTGTTCCTGCGCCTGCTTGGCAGCGTGAATCGCGGTGCGTTGCTGCGCCTCCTGGTGCGGTCCGGCCAGCGCAGCGAGATCGATGCTGCCGTCCTTCATGCGCCGCGCGTTGATCACGAGACCGGTCAAGTCGACGCCATTGATCGCCGCATTGCGGCCTGGCACGTCCACCTGCTTGACGTCCACGTGACCCTGGGCGAGCGCCACCGCGGGCTCCTTGCCGCCGCGCGCCGCCAGCTTCAGCGATTGCAGGTCCAGTTGAGTTGCGCCCACCTGGATGTCGGGCGGCGATTTCGCCCAGTTAGCGCTGAGGTTGGTCGTCACGGAGAGCGCGCCGTCGGTCACCTGGGCGGCAGTCATGCTGTCGAGATACGGCTGCAGCATCGGCAGCGGAAGCGACTTGAGGTCGATCTTCGAATCGGCGTTTTTGGTGACCAGACCGAGCGAGCCCGCCGCGTCCAGCGAACCGGGGCTGTCCTTGAACGTGGTGCTCACGGTATATCGCGCCGGCGCCTTTGCCACCGTCGAAAAATCCGCCAGCGACACCGCGAGACCCTTCAGTCCCAGCGCGACCGGCCTCGAAGCAGCATCATCCTGAACGTTGACCGTGCCGTCGTTAAGCGTAAAGCGTTTGATCGCAAGGTCGAGCGGCGCGGCGGGTTTGGCTGCGCCGGCCGTCGACGATGCCGCTTCGGGCGCACTTGCACTCGCCGCCGCCTGCGCCTCGCTAGCAGCCGCGGGTGCAGACGCAGGCGGTGCAGCGAACGTCTTCTCGACGCTCAGCACACCGTCTTTGTCCCGCGCCAGATTCACGGTGGGCGTGTCGAGACGAATATCGTCGAAGTGATAGACACTCTTCATCGGCTCAAGCGTCGCCGCCGCGACATGCAGCGCGTGCGCGGCAAAAAACGGCTGCTTGTTTTCATCGAGGACGTCGATATCGTTCAGGTCGACAGTACCGGTCACGCGCAACGAAGGCGCATCATCGGACACAATGAAATTGAGCTTGAGATCGGTCGAGAGCTTGCCCGCCTGCACCGTCACCGGCAACTTCTGCGGCGAATACGAGAGCAGCTTCGGCACGTCCAGCCCGTCGAACCGCAGCGACACCTCCGATTCCCGCGACGCGGCAAACGGCTTGGTCTTGCCATCGATCGCAAGCGGGCTGCCGTCGATGCGCGCACGCAGCAGCGGCTCGACAAAGATGTCGGTTTTCGACGGCAGCGTGGCGATAAACGGGATGCCGAGCTTCCACTGATCGATCACGTGCTTCACGCCGAGCAGGCGGTCGTCGAAGGTGATCTGGCCGTTTTCGAGCCGGATGTTCGACACGGAGAACAGTGTCGGCTTGCTATCCGGCTTGGACGGCTGCTTGGCGAACTTCTCGATCAGATCCGTGAAGTTGAAGCGCTGAGCGTCGTAACGAACGATGGTGAAACGCGGTGAATCGAGCTGCACTTCATCGACAATCGGCGCTACGCGAAATAGCGAGCTCCACGACGGCTTCACGATCAACCGCGAGATATCGACGAAATCGCCCTGGCCGCCACGCTCGCCGATATGAATGCGGTCCGCTTCGAGCCGGAGCGTGTACGGATTGAGCGCGATCCGGCCGATGGTCGAGGGCCGGTCGAGCTGCTTGCTGAGTTGTTGCTCGGCGATATGGCGAATCAGCGGCGGCGCCGCGAAAAAGCCGAACAGACCGAACAACACCAGGAAGATCAGCAGGCCGATCACGATACGGCGTGTGCGACGTGCCTGCGCGACACCGCGCACGGCCTGCAGGGAAGATGTCAGGGATGCTTTATTGAGGCTTGCCATGCTCGGTCATGGGTGATGCGGCGGCAAGCCCGCCGCGATAACTAGAGTCCTGCCTCGGGCAAGTATATGTCGTGAGACGTATGCGGGATAGAAATGTAAGCCGAAAGCAAACAAACACCCGATGCGCATGAGCGCGCGCGAGCACAAAGTTTAGTCACGCGTTTGTGACGATTTCTGCAACACTGCGAGCCTGCGTTGCAGGTTCGGAAACTATCGACTTGTCGGTTGCCGGACACCGCTGCTGTGGCGGCATCAAAGGTGTGCATCGCAATCACGCGATGCACACTCCGTCATCATTGACGTATGACGGCTGGCGGTTGCCAGGTGCCATCCGTCGCTTGCGGTTTAGGTGCATAGAGTCGCAGGACGAGTTGCAGGTCGGTGCGCGGCGCCGGCAGCCAGTTGGCCGCCCGCACGTGTGCCGACGACACCACCACGTCAAGCGAGCCGTCCCGGTTGCGGCGCGCGCCGTTGCGATCGCCGACGGCAAGCCGTGCCGGCGCGCTCTCACCGAGCGCGCCTTCCTTCGTGTAGGCAGTGATCGACCAGAAGCCTCGCACCGGCGGCAACTGGTTCGGCGCGAAATGGATCACATAACGGTTTGCGCCGTTCAGCGCGTGGCCGTCGCTATCCAGCGTGACCGTGGCGCGCACTTCGTCGTCTTTCGTGCCGATGCCCGGTTGCTCGTATGCTGCGTAAGCACGCAACGCGTAATCCGGACCGTAGTTGCCGACGCCGTCACCGAACCAGCTCCAGCCGTTCACGCTCAGCAGATTCGGCGGAGGCGTCACCACACGCTCGCGGCCATCGGCCATCCCCTCGGTGATAACGTCCTTGGCGTCTGGCAGTTTGACTGGCTCACCAGGCTTCACGCCCAGGTCGGCGAGGATCTTCAACGCGTGCGGATCGTCAGGGACGGACGGGTTGTCCTGCAACCCCTGCGCGAGCCGGTTGAAAAAGCCGCCGGCGTCGAGCGCGGCGATCTGCGCCGCCGGCGAGCCGGATGCCGCCAACGCCGCAGCCGCCGCTGCGTTGCCGCCCGGCGCGATCGACGCCGAACGCTTATCGCTCGTGTACTCGCTCAATGGTACGAGGCGCATGCCGCGCTGCAGTTTGCGTACCGCCGTGACGTCACGACCGGCGCTCGACTGGATCCGCACGGTCACCCACGCGTTGCGGGTCGGCACGTCAACGCGTTTGACGTTCGCTGGCAAATCGCCCTGCCAGCCGGGACCGGCAAAGGCGATCGCCTGCTCCCTGATCCCGCTGGATCGCGGCCCGATCTGGGCGCTGGTCGACCAGACCACATTGGTCCACATATCGAGCGCGCGGGCATCGACATAACGACCGTGCGAGTCGGGCAACGTCAGGATCACCGGTTCCGCGGCCAGGTCGAGCCAACCGCTCGAATCAAACGTGTCGATACCTGGCGTAGGCGGATTGGATGAGCCGACCGGCGGCAACGCCTGCGCGTGGCGCAGCGCGTTGAGGGGCGCCTGACCCGGATCGGTGCCGACTGCGGCATCGCGCGCCACTTCCATCAGCACGAGCGGGTAGCCGAACACGTAGGAGTCGGCCACCTCGTCCTTGATCCAGCCGGTGGGCTTGGGTGCGTCGATATGTGTCGAGGCACAGCCGGCGAGAAAGGCGAAGCCTGCGAACGAAGCGCAGGTCCAATGAAACGAAAACAGTGCTCGGCGATTTTTTATCATTCGTTCAGGTGGCAGAACGTTCGGTCCAGGGACAGGCGTCGGTCGGCGGCGGCTCTGCCCACGTGGTTCCCAAGCCCCCGCGAACTCGCCACATATCTCGATCCCGACAACAACGGGTTGTATCGTATCCTTGACAGCTAGCAAGCGCAAAGGCACAAACGCACCTTTTGCACAACTCGCACCTTCACGCCCCCGGAGCGCCCATGTACGTCCCTGCCCATTTCGAAGAGAACCGTCCCGAGGTCCTTCGTCAACTCATCTCCGAGCAGCCGTTTGGCACGCTCGTGACCACCGGTCCCAATGGTCTGGACGCGAATCATCTGCCATTCGAATTAGCGCCGGCCGAGGGTCCGCATGGCACGCTAAGGGCGCATGTTGCGCGGGCCAACCCGGTCTGGCAGGAAGTGGCTTCGCAACCGGACACGCTGGTGATTTTCCAGGGGCCGGCCGCCTATATTTCGCCGAACTGGTATCCAAGCAAGCACGAGGCGCACCGTCAGGTTCCGACCTACAACTACATGGTGGTTCACGCCCACGGCAAGATCGTCGTGCGCGACGATGAAGCATTCGTCCGCGGCCTCGTGGCGCGGCTTACCCGCACGATGGAAGCCAATGAACCGCGGCCCTGGAAGATGGGGGACGCGCCGGCCGACTATATCTCCCAGATGCTTGGGGCGATCGTTGGAATCGAGATCGAAGTCACCCGGTTGATCGGCAAATGGAAGCTGGGTCAGAACAAGGAAGCACGCGACCGGCATGGCGCCGTGGATGCGTTGCTGGCCGGCGGCAGCGAGGCGCAGGAGGCCGTCGCCGAAGCAATGCTGAACGCACCGCCAGCGTTTTAAATCTGGTTTGACGCGCGGTCTGGCCCTAGTCGATGTTTGTGGGGGTTAGCCCTTGACCTTCCCATCGTGGGAAGGTGAATACTTGGACTCATGACGCGGCCACATGCCGCCCCGAGCCCAAACCATGACTGATCTTTCCATTCCCGAAGTCACGACGCAGGCCAGCGCAGAACTCGAAATCAGCGGCATGACCTGCGCTTCGTGTTCCGCGCGGGTCGAAAAGGCGCTGGCCAAAGTGCCAGGCGTCGCGAGCGTGTCCGTCAATCTTGCGACCGAAAAGGCAACCGTCAATCTGAGCGATGCGGCCACCGGCGTCGATGCGCTCATTGCCGCGGTGACCAAAGCCGGCTATCAGGCGACACCGGTCGTCGAGGAAGCGGCGCCCGCCGTCGCAGCTTCCGGCGCGCAACGCCTCCAGGACCAAACCCGCCGAGAACTCGTAGCCGTCGCGATCTCCGCATTGGTGACGCTGCCGCTCGTCTTGCCGATGATCGGTGACGGATTCGGCGGCAACTTCGCATCGCACGGCATCGGCGCGATGGTGCCTCCATGGCTCCAGTTCGCGCTCGCCACAGTCGTGCAGTTCGCGTTCGGCGCGAGGTTTTACCGGGCGGCGTACCGTGCAGTGCGATCCGGCGCGGGCAATATGGATCTGCTGGTCGCGCTCGGCACATCGGCGGCGTATGGCATCAGTGTCTACGAACTGATCGCCCATCCGGGCAGCGCGACGCATCTCTACTTCGAGGCCTCGGCGGTCGTGATTACGCTGGTGCGCTTCGGTAAGTGGCTGGAAGCGCGCGCCAAGCGCCAGACCACCGACGCGATCCGCGCGTTGAACGCGTTGCGGCCGGAGCGCGCGCGCATCCGCGTCGGCGAAAAGGAACATGAATTGCCGCTGGCGCAGGTGCGGGTCGGCATGATCGTCGTCGTACGGCCGGGTGAGCGGGTACCGGTCGACGGCGCAGTGCTCGACGGCCGGACTCACATCGACGAATCGCTGATTACCGGCGAGAGCCTGCCCGTGCCGAAGCAACCCGACGACCCGGTTACGGCCGGCTCGATCAACGGAGAGGGCGCGATCACCGTCATGACGAAGGCGATCGGCGCGGAGACCACACTGGCGCGGATCATTCGCCTTGTCGAAACGGCGCAGGCCGAAAAGGCGCCGATCCAGCGGCTGGTGGACCGAGTAAGCGAGATTTTCGTACCTGCGATTCTGGTGATTGCGTTGCTCACGCTAGTCGGCTGGCTGATTGTCGGCGCAGGCGGCGAGACTGCGATCCTCAACGCGGTCGCCGTGCTGGTGATTGCCTGCCCGTGCGCGCTCGGCCTGGCGACACCCGCGGCGATCATGGCGGGCACTGGGGTAGCCGCGCGCCACGGAGTGTTGATCAAGGACGCCGAGGCGCTGGAAATCGCGCATCGTGTGAACCTCGTCGCGTTCGACAAGACCGGGACCTTGACCGTGGGACAACCGTCGCTGACGGCGTTTGAGCCGATCGGCATGGCGCGCGGCGCGGCGCTCGCCTTGGCGGCAGCCGTGCAGCGCGACAGCGATCATCCGCTGGCGCGGGCAGTCGTTAAGGCTTATGAAGACGCGCGCCACGAGGATGCCGCTTCCGGTCACTCCCTCGCGGCCGCGGCCTCTGGGGCGCGCCTTGATACGACATCTTCCAACCGCTCCCTCCTGGGAGCATCCTCCAGGGCCCGCGCTGTGCCGGGACGTGGTGTCGAAGCCGAGATCGACGGCCGCACCTTCGCGATCGGCAGCAGCCGTTGGCTCAAGGAACTGGGCATCGTCCTGACACCTGAACTCGCCGCCCGCGCCCAACAACTCGAACGCGCAGGCAATACCGTCTCGTGGCTGATGAGCTACGCGGACCATGGGAACAGCGAAAACCTCAACGCCGCCACGCCCGCGCAAGCACTCGCGTTGCTCTCCTTCGGCGACACCATCAAGCCGAGTGCACGCGCAGCGATCGAACGCCTCAAACAAATGGGCATCCGCAGCGTGCTCTTGACCGGCGACAACGAAGGCAGCGCGGCCACCGTCGCAGCCGCACTCGGTATCGACGAATTCCACGCCCATGTGCTGCCAGAGGACAAAGCGCGTGTGATCCGCGATCTGAAGATCCGCACCGCCGGCATCGTCGCGATGGCTGGCGACGGCATCAACGACGCCCCGGCCCTCGCCGCCGCGGACCTCGGTATCGCGATGGCAACCGGCACCGACGTCGCCATGCATGCCGCCGGTATCACGCTGATGCGCGGCGACCCCGCACTCGTCGCCGACGCAATCGACATCTCGCGCCGCACCTGGCGCAAGATTCAGCAGAACCTGTTCTGGGCGTTCGTCTACAACCTGATCGGTATTCCGCTTGCTGCGCTCGGTCTGCTGAACCCGATGCTGGCAGGCGCGGCAATGGCGTTTTCAAGCGTAAGCGTCGTGACCAATGCGCTGTTGTTGCGCACCTGGCGCGGCGCCAAGACGACTACTTGATGAGCGCGAGTCCTATGTCTTTAGGGTTGCGGAAAGCACTCGCCACCTTGTCGCATTCACTTTGCGGCACGCCAAATTCGTCGAACCAGGTTCGCCATTCACGCACGACGCTCGCAATCTCATTGATGTACGCCACAGCGTCGCCGGCCAGGATGCCGAACTGGCCGGCCGCAGAAAGCGCATTCTCGAGCGTAGCGAGTCGGCCTTTCTGGCCGACGCCAAGAACCAGATATCGTTGTGTGGCGACCTGAGGCTTCGGCACCACGTCGTACAGGTCACTCAAGCGCCACCCGTTCCCTGCACCGTCCCAAACGAATGCATGATTGCGCAAATGATCGTCGTCATTCGACACGAGTACGTTGAATACCATCCGCTTGAAAAGCTCGACCTTATCGAGCGCAACAAAGCCGCTCGCGCCATGATTGTTCAGAACCTCGGCGAGGTCGGCGTACCGTGCCGCCGCCGTATCGCTCTCGTGTAGCCTTAACATGGTCAGCGCGCTAACCATGTGACGGCGTGCGAACCCGCCTGTTGCCAACGGCAGCCGGTCGAAGCGCTCGATCAGCATGACATCTCGCCCATCGGCAAGCCGCACGTGTGCAAGATCCGGCACGCGCAGGCCGCATTGACGTGCGAGTTCCAACGTCGCCCTCTCGATCAGCGGCACGTTGAAGCCATCATTGAGTGCCGGGAACTTGGCCACCCACTGCCGCGCCCGGTCGAGCACGACGGCTTTGGGACGCGCGCCACCAAATGTTGCGCCGACCGTAAAGTACACGTCGAGATTGCGCGGCACAGGTCGGCCCTCTTGAATCGTCGCGGACGCATCGAGCAGATACTTCAGGTCTTTCGCGTCAGGCAATTTGCCGGTTTGCGCTGCCGCCGTTGGCGAATTTCGAAAGTCGAGCGCTCCTGTCCTGTGCGGGCCTGCGTAAGCAAGGTAGTCGGTCTCCGGCAGCGAATTCGGTTCGGCGTCGAGACTGTTTTCGATTACGCGCCGCCCCCACGAGTCGGGAGCCGAATCCCTTATGGCGCCGAAGAGAGCGAGCCCCGCTGGCGGTTCGAACGTGACTGGCTTGCCTGTTCTGTTCGCTTCGACCAGCGTCAGGCTTTCGGGGTCGACGGCAATCGCGTTCTTGCGCTCCCGGTATCGGTTGCCATAAACGAAAGTGGAACGCACGGGCCTGATGCCCTGCTCATAGATGGTGAGCAGGCCGGCGGGAACAGCCCCACTCTCACCATCGAGACAGATGAAGACGGTTTTCGTCCAGTCCGCTATTTCAGAAGTCGTACGGATCATCCTTTACCTTGCTCCTGCGAGGCCGCTTGCGCGCCTCGGCCTTTCGTTTCGACTCCCCTATGACGTCGGCTTGCGGAAGCGATAAGGGCTCAAGCAGCCCAAGCAAGCCGGCTCGTTCCAAGGCCTGAAGCCACGCCAGAAAATTGACCGACACGTCACCTTTTTCTATCCGCACAAGAGTGCTCGGACTGATGCTGGCCCTCTCTGAGAAGTCCTGTCGGCTCATGTTCCGGGCAATACGGGCCGCGGAGATTGCCGAACCCAGCGCTTCGGAGCGGCGTCTCAAGTCCGGGGAGACAAATTCCTTGTTCTGGCGTCGCATGGGGTCTATGTTGACAAATTAGGCGGGTTATTTGATCAACATAGACCAAATTTTACAGTTTATCAAGCTATCGAACAAAATTGAATTTGTCTATCCTGACCAAATAGTTCTCTTATTTTGTCAACATAGACTAAATCATTCCGAAATAGTCGAGGCCAGGCTTATCACCTGCGCTCGAGCCTGGCCGTCAAACTGTGCCCCCATCCATCCCTTGCTGCAAACGTTTCCAACCTCAAGAAACCGGTCGATCTGCCGTAAGACGAGCATGGGCGCACTCCGCATCGACGCACGGCGCGCGCTATCTCTCTCATCTCTTTACCCGCAGAAACCCATGGAAATATTCTCTTTGCGTCGCGCCAGCGTCGGGGCCAGGCTCGCCATGCTTTCGTGCGCGCTGGTCGCGCTGATCTTTGCCGCGTTCACGTGGGCGCTGACCCGCTCGGCCGGCGAACAGGTGAGCGAGCAGGTGCTGGCCCGTATCGCCGAGAAAGACCGTTCGATCGCCGCCATGATCGCCCTGTTCAACCAGGGCCTGTCGGCCGAGGTCGGCCGCTCCATGACACTGTTCGCCAGCCTGTTGCCGACTACCTACACACTCGACGAATCGCAAAAAGTCGACATCAACGGCGTCGCGACACCCACCATCAAGGCGGGCGACAAAGTCCTCAACATGGACTTCTCGATCCCCGACCAATTCCTGCAAAGTAGCGGCGCCATCGCCACCGTGTTTGCGCGCACCGGCGACGACTTCGTGCGCGTGACCACGTCGCTGAAGAAGCAGGACGGCAGCCGGGCAATCGGCACGCTGCTTGACCGTAAAGGCCCGGCCTACGGTCTGATCGTCGCGGGCAGAACCTTCACCGGTCTCGCCACGCTGTTCGGCAAGCGTTACATCACGCAGTACCGGCCCATCACGGACGCCAGCGGCAAGGTGATCGGCGCGTTCTTCGTCGGCGTTGACGTAGGCGCCCAGATCCAGTCGGTTCAGGACGGCATCCGCCAACTCAAGATTGGCGACAGCGGTTATTACTTCGTGCTCGACGCGTCGAACGGTGCGGACCGCGGCAAGTTCCTCGTGCATCCGGTCGCCGCCGGACAGCTCGCCGACGATGCCAACGCGCCGTACAAGCAGATGCTCGACATGCAGCAAGGCCAGCTCGAATACCGTTCAGCCGACGCGGCACTCGGCGAGAGCTCGGCACACGACAAATACGTGTCGTTCGCCACGGTGCCGGAATGGCACTGGCTGGTGGGTGGCATTGCACCGCGCGACGAGGTGATGGCCGAGGTCACGGCCACCCGCAACCGCTTCCTGCTGATTGGCCTCGCACTGGTCGTCGCGTTCGCTGTGGTTTTCCTGATCGCTGTACGGCGTCTGGTGAGCCGTCCGATCGAGGAAGTCGCCAAGGCATCCGAACGTCTTGCCGCAGGCGATCTGAGCGTGCGGCTTGTGGATGGGAACAACGCCCGCGCCGACGAGATCGGGCGCTTGATGCTGGCGATAGACGGCATCGGCGAAGGCCTCGCGCGCATTGTGGTCCAGGTGCGCAATGCGTCGTCCGACATGACGCAAGGCACCGTGAAGATCGCGTCCGACAGCGGCGATATCGCCTCGCGCATCGCCGTGCAGGCAAGCAGCCTCGAAGAGACTGCCGCGAGCATGGAACAGATGACATCGAACGTACAGCAGAACGCGGACCACGCCGCACAGGCCAATACACTCGTGACGAGCGCCTCCGAAGCAGCGATGGAAGGCGGCCGCGCAGTGGAACGCGTCGTCTCGACGATGGGTGAGATCACCCGCTCCTCGCAGAAAATCTCCGACATCACCAGCGTGATCGAGGGCATTGCGTTTCAGACCAATATCCTCGCGCTGAATGCAGCGGTCGAGGCGGCGCGGGCTGGCGAACACGGTCGGGGCTTCGCAGTGGTCGCCTCCGAAGTGCGTGCGCTTGCTCAACGCAGCGCGGCTGCCGTGAAGGAAATCGAAGCGCTGATCGGCGAATCGACCGCGCGGGTCCAAAGTGGCTTCAAGATCGCCGAAGAGGCGAGCGCGACGATGCATGGCATCGTCGAACGGGTCGGCCAGGTCCGTGCGATCATGGGCGAAATTAGCGTGGCGTCGCGCGAGCAGTCGGGCGGCATCGAACAGGTGAATATCGCCGTTACGCAGATCGGCGAAGCGACCCAACAGAACGCCGCGATTGTCGGCAACGCCGAACAGGCCGCCGCAGAACTACGCGATCAGGCCGCACGGCTCGCGCAGGTGGTGAGCGTGTTCAAGCTCGACGCAGCGCGTCGGGATTGATCCGGGGCACGGCCGCCCGAGGCGCGCCGGGTCTGGAGCAAAACGCGAAGTTGCGAGGACGCTTAGAACTCGACGTCCAGCTCATCGATCTCGTCGACTTCCTGCTGCGCGTCGACCGTCCATTGCTGCATCTCCGGCAGCGCGAGGATGCGCTGTCCGTATTCGACGATATCCGGGTCGTGCTTGACGTCGTAGGTGACGAAGCGCGTCACCACCGGTGCATACATCGCATCGGCGACGCTACGTTCTCCAAACAGATAGGGACCGCCGTATTGCTCGAGACACTGGCGCCAGATTGCAACGATCCGGTCGATATCGGACTGCGCTCGCGCCCAGACCTTGAAGCCCGGGAAATGCGCTTTGAGGTTCATCGGCAGTGCCGAGCGTAACGAACCAAACCCCGAATGCATCTCGCCACTGATGGCCCGGCAGTGCGCCCGGGCACGCCGGTCGTCCGGCAACAGCTTTGCATTGGGCTGCACCTCGTTGAGATACTCAGCAATCGCCAATGTGTCCCAGACCTTGATGCCGTCATGAAACAGACAAGGCACGAGAATCGATGGCGAAAGCAATAGCAGTTCGGCGCGCGCGCTGGGATCATCCACCGGCATCACGATCTCTTCGAAAGGCAATCCGCTGAACTTCGTCAGCAGCCAGCCCCGCAGGGACCATGACGAATAGTTCTTGCTGCTGATGGTGAGCGTCGTATTCGCCATACCAATCTCCTCCTGAGCGGGAGCCCTGTCTGTGGTGCCCATGGTGTCGGGCCGCCTTATGCACGCTGTGGTGCGTATGCGCACCAAACCGCGGCAAAACCGGCACCCTGCTCGGAACGGTGCAAATGCTATGCCAGCGCAGGCGGGTGTCCAGCGCTGCTTAACGCATTGGCACATGTATTGCCTCTATTCGGGCTCCTTCCTTTTCGGCATTCGTGCGAAGGCTATGAACCTGTTCGCATATCCCGCTTATCAAGCGTTCGCCGACCTGATGCTTCCGGCTCGGCACGGCGCGGCGCTTATCAATCATTCGTTGGACGCGTGGCCGGCGTTCAGCGAAACGCCACAAGGCCGCTCGCTACGTGCGTCTTGCGACCTGATCACCCTGGCCGGTCTGACTCACTCGAGGCCACCGTTCGAGCTGGACACCATCGAGGTGGACGGCAAACCGGTCAAGCTCGTCGAGGAGGTCGCAGCGCACACGCCGTTCTGTTCGCTGCTGCATTTCCGCAAGGAAACGGCCCCCTCACCCGCTCAGCCACGCGTGCTGGTGATTGCGCCGATGTCCGGCCACTTTGCGACCTTGTTGCGCGGCACCGTCAAGACGATGCTCGCCGAGCACGATGTGTACATCACCGACTGGCACAACCCACGCGACGTGCCGCTT
This sequence comes from Paraburkholderia sp., assembly GCF_026225065.1. Lineage (GTDB taxonomy): Bacteria > Pseudomonadota > Gammaproteobacteria > Burkholderiales > Burkholderiaceae > Paraburkholderia. The sequence continues at coordinate 7,637 of NZ_JAMFSB010000344.1, read as the reverse complement.
TCGCAGGGACGCTTCGGCTTTGAGGAATTCGTCCAGCACATCATCGAGTTCGTTGAAGCAATTGGTCCCGGCACCCATCTGCTGGCGGTTTGCCAGCCGACGGTTGCCGCCCTCGCGGCGGTGTCGCTGATGGCTGCGGACGACCATCCTGCGCAGCCCGCGAGCATGACACTTATGGCTGGGCCGCTCGACACGCGCATCAACCCGACCAAGGTCAACGCGCTCGCCAAGAGCAAGCCGATTGAATGGTTCGAGCGCAATCTGATCAGCGCGGTGCCGTTCGGTTTTGCGGGTGCGCACCGCCGCGTGTATCCGGGCTTCATGCAACTCAACGCGTTCATGGCAATGAACCTCGGCCGTCACCTCGATTCGTTCGAGACGATGTATTACGAGCGCGCCAAAGGCGATCCGGCCAAGGCGGACACCATCCGGATCTTCTACGAGGAGTACTTCGCAACGATGGACCTGACGGCGGATTTCTATCTGGAAACCGTCGAGACCGTATTTCAACGCCATGCGTTGCCGCTGCATGAACTGGAGGTGGGCGGACGCCTGATCGAACCGTCGAAGATTCGTCGCACGGCGCTGCTAACTGTAGAGGGTGAGAAGGACGATATCTGCGCAGTCGGGCAGACGCTCGCGGCGCAAGACATGTGCGACAAGCTTCGGCCTTATCTCAAGACCCATCATGTGCAGACGGGCGTCGGACACTACGGGGTGTTCAACGGCCATCGCTGGGAGCGGCATATCTATCCGCGTGTACGGGCAGTGATCTACGACAATGAGCCGCGCGCGACCGCGGTGAGTTCGCGCGCTCAGGCGATCCGGCCGGTGCCGGTGGTCGCGGCGCCCATTGCGGCGCCAGCCGCATCTGCTGTGACGGCGGCTGCAGCGGCGACCGATGCATCCTCTTCAGGCAAGGCGTCGCTGGCGTCGCCACGAAGTAACGCCGCTTGAGTCGAACCGGTAGGAGCCGCTTCGTTGCCTGCGCCCTACCGGCGGCCTGATACGATTTCCGCCCCGTTCAAGCCGTTACGCTTTTCCACGGCGTGACGGCCGGGACGTCGCACGGCCCCTGCGCATCGATCGATTTGAAATCCGCGGGCGAAACAATTTCGATGTACTCCATATCTTCGGAGTAGTCGAACAGGTAATGAACGATGCCGGGCGCCTGATGGACGCAATCGCCGGCGGCGACGAGCGTCTCCTTCTCGCCGTACATGAAGCGCGCCCAGCCTTTCAGCATGATCACAATGTGGAAATCGGCCTCATGACGGTGCCAGCCGGTGCCTTGCTCTGGTGCATGGTTCGCCTTCACAAGCTGGGCCAGGACCTTGCCTCCTGTCGCTTGCGCGATGCCGAGATCGCGGTAGAGAAAAAAGTCGCGCAGCCCCTGGTCCTCGTACGAAGTGTCTTGCGGACGGACATGCGTGAACTGCGTGGCGAATTCGGTAGACATGATCGCGCTCCAGAAAGATGAACGGGCAGGAAAACGGCACGGTGAGCGCCGTTTTCAAGCATCAAGCGTTCCAGCTTCGCTGGTGGCATTGTCAAACGGACGGCGGCACTGTCAAACCGGCCAACCACATTGGTTCACGCAGTCGGGCGGATCATCTGAAACATCTCGCCGATCTGTGCATAGTCGGCGCGATAGCCCGCGCGCATGATCGGCTGGGCCGCGTGCGTATCGAACAGGCCGTCCTTGAGATAGGCATTCTGGATGTGGACACCGACCACCTGACCGAGGGCGAGGTAGTTATCCATCGGTGTTCCGTCGAGGGCGTTCAGGCGCACGATCTGTAGCAGCTTGCATTCGAGCGCCGCGGGTGATTCGCCGACGTGCGGCACCGAAACGCTGCGACCCGGCGCTGGCGTGAGTCCTGCGAGCTGGAATTCGTCGACCTCGGGCGCCACCGGCGCGGAGCTGCGGTTCATCTGCTCGGCGAGCGGCCTGGTGGCGAGATTCCAGACGAATTCGCCGGTTTCCTCGATATTGCCAATGCTGTCTTTGCGGCCTTCACTGCAGAAACCGATGATGGCCGGGAAGGTCGCAAAGGCGCCAAAGAAGCTGTACGGCGCCAGGTTGAGGTGGCCTGCAGCACTGCGGCTCGAGATCCAGCCGATCAGGCGCGGAGCAACGATCGCCTTGAACGGATCGTGCTTGAGACCGTGGCCTTTGGCCGGGTCGTAGAAGTAGGTGTCGTTCATTTGGAAGGGACGGCTGTCTGGGAATTTTGTGGGTTAATTGCGCGGCCGCCATTGTCTCGAGCCGAACGTGCGTTTCGATGCGCGCGACGGCCGCGCGCTTGGCGGTGGCATCGATACGGCCCGCGTCGATCAGTTCGTCGAGCACCGCTTCCGCTTTGGATGCCACGCTGGCAAGACGCCCCGCGTCGACGTCATGGACAATCGTCCGATATACGTACAACGCGCTCTGCGTCGCAATGCCTAGGCCCATCAGGCCTGTGCCTATTACACCGACCACTGCCTTGTCGAAGCTGCTCTCCCCGCTGGGGCGTCGACAAAAGTGTTTAAGAATAGCGCAGAGCCGGGATTTGCGAGTCCAATGCAACAAGGCCGGCCTCTCGTCAAGAGAGACCGGCCTCGTCAGACCTCACAACAGCGCCACAGGCGCCGTTACCACCAAACCATTACTGACGGTGGTCGTCGTGCCGATACGGATCCCGATCGTGCGGGTGGTGATGCATCCAGTCGTCGTGCGCCCAATAACGATGGCCGTCCCAATAACGATCGCCGTGCCAGCCGATATCAATCTGCACGCCCACCGGAATCATCCGTGGTTGGTCATAAGTCGCGACCGGACCCGGTGCCGAAATCACAACGCGATCTGCCTGCGCAAAGGCGCTGCCCGCGGTGAGCAATGCCCCGCCGGCCACCAGAGCGGCGAGAATGGTACGCGATGTCTTGTTCAACGTTTTCATAGTGAGACCTCCGATTCAAGGTTTGCTCAGGTGCAGGCTGGCTAATCGCCACGACGCCCGGTGCCCTGCGCTTGAAAACAACTTTAACGGGGCCAAACGATTAAAGACGTGAGCGCTTGTAAGAAGAAGTATCAATATTCGGGGATCGATGAACAGGCCTGTCCGTCGGGAAAGTGCAAGCTTTTTCGCGTCTTGGCGAGGCATTCTGTGCGGATCCAGCGTGCTATGGCAGTCAGTCATCGTTACATTCATTTCGGCGTTGAAATATTCAGCAGTGCATTCGAAAGCCGAGAATTTCCTATGACGATTAATCAAAACGCGTGGATGCACCAATAACAGGTCGTAAACGAACAAAAGCCACGGCAGGGCCGTGGCTCGTATGCAGCAGCGCGCGCCCAAAGCGCTCACCCGGCGCGGCTCGCCGCGCCGGATCTAAGCGAATTAGTCGCTCAGCTTGATGCCAAACAGCGTGGACTGCGCGCGACGCTGACGTTCAGCTTCGCGGCTACGCGCTTCGTACGAGTAATCCGAATCCATCGGCAGATGGGGCGACGCGAAGAGGTCGCTGACCTTTTGGAACACTGCAAAGATAACGCTCATGGCGACTCCCGGTTGATTGGTTGCTAGGGTTTTCCCTTAAGAAGCATTATAGGGGTTTTCCCTATGAAAAAGCTAGTGCGTTGCAACATTTTTTGACTGTGGTCGCTTGTCGCACCCATTCGACTGGATGTTGCGTTGCGTCATTACAACAAGAAAGCTACGCCGGGCGCGCAGCTAAACAATAGCGATGCGGCCCTATCAACGCTGCGATCATTGGAGCGTACTGGCGTGCGCTTTCCTGGTTCGCGCGCTTTTCGCCGCCGCGACACGCTTGCGTGGATTGACAACGGCCGCGTCCACCGTACCCCGCGCCGAATTTTCGGTACGGACCAGCGTGGCGCTAACAACCGATACCAGCAGAGCAGGCAATGTCTTCGTGGGGTCGACCGGGGAATTCGCCGCAGTGCCGCTCGCCAGAAACTCAACGTTCAATGCCCAGTGACCCTCGTGGATGCCTTGGGCGCGCAGCAGCGCCTGAATCAGTTCGTCGATTGAAAATTTGTGTTCGCTGGTCGCCATCTTGCGCTCGTCAGAAAGCCGGCCGGGGGTCCGGCCATCGTTTGTGCTTTGACGATGGAAGTTTAAATCCCGCGATTCGTCTCAGGACACATGGCTGGCGGCGCTTCGCCTTACCGCAACTATCATTGCGAGCGCGGACGCACCCTGCCTTTTGAAAGCGGCGTGGTGGGTTGATCGTTCGAAACGACAGGAAGGGCAGCGGGTTGAGCCGGGAACGGACGCCGCGAGCGACAGCGCGTTCTCTGGCTCGATTCGCTCAGTGGGCGGCGGGAACCACTTTAGGCTTGTGAGCGTGAGTGTGCGCTTTTCGCTTGCTGCTGGGTGAAGCACGCGCCGCGGTCGCAACAGCGGGAGGAGGTGTCGCAATCGGCGCCGAGGCCGTGGACGCGGCACCTGCTACCGGATTCGCCATTGCGAGGTGTGCGTCGAGCAGGCTCGTCATGGCCGTCTGCTCGTTCTGCATCAACTGTTCGATACGGTGCTGCTGCGCCGTGGTTTCGCGAGTCAGACGCATCAGCAGAACCGTCTGCGTGATGCCAATCGCGACAGTCACCAGCAACGCGCCGACGACGATCGACAGCATCCATTTCATCCGGCGCGAGTGATCGGTCGCAGCGTGGCGCTGATCGGAGATCACACCATACAGCGCGTCAACCGTGTCGGCGAACGCCGTCGCGCGCGCCCGGTCGAGTTCCGGTGCACTTGCCGGCGGCGTGACCACTCCAGCCGCATCGTCGGGCAACGGATTGACCTTCCCCGTCGTGGGCCCAGTCGCCGCGGGATCCAAAGCCTCGCCGTTCAGATCCGCCGTCTCGCGCGACGCCGTTGCGGGCGTGGCAAAACTCGCCGTAACTCGCTGAGGCAGCAAACCCGCCGGTTTAGAAGTGTCTGCCGGGGCGCTCGGCGTAGCCGACGCGTCCGGGGCAGTCGGCATAGTCGGGGCGAACGACGAATCGACGATCGGACGCCGTGCGGTTACGCTGCGCACCAGACTCGCCGCCGCCATCGACGGTGAGACGAGCGTCGAGCTAACGGCCGGTGAGGTCTGCTGCGAATCGCCCAACGGTGCCGCCAGTGCCACCGGTCCATCCACCACTTCCACCGCTTCAGGCACCAAGCCGCCGACGCCCACAGCATTGGAAGATAAATCCTTAGGCGCACTCACCTTCTGCGTCGGCTCGATGCGCTCGAACCCCGCCAACGGCACAGCCGCATAGGCCGCCTCGGTCCTCTCACGCGGCGCGCGGCGCGCCGCCCGTACTTCGGACGAAGCGCTCACCGCGCTCTCCAGGCTAGTCGTCGCACCAACCGCAGCCAGTACGACATCCGGCAATTCAAAGCCATGCAGCGTGCCTTGCCGGATGTCGATATTCATCGCCTCCAGCGTCGCGCGGGTAGGATCGTCGGGGAACATGTCGAGCGTGCTGCCGTCACGCGACGCGTCGCTCAGTTGGGCTAAGCGCTGCGCCGAGCGGGCGGCGCGTGCCAGTTTATTTTCGGTCTCGGTGGAGATGGTGTTGGCGCGCCGCTTCTTCGAGCTGGCGCGGGACGTACGGGACTGCGTGGATGCTGCGGAATCTGCCATAGGGAAAGAAGCGGTCGTCGCCAACCACCGGGCGCCGAATGCCGCTACAAAATGCCATCAGTTTTTTCGAGAGCGCATTGTCTCACGGCCACCCGCGCCAGCTAAAGCCCATCGCCGATTTAAACCGTCGGATCGTCCTCCCGAAGCTCCTTCACGCAAGGCAATTCACGCAAGCGGGTGCGAATCGCCGCATATTCGGTTGAGGAGACGCGGTGCAGTGTGATCATCACCACATCGTACTCGGGCGCATCGTCGCTCTGTTGCATCACAAACTGTTTGACACGCGGGCTCGCCGCGCCGAGCGCCTCGTGCAGCGAGTGAAACGTGAGCGCGCCGCGCTCGACCAGCAACGTCAGCTGACGCCGCTGTTTGACTGTGATGAAACGCCGCTCGAGTGGTTTGATCCCCGCCAGGATGATCAGGATGATGATGGTCGCCGCGATCGACGCCGTGTACATGCCACCGCCCACCGCCAGCCCGATCGCCGCCACCGACCACAGGCTCGCCGCAGTCGTCAGCCCCCGCACGATCTCGCCGCGCATCAGGATCGAGCCCGCGCCCAGAAAGCCGATGCCGGAGACCACCTGGGCGGCCATCCGCGAGGGGTCCAACACGACATTCTTGGCGCCGAGCACATCGGCAAAACCGAACGCGGAGACAATCATGATGAGCGCCGAGCCGACGCACACCAGCATGTGAGTGCGCAAGCCGGCGGCCCACGACAGCCGCTCACGCTCGATACCGATGACGCTGCCAAGCGCCGCGGCCAATACCAGCCGCGAGACCAGTTCGACATTGCCCAGCATGGTTGTTCCTCCTTATCTGAAATTATTGGAACCGCATTTGAGAAGGTCGCAAACGTGCCCTCGCTCGCGGTTTGATTTATGCTTGGACCCGCGCTGCCTTGCCGGACCCAGCGCCCGCAACCTTGTACGGCTCTACCCCAAGCAGATTCATAGCATGAACACACCCGCCTCCGCGATCACCCTTGCCACCGCCCTACGCGATCATTTTGCACGCGTCGTTCTGCCTATCTGGCGCGGGCCGGGCTTCAACACCACATTGAAACTGCCTTACGAGGCAGTCAGCACCGAAGGCCACCGGCCGCTGCCGGCCGAACGCTACCGGGCGATGGCTTGCGCACGGCAATTGTTCGTTTTCTCTCAGGCAGGTGATACGGCCCAGGCCGAAGTCTTGTTCGATGCGCTCGTGCACTACTTTCAAGACAAGCAGCGGGGCGGATGGTTCTATAGCGTCGATTCAGAGGGTACGCCGCTCGATACGACCAAGGACCTGTATACGCACGCTTTCCTGGTCGTCGCCTGCGCTGAATTCGGCGCGCGCTCGGGCAATCGGGATGCGCTGGACCTGGTTCACAGTACCTCGGCGCTAATCGAAGACCGCTTCGCCGCGCAGGGTGGCTTGCTCAACGCCGCGCTGGACGCAACGTTTTCGACGGTGACCGGCACACATGTGCAAAACCCCTTGATGCACCTCACGGAAGCGTGGCTCGCCGCACGCGCAGCGACCGGCGATAGCACGTTCGACACCGCTTTGCACAAATTGGCCGGCGCGATCGAGCGCACTTTCGTGCATGCGCCGACGGGCTGCATCGCGGAGCTGCCGTTAGGCGCGGATGACAATCGTCTTGAGCCCGGGCACCCGTTCGAATGGTTCTGGTTGGTCAAGCAGGCCGGCGCATTGCTGGAAGGATCGGGACTCGACGAGGCACTGACGCGCGCCTTTGACTTTGCGCAACGGCACGGCGTCGATCCGGTGACGGGCGGCGTCGCCGCGTCGCTGGACGAAGCCGGCCGCATCAAGGACGCCACGCAGCGGATCTGGGCGCAGAGCGAATATCTGCGCGCTCTGGCTACACGCAATGACGAGGCCGCGCGCGCCGTCTTGCCAAGGCAGATCGCGCATTTCCAGCAACGCTTTCTGCATCCGCAGGGATGGTACGAGTGCAAAACGGCTACAGGCGAGGTTTC